>JBQDFB010000149.1:0-2511 GCA_052085045.1 Microbacteriaceae bacterium | reverse complement strand
AGCACCGCGTCGTGGGCGTCGCGGTCGTGGATCTGCATCGCGATGCCGTGCTTCTCGGCCAGCGCGATGTGCGCCTCGAACGCCTCGAACTGCGCGGCGTGCCCCTCGGGCCCGGTGCGGAAGAAGTCGAGTCCGGTCTCGCCGATCGCGCGCACACGCGGGTGCTCGGCGAGCTCGTCGATCACGCCGATGGCGTCGTCGAGGTGCCCGGCCTCGGCATAGACCGGCGCGTCATTCGGATGGATCGCGACGGCGGCGAGGATACGAGGATCGGATGCCGCGGCATCCACCGCCCAGCGGGACGACTCGATGTCGCCGGACGCCTGCACGACCCCGGCGATGCCGACTGCCTCTGCCCGATCCAGCTGCTCGGCGAGCGAGAGCGGCTCGACACCGTCGGTGATCTCCAGGTGCGCGTGGTTGTCGTACACCCGCACCGTGAGCGGCTCGGGTGCGGCGGGATAGCGGAGGTCCTTGCGCCCGTCCGCCTCCCGCGCCTTCACGTACGTCTCTGCCATCAGAATGCTGCGGTGATCTTCTCCATGAGCTTCTTTGCGCTCCGTGCATTCTTCATCCCATCAGCCAGTGCCGAGGGCCGGTTGTTGTGGGTGTCCAGCACCAGGTGGATGCTCGTGCCCCCAGCCGTCGGAGCGAGGGTGATCCGCCCCTGCAGCTCCCACGACAGCATCGTCTTTCGCGTCGTGAAGTCGGTGACGGATCCGTCAGGGGCCGTCCCGGCGATCGTCGCCTTCTCGGCGCTGAGCACCTGATCGATCTTCTGCTTCGCCGTTGCCGGGTCCGCGGTGACATCTGTCGTCAATTCGGCTGCCGATGACATGTTCTCCCCCTTGGTCGGTGACTTTCGTCGCCCTCAACCTATCGGATGCGCTCAGCAGCACGCAGTCCTCAGGACTGCGACTCCACGCGGGGAAACAGCGGCGCGAGGGCCTGCACGGTGGTGCCCGGTGCGAGCACGCCCCAGGCGCCGGCCTCGCGGAGCGGCTGCGCTCGCAGGTCACCGAGCGCTTCGGCGAGGCCGAGCGCCGACCACAGCTTCCCGGTCGACTGCGGCATGACGGGCGACAGCAGCACGGCGAGCGCGCGCAGGCCCTCGGCGCAGGTGTAGAGCACCGTGCCCAGGCGCCCGCGCTGCTCCTCATCGCGCGCCAGCGCCCACGGCTCGTTCTCGGTGATGTAGTGGTTCAGCGCGTCGACGATGGTCCAGATCGACGAGATCGCCTCGTCGATGCGGAACTGTTCCATCGCGGCATCCGCTGCGGTGGCGGCATCCGCCACGATCTTCTGGATGGCGAGATCCTGCGCGGTGTACTCAGCCGGCTCGGGAACCACGCCGTCGAAGTACTTCTCGATCATCGCGATCGTGCGCGACGCGAGGTTGCCGAAGCCGTTGGCGAGCTCGGCCTGGTAGCGCGCCGAGAGATCTTCCCAGCTGAACGAGCCGTCCTGACCGAACGCGATCGCGGACAGGAAGTAGAACCGGTACGCGTCGGAGCCGAAGACGTCGGTGATCTCGGACGGCGCGATGCCGGTGAGCTTCGACTTCGACATCTTCTCGCCGCCGACGAGCAGCCAGCCGTGCGCGAAGACGCCCCGGGGCACCTCGACACCGGCGGCCATCAGCAGCGCCGGCCAGATCACGGCGTGGAAGCGCAGGATGTCCTTGCCGACCACGTGGTACGCGGGCCAGCGGCGGGCGAAGTTCTCCTCATCGGAGCCGTACCCGACGGCCGTGGCGTAGTTCAGCAGCGCATCGACCCACACGTAGATGACGTGCGACTCGTCCCACGGCAGCGGAATGCCCCAGTCGAAAGTGGAGCGCGAGATCGAGAGGTCTTTCAGCCCCTGGTTGACGAACGAGACGACCTCGTTGCGTGCGGAGTGCGGTCGGACGAAGTCGGGCTCGCTCTTGTAGAGCTCGAGCAGGCGGTCCTGGAACTCGCTGAGCTTGAAGAAGTAGTTCTTCTCCTGCAGCAGCTCGAGCGGCTTGGAGTGGATCGCGCAGACCTTCAGCCCCTCGAACGGGCCGGTGCCGTCGACGATCTCGGAGTCTGGCTTGAACTCCTCACAGCCCACGCAGTAGAGCGCCTCGTACTCGCCGGCGTAGATGTAGCCCGCGTCGTACAGGCGCTGGAAGAACACCTGCACGTTCTTCTCGTGCCGCTCCTGCGTGGTGCGGATGAAGTCGTCGTTGGCGACGTCGAGCGTCTCCAACAGCGGGAACCAGCTCTCGGAGACCAGCCGGTCCACCCAGGCCTGCGGGGTGACGTCGTTCGCCGCGGCGGCGCGGAGCATCTTCTGGCCGTGCTCGTCGGTTCCGGTCAGCATCCACGTGTCGTCGCCGGCCTGGCGGTGCCAGCGGGCGAGCGTGTCGACGGCCACCGACGTGTACCCGTGCCCGATGTGCGGAACATCGGAGGGGTAGTAGATGGGCGTGGTGATGTAGAAGGAATCGCCTGCGGGCATGCGGTCAATTCTAGGCGGGATGCCGCG
>JBQDFB010000148.1:0-2523 GCA_052085045.1 Microbacteriaceae bacterium | reverse complement strand
TCGCGAATATCGCCGTTCTGGGGCGCGCAGAGCGGCGATAATCGCGACCTGAACGAGTGGGGTGGGTCTGGCGACCGGCGCGGACGCCTACACGTGCTTCTGAAACTCGGCCATGTGCTCGGAGGGCGCGAAGCCCAGGCCCCGATTGATCGCGAGCATGTGCTCGTTCACGCCGGCGTTGTACGTATAGAGCGAACGGACGGCGGCGGAGTGCTCTTGCAGCAGTCGCAGGTTCGCGACCTTCACTGCCATGCCCAGTCGGTGGCCCCGTGCCTCGTGCCGCACGAGCGTTCCCCACTGGTACGCGTTGCCGTCATCGCCCGAGACGACCAACTGCGTGTATGCCGCGACGCGACCGGCGGCATCCTGCGCGACCGTGCCGTAGCTGCGTCGATTCTGCCTGGCGAGCAGTGTCTCGTCGGACCGCAGTGCAGCGATGTCGACCGATGCGGGCTCGATATCGAGGTCTCCGACGGGAGCTTCCGTCTCGAGCGAGGCGTCCAGCTCGGCCCAGTCGTGGACGAGAGTTCGCGGGACGCTGCCGATCCACGAGCGCAGCGCATAGCCTGAATGGCGGGCAGATGCTTCCCGCTCCAGGTCATCGAGCAGTTCGGCGTCGAGCGGCAGGCGCAGGCGGCTCTGCACGTCGCCCAGCGCGAGAGCATAACCGTGACGTCGGGCGAACTCGCGTCCAGGGACGCCGGCGCCGTCGTCGCCCGCCGCATAGGGCCAGGACGCGTTCGAGGTGAGGATGCTGCGACCCGCGCTGCGAGCCGCGTCCTCGAGGGCGCTCAGCACGGCTGTTCCGCTGCCGCGTCGCCGAAAGTCCGGGGCGACATGCACACCGAGGCTGGCGGTGCGCCGGTTGTCTCGCAGCGGCAGGGCGAGCCGCCCGCCGGCGACGACCTCGCCGTCGAAGCGGGCCAGGTAGGCGCGCCGCTCGATCGCCTTAGTGTGCTGCTGCAGCTCGTGCCGCGATTCGCCACGCGTCCAGACGGCGGTCTCTGCGCCGCGATCCGCACGTTCGGCGGCGGCGTAGATGTCCCACCACAGGTCGACCGCGGTGTCGTCGAACGGGTCGATCCGGATGAGCTCGAGCATTCTGCAACCGTACTCCGGCGAGAATCTCCATCAATGCGTGATTGACAATAGTGTGTGACGCACAGTAATGTACTGAACATGGACGAACTGCTCGAAACGCATCTGCAGGAATTGCGGCGCGGCACCGTGGTGCTTGCCTGTCTGCAACTGCTGCGCACCCCCGGCTACGGTTACGGCCTGCTCGAGGACCTCCAGCGCCACGGCTTCGCCACCGACGCCAACACGCTGTACCCGCTGCTGCGACGTCTCGAGAAGCAGGGGTACCTCACGAGCGAGTGGAACACCGACGAGGCGCGGCCCCGCAAGTTCTACCGCACCTCGCCTGCCGGCATCAGTCTCGCCGACACCCTCACGACCGAATGGGCATCGCTCACCACAGCGATCGCGACCCTCACCGACGACACCCTTGAACAGGAGCACTGATCATGGCTGCAACACTCACCGAGCGCTACATCAGCGCCGTCACGAAATCTCTCGCCCCCGAATCGCAGCATGACGTGCGTGCGGAGCTCGAAGCATCCATCGGCGACGCCGTAGAAGCACGCACCGACCAGGGCGAGGCCCGGGAGGATGCCGAACGCGCCGTCCTCACCGACCTCGGCGACCCTGCGGCTCTCGCGGCCGGCTACGCCGATCGCCCGCTGCACCTCATCGGACCGAAGTACTACCTCGCCTGGTGGCGGCTGCTGAAACTGCTGCTGTGGATCGTTCCGGTCACGGCGATGGCAGGGGTCGCGATCGCGTACGCGCTCCAGGACAGCTCTGTCGGCGAGATCATCGGCCAGGTGGTCGTCGTCGGCATCACCTCGATTCTTCACGTGGCGTTCTGGACCACCCTGGTGTTCTTCATCCTCGAGCGCACGGGTGCCGACACGGGAGTGAAGTGGTCGGTCGACTCCCTCCCCGAGCCGCAGGAGACCGGCGCCGGCCACGGCGACTTCATCGCCTCGCTGGTATTCCTCGGCGTGATGGCCGCTGCCCTGCTGTGGGACCGGTTCATCGGGTTCGTGCTGGTCGCCGATGGCACTGTAGATATCGAAGCCGGGCTCGGATCGCAGACCTCGGCCCTGTCGATGCTGAACCCGGAGCTGTGGCCGTGGTGGATCGGCGGAGCCCTGGTCCTCATGGGCGTCGAGGCCGCTCTCGCGATCGCGATCTACGCCGGTCGCGGGTGGCGCCCCGCACTCGCCGTGCTCAACACCGGGCTCGCGATCGTGTTCGCAGTCGGCGCGCTCTACCTGCTGTTCAGCGGACAGCTGCTGAACCCGGCGTTCCTGGAGTTCACGCTCGGCCGTGCCGATACGCCCTCCGACGTCGGCGGCGTCCTCGCCGTCATCCTCGCCATTGTCATCGTCGGTGTCGCCGTCTGGGACATCATCGACGGCTGGCGCAAGACGCGGCGCGCGCAGCGCGTCTGACGCG
>JBQDFB010000147.1:0-2556 GCA_052085045.1 Microbacteriaceae bacterium | reverse complement strand
GGCTACGGCGCCTCGGGGTCGAACGGCGAATCCAGCGCCTGGGTCAGCTCGGCGAGCAGAGCTTCGATCTGCGGCTCGACGTACTGCGAGATCGCGTTCTGCACCGCGAGGCGATGGCGCAGCAGCATCCCGCAGATCTCGCGACCGACCATGTTGGCGTACTCGTCGGCCAGGGCGACCTCCTGACGGAGGGCGGCCTTCGCCTCATCCGACAGCGGCGGCAGGGGCGGCAGTTCGGTCGCCTCGTCGTCGGCGAGTCCGGCGATCGTGAACAGGAACGGCGCACCCGGCACCGGATCGGGATCGAGCGGCATGCCCTCGTACTCGGGATCGAGGTCTTCGGAAGGCCGGTAGCTGCGGGCGCGATTGCGGGCCGCCTGCTGATCGAGCTCGCCCTGCAGCATCGGCAGATTCTTCGCGGTGTATGCGGCGACGGCGTGGTCGACGACCGTCTTTATGCGGGTCGAGAGGCCGTGCTGCACGCCGTGCGGGACGTCTGCCCCGATGCCGACCGCCGAGAGGATGGGAGATCCGAGACAGCGGCGACAGGGCGCGACGCGGCCGCGATGGGTCGCCGGCTCCCAGCGCGGCACCCAGCGCAACCAGGCCTCGACGGCCAGGTCGACCTGCGTCTCCAATGAGCGCTCCACGTCTCCAGCGTACGGCGATCCGCGCACGGTCAGCAGATTTCCGGCATGCGCGTCAACCGGCGTCGGGGTCGTCGCGCTCCCACGGCCACCGCGGACGGCCCGCCCGGGTGCGCCGAAGCGCGACACCGGCCCAACCGGCGACCGCCGCTGCCGCCAGGATGATGAGGCTCGCTCCCCCGCTGATCAGCCCGCCCATGACCGCAAGTCCGGTGACGAACTCGCCCGTCACGACGATCGTGGCGATGCCGACGCCGATCAGGTGCGCCAGCGCTGTTGCGATCGCGATGGTCCACACGGATCGGAACCGTGGGCGTGCGATCCGGACGGCGAGCCAGAGGATGCCGGCGAACACGGCGATCGCGATGATCATGCCGACGATGCCGGGCGCCTGCCCCAGACCGGGAACGGAGATGATGTCGGCATCGGTCGCGACGCTCAGCGCCCCGAGGCCGAACACCGCCAGCGCGAAGAATCCGATCGCCGTCATCACCGTCGCCAGGACAGCCGAAACCCCCGCAGACTCGGGCCCGCGGGGGTCTGACGATGACATGTCCGTGGTTACCTCGAGAGGTTCGGACCGGCCTCGAGCGTGCGCTCGTACTCACGCTGGGCCTCGTCGTTGAGTTCGGTCTTGCGGGCGCCGCTGCGGGCCACCCACGCACCGAACCAGATCGTCAGCTCGCGGCCGAGCACGAACGATGCGATGGCAAGGGGGGCGAAGAGCTGGTCGCCCACGAGCGTGGTCGCCTCGGAAGCGGTGATGAGCCAGAACGGCGCCTCGAACAGCTGCCCGAGGATGTATCCGCCGTAGGAGACGACGCCCACCAGGAGCCCGAACACGACCCAGAGTCCCCAGCGGCCGCGGTTGATGATCGCGCCGAGCAGCCAGAAGCCGATGAAGAAGACGGCGACCGGCACCCAGAATGCCCAGGTCGTCAGCGTGCTGAGAACGACATCGACGACCTCGCCGCCCGCGATATCACCGCGAAGCGCGCTCCATCCCAGCCCGATGCCGAGGTACAGGATCGCGAAGACGATCGTGGCGAGCAGGCCTATCGCACCGGCCGTGCCGCGGTTGCCGCGCTCGCGCGGCGGCTCCGGCGCCTGAACGAAGATCGGCTGCTGGTGGGCCGGCGTCGCGGCACTCGTCTCCGCCATAAGCGGTTCGGAGGGGACGACTCGGGTTTCGGTAGCGTCGGCGACCGGCGCCGCATAGGCGGAGTCGGCGATCGTCGCATCA
Source organism: Microbacteriaceae bacterium (assembly GCA_052085045.1). Taxonomy (GTDB): domain Bacteria; phylum Actinomycetota; class Actinomycetes; order Actinomycetales; family Microbacteriaceae; genus Microbacterium. The sequence continues at coordinate 666 of JBQDFB010000147.1, read as the reverse complement.
TCCGTCCTGTTGAAGCGGAACTCGTCGTCGACGGGGGCAGCGTCCCGGCGCTCGGACCCGCCGAAGGTGCCGGGGTGATCGCGCTCGGCGGCTTCGAAGGCTGCGAGGTCGGGGTCAACGGCGTCGTGATCGACGGGAGTGTTGTCGACGGCGTCGTGATCGACGGGCGTGTTGTCAACGGTCGCGGGGTCGGCGGGCGTGTGGTCCACAGCATCCGCATCGGCCGCCTGCGGCTGGTCGGCGCGCGCGGCCTCGGCCTCCGCGAGTCCGGCATTGGCGCTGTCGACGACGTCGTCGACGCCGGACTTCTGCTCGTGCTGGGGAACCTCGGGGTCACTCATCTGGGCGCCTCTCCTCGTTGTGTGCAGTGCGAGAGTATCGCCGCGATGGCATGCGAAAGCGCAGGCGTGCCGACGTGTCGGCCGACCCGTCAGGGAGCGTCTGCGCCCCCCGGCAGGACCGTGCGCAGCGTATCGCCGACGTACTGCACCATCACCGGCCCCATGGGCAGTGCGAGCCACACCAGCGCGGCGACGACGCCGGTGCAGATGAGACCCGCGATCCAGCTCAACGCGAGGTTACGACCGTCAGCCCGTGCCATGGCTCCACGGTATGACGAACCGCACTCAGTGCCGGGCTGGACACGCGCTCGGGTGTCTGCTGCGC
>JBQDFB010000146.1:0-2584 GCA_052085045.1 Microbacteriaceae bacterium | reverse complement strand
GACTCGGTGCTCTTGAGCACGGTGAGGTCCTTCAGCCCCGAGACGATGTGGCGCTTCTCGCCGTCGCCGACGACGAGCGCGGTGCGCACCTCCTGGTTGCTGCGCACGAAGGAGTGGTCGTGGCCTTCGCCGTCGACCTCGATACGATTCCACGCGTAGCTGTCGGCCGACCACCGCCCGCCGCCGACCCAGTCGAACGAGCCGATGAAGTGGTCGGACAGGCGCAGGAGGAATGCCTCCGGCGACCCGACTCCCTCACGAGCGAGCGCATACACGGTGTTCTTCTGCGTGTCCGTGGCGACGCAGTGACCGTTGTCGCCCTCGAGGTGCATAGCCGCGAAGTCGCCGCGCAGCTGAGAGGTGACGTTGAGATCCTCGATCTCGTGCCGTGGATTGTCGCGGGTGATCTTGACGAGCCGGACCTCGGCCTTGCCGTACTGGTTCGGGCCCAGCACGATGCGACCCGATGCCGTGGTGCCGGTCTGGGTGTCCTCTGGGGCGATCAGTGTGTCAGTCATATCGGTTACTCAGCTTCCTCGGTAAGTGGAATAGGCGAACGGGCTCAGCAGGAGCGGCACGTGGTAGTGCGGCCGTTCCTCGTCGACGAGGAACGTGAGCAGAGCCTCAGGGAAAAAGGTCGCGGATTCACTGGCGGCGAAGTACGCGCCGGTGTCGAAACGGAGGCGGTAGGCGCCAGAGCTGAGCCGCTCAGGGCCGAGCTGCTTCGCCCGTCCGTCGGCATCCGTCACCGCCTCGGCGACGAGCTGCCAGCCGTCGCCGTCCTGGGCGAGCAGCTGCACCGCGATGCCCGGTGCAGGAACGCCCTGCACCGTATCGAGCACATGGGTCGTGATGTGAGAGACGGTCATGCGGTGATGACTCCTTTCAGTCGCAGCAGTGCGATCTCGCGCAGCTGCCGGGCGACGACGTGGGATTCCTCTTCGTCGGTGTGCGTGAGGCGGGTCTGCAGCGAGGCGAGGATCTCGTCGACGCGGCGCCCGGCGGCGCGAATGAGGAAGACGCGGCCGAACCGCTCCTCGTACGCACGGTTTCCTGCGCGGAGCGCGTCCTGAACGTCAGCATCCGCTGGGTCGACGCCGGCCTGCTCCGAGCGCGACATGGTGGCCTCGCTGGTATCGCCGTCAGCCCGCTCGCCGATGCGGGGGTGGTGGACCAGCGCCGCTTCGATCTCGTCGCCGGTGAACGGCGCAGCCACTGCGGTCGCGGTGGCCACGAGCGCCTCGACCGATGCGTACGGCCGCGCGTCGGCGACCGCCTCGCACCAACGCGTCACATCGACGCAGGGACGGAGCGCCGCGATGGCGTCGGCGCGATCCGCGTGGTTGAACTCTGCAAGCTCCATCGCTCGCCTCCCTCTCTGCTCCCTCGCGCCGTCAGATGCCCAGGGCCCCACGCAGCCGCGCGACGTGCCCGTTCGGATCGACGCTGTACTCGACCGCGCTGACGCGACCCTCAGCATCGACGACGACCGTCGAGCGGATGAGTCCATCGAAGGTGCGTCCGTTGACGGTCTTCTGCCCCCACGCGCCCCAGGCCTTGGCGACCTCGGCGTCCTCGTCGGACAGCAGCGGGAACGCCAGCTGCTCGGCGTCGGCGAACTGCGCGAGCTTCTCGACCGGATCCGGAGATATGCCGAGAACGGCATACCCGGCGCCCTGCAAGGATGCCAGGTTGTCGCGGAAGTCGCATGCCTCAGTGGTGCACCCGGGGGTGAACGCGGCGGGGTAGAAGTAGACGATGACGGGCGAGCCGCGCAACTCCGAGAGACGCACGGCGTCTCCGGCGGCATCCGACAGGGTGAAGTCGGGGGCGAGCCGGCCGACCTCGAGTTCTTCTGACGTGTTGATCATGCGGGTACTCCGATTTCGGTTCGCGGGATCTCGATCCTCGGGCGGCGCAGCAGCTGGCCGCGGGGGTTGTCCTGGTCGATGAGATGACCGGCGAGGTACGTGGCGCGCACCACCCCGGTCAGCTCGCGACCGTCATAGGGGGTGACGGGATGCCGGTGGGCGAGAGCCCTGGCATCCACGACGAAGGTCTGCTCGGGGGCGAAGACGGCGAAGTCGGCCGCCGCACCCACGGCGATCCGCCCCTTGCCGGCGATGCCGACCCGGTCGGCGGGTGCCGACGACATCAGCTCGACGATTCGTTCGAGCGGGATGCCGCGGCGGCTCCCCTCGGTCCACATCAGCGGTAGTCCGAGCTGCAGTGAGGCGATGCCTCCCCACGCGACCTGGAAGTCACCGTCGCCGGCGTACTTCAGCTCGGGCGTTGCGGGCGAGTGGTCTGAGACGACGTAGTCGATCGTGCCGTCGGCGAGACCCTGCCACAGTTCGTCGCGGTTGTCGTCCTCGCGAATCGGCGGGCAGCACTTGAACGCCGTGGCGCCGGCCGGAATGTCCTCGGCTGCGAGGGTCAGGTAGTGCGGGCAGGTCTCGACGGTGATGTCGACGCCCTCGCCCTTGGCCGCGGCAAGCCGCCCGATCGAGTCGCCGTTCGACAGGTGCAGGATGTGGGCCCTGGCACCGGTGTCGATCGCTCCGCGGATGACCTCGGAGATCGC
>JBQDFB010000145.1:0-2602 GCA_052085045.1 Microbacteriaceae bacterium | reverse complement strand
CACAATCAGCGACTGTACCAGTTATTGAGATTGATTCTCATTTGCAATACTGAGGTGATGCTTTCTCCTTCCAGCGCCCTGCAGACCATGCTCGTGCTCTCTTTGCGGGGCATCAGCGTGACTCGCGACGGCCATCCAGCGCTCGATGGTGTCGACGCCGACGTGCAGGCCGGACAGCTGCTGCTCGTCGTCGGCCCGAACGGATCAGGCAAGTCGACGTTGCTCTCGGTGGCGGCCGGGCTCCTCCCCCCGGACAGCGGCGTCGTCGAGAGGGGTCCGCACACGCGCATCGCCCTCTTGCCGCAGTCCACAGCACTCGCACCGCACCTGCCCCTGACCGTCACCGACGTCGTCGCGATGGGCACGTGGGCGCGCCTCGGAGCATGGCGACCGTCTCGCCGGGCAGACCGCGATGCCGTCACGGAGGCCATCGCGGCCGTCGAGCTCACCGATCTCGCCCGACGCCCGATCGGCACGCTCTCCGGTGGGCAGCGTCAGCGCGCCCTCCTGGCACAGGTGCTCGTGCAGCGGGCGGACCTCGTGCTGCTCGACGAGCCGATGTCAGGGCTCGACGGGCGTTCGCGGACGATCATCGCCGCGTCGGTCACCCGCCTGACGGAGGCGGGCACCGCGGTGATCGCCGTCACGCACGATGCTGCCGAGTTCGACGCGATCGATGAGGTGCTCGAACTGCACGACGGGCGCGTGCGTGGCTGAGGCGCGGGTTCAGGTCGCTGCCGTCGACACCTCGGCGTGCGGCATCCGCTGCTGCATGATGCGGATCGCTTCGGGGTTGTCGTCGATGAGCACGGCGTCACGGCCGAGGGTTGATGCGACGGCCCCGGTGGTTCCGGAGCCGGCAAACAGGTCGAGCACGCGGTCGCCGGGGCGGCTGGAGGCCTGCACGATCCGGCGGAGGATCCCCTCGGGCTTCTGCGTCGGGTAGCCGGTCTTCTCCCGTCCGGTGGTCGGCACGATCGTGTGCCACCACACGTCGGTGGGCAGCTTGCCGCGGGCGGCCTTCTCGGCGGTGACGAGCCCGGGCGCCATGTAGGGCTCGCGGTCGATGTCGTCAGCGTTGAACACGTGCCCGCCGGGAGTCTTCACGTACACGAGGATGGTGTCGTGCTTGGTCGGCCAGCGGCTGCGCGATTTCGCGCCGTAATCGTAGGCCCAGATGAGCTCGTTGAGAAAGCAGTCGCGGCCGAAGACCGCGTCGAGCATCACTTTGGCGTAGTGCGCCTCGCGGTAGTCGAGGTGCAGATACAGCGTGCCGTCGTCGGCGAGCAGGCGCCAGGCCTCTTCCAGCCGCGGCATGAGGAACTCGCCGTAGTCGTCGAACCGGTCGTCATAGGTGCGCAGCATGCCCCGCACCCGCTCGTACTCGTGCCCGTGGAACCCGTACCGGATCTCACCCGCCGGCACGTCTTCGCCCGAAGTGCGACGCGCGGTGACCACCTGTCGCCCCTGCGCCCGGCCGGTGTTGAACGGCGGGTCCAGGTACACGAGCGTGAAGGATGCCGACGGCAGAGTCTGCGCGACGGCGAGGTTGTCGCCCTGGATGATGGCGACCGCGCCCCGGTCAGTGCTCAAGGAACACGCTGCAGCCAGGCGTCGGTCGAGAACTTCGATTCGACGAGCGCCTCGGCGTCGGCGTACTCGTCGGGCGTGATCGTGCCGTCCTCGGCATCCGTCAGTGCACGGAACGTGGCCTTGAAGCTCTCGATGATCTCGGCACGGCTGAGCCCGGTCTGCGTGCGCAGCGGGTCGACCCGCTTTGCCGCGGAGGCCGTGCCCTTGTCGCTGAGCTTCTCCTTGCCGATGCGCAGCACCTCGGTCATCACCTGACCGTCGATGTCGTACGAGATCGTCGCGTGGTGCAGCACGCCGCCGTTGGCGAGGCGCTTCTGCGCTGCTCCGCCGATCTTGCCGGTCGGGCTCGCGATGTCGTTGAGCGGCTGGTAGGTCGCATCGACGCCGACCGAACGCAGGGCCTGCAGCACCCAGTCGTCGAGGAACGCGTACGAGTCGGCGAACGTGAGGCCCTGCACGAGGGATGCCGGCACATACAGCGAGTAGGTGATGATCTGCCCTGCGGCCATGAGCATCGCCCCTCCGCCGGAGATGCGACGGACGACATCGAAGCCGTGCTTCGCCGCCCCTTCGGGGTCGACCTCGTTGCGGTACGACTGGAACGAGCCGATGACGACGGCAGACTCTTCCCACTCCCAGATCCGCAGCGTCGGGCGGCGGCGGCCCTCCCCGACGCGGGAGGTCAGCACCTCGTCGAGTGCGAGGTTCAGCCGCGGCGAGACAGCCTTCTCGTGCACGACCTCCCAGTCGAAGTCGCGCCAGCCGGGTGCCGTGACCAGTGCGCGGCGCACCGCGGTGCCGACGGACTCGGGGGTGAAACCGAGCAGTTGCGCTCCGGTGGGAAGGGCCGCGCGCACCGCGTCGGCGATCACCGTGGCATCCGACTCGGCGGGCAATCCGTTGACGGCCGCGTTGATGTCTTCGAGCGCCGAGTCCGGCTCGAGGAAGAAGTCGCCGGCGAGACGGAAGTCCGTCAGCCTGCCGTCTGCGACCTCGACATCGACGACGA
>JBQDFB010000144.1:0-2627 GCA_052085045.1 Microbacteriaceae bacterium | reverse complement strand
CTGCTGATCTTCACGGTGCTGGCCTCCGGCATCGGTCTGCAGCAGGGCACCACGACGATCGCCAGCGTGAACGAATGCGTGCTGCCGGCGGGCACGACGCAGACGGAGTGCGAACCGGGTGACCCGGCATCGCCCGCTGCGGACGCCGGCATCCTGCCGGGCGACGTGCTCGTCTCGATCGACGGCACGTCGGTATCGGACTTCGCCGAGGCGACCGAGATCGTGCAGGCATCGCCGGGCGAGACGCTCGACATGGTCGTCTCCCGTGAGGGAGAAGAAGTTCCTCTTTCGATCACCCCGGTCGCTGCGGAGCGCGCCCTGACGGATGCTGGCGGCCAGCCTCTTCTCGATGAGAACGGTGAGCAGGTGGTGGCCGAGGTCGGCTACGTCGGCATGGCCGCGCAGATGGGATTCGTGCCGCAGCCGATCGGCACAGGCGCCCAGATGACGGGGCAGAACGTCGCACTCGTGGGCGAGCTCATCGTCCAGCTGCCCGTGAAGCTGTGGGATGTCGGTGCATCCCTGGTGACCGGAGCGGATCGCGATCCTGATGGCCCGCTCAGCGTCGTCGGCGTCGGACGTCTCGCGGGCGAGGTCGCGGCGACGGATGCGCCGGTCCTGAACCGGTTCGTGTTCCTGCTCAGCCTCCTGGGCTCGCTCAACATCGCTCTGTTCGTGTTCAACCTGCTCCCGCTGTTGCCGTTGGACGGCGGTCACGTCGTGGTGGCGTTGTGGGACGGCATCCGGCGGGCTGTGGCGAAGCTCTTCGGTCGTCCGCCGCCCGCGCCGGTGGATGCGACCAGGCTCGTGCCGCTGACCGTCGTCGTGGCCGTGGTGCTGATTGCGATGGGCGCGCTGCTGATGTTCGCCGACGTCGTGAACCCGGTGAACCTGTTCCAGTAGTTGCTACGTCAGGGCGTGGCCGATGAGCCGCTCGAGCGTGCGGATGCCGTCGCGCGACAGGATCGACTCGAGATGCCCCTGCACGCTCGCGAAGTGCTCGCCGCGCAGCGCATAGACGTCGCCCGTTGCGGTGTCGGCCGAGATCTCTGCGGCTCCGATGCGTTCGGTGCCGGGAGCGACGCGCGCCGTGAACGTGTTGTAGAAACCGATCGACGCGTCTTCGCCGAACACCGGAACCGTCTTCTGCAGACCCTGATGCGGCGCGGACAGCGGTGCGAGGTCGATGCCGAGGCTATCGGCGAGGATCTGGTGGCTCAGGCAGACCGCGAGCAGGGGCGTGCCCTGATCGAGGCGCCGCGCGACGATCTCGCGCATGCGGACGATGCGTTCCGATGTCGTGTCGCGCGGGTCGCCGGGGCCGGGGCCGGCGACGAGCAGTTCCGCCGCGTCGATGTCAGCATCCCGCACGTCGCTCCACAGGACGATCCGCGCGTCGAGGCCGAGGTGGCGCAGCTGGTGCGCGAGCATCGTGGTGAACCGGTCTTCCGCATCGACGACGAGCGCACTGCGCCCGGCGAACGGGCCGGCGGAGCCGTCCTGCTGCGGGTTCAACCAGAATTCGGCCAGGCGCGAGTTGCGTGAGGCGAGCAGCTCGGCGACCTCGGGGTCGTCGGCGAGATCGGCGTCTGCGCCCGGCTGATCGGGATCGGTCTCGGTCGTCGGGCCGACATCGCGCGGGATCGCTCCGATTGCGCCGAGCACGCCGGCGGCTTTGCCATGCGTCTCGCTGACCTCGCCGTACGGGTCGGAGTGGCGCACGAGCGTCGCACCGACGGGCACGCGCAACCGGCCGTTCTCGAGGTACACCGTGCGGATGAGGATCGGCGCGTCGACGTCGTGCCCGCCGTCGTCGTTCGGGGTGAACAGCGCCGCGACGCCGGAGTAGTACCCGCGCGGCGACGTCTCGTGGCGTCGGATGACCGCGCAGGCGTTCTGCATCGGAGAGCCGGTGACCGTCGGGGCGAACATCGTCTCGCGCAGGATGTCGCGCGGGTCGAGGCGGCTCCGGCCGCGCAGCATGTACTCGGTGTGCGTCAGACGAGACATCTGCTTCAGGTGCGGCCCGGTGATGCGTCCGCCGTCGGAGCAGACGGCGCTCATCATCTTGAGCTCCTCGTCGACGACCATGAAGAGCTCTTCGGTCTCCTTCGTGGACGAGAGGAATCCGACCAGCGTCTCCTTCGTCGCTCCTCCGGCGGGGTGGCGGAAAGTTCCCGAGATCGGGTTCATGGTGACGATGCCGTCGCGGGCGACAACGTGGGCCTCCGGGCTCGCCCCGACGGCGATGTGGCCGGGGGTGATGACGGCGAAGGTCCAGTACGCACCGCGTTCGTGGGTGAGCAGCGCACGGAACCAGGCGAGCGCTGTACTGCGTTCCTCGGCATCCACGGTCGCGGTGTAGTCGCGGCGGATGACGAAGTTCGCGCCCTCGCCGCGGCCGATCTCATCGGAGATGACCCGGGTGACGACCTCGGCGTAGTCATCGTCACTGATGTCGAATCCGGCATCCTTCAGCGGCACCGGGTCGGCAGGGAGCGCGGCGACGGTCTCGGTGCGGGACAGGTGTCGGTGTTCGTCGACGAGAAGGCAGCGCAGCGGCGTGCCGTCATCGACGGCTTCGAAGCCGCGCTCGCGCACCTGGCGGTACGGCACCATCGCGAACA
>JBQDFB010000143.1:0-2674 GCA_052085045.1 Microbacteriaceae bacterium | reverse complement strand
CAGAACCAGTTGTCGAACACGGCGAACTCCCGTGCCAGCGTCGACAGGGTCGGCAGCATGTCGGGCGAGAACGAGCCCATGATGTGCTTGGCCTCGTCAGTAGTGGGGGCTGTGCCCTTCTTCAAACGCTCGAAGTTGATGATGTAGTCGTGGAGGAACCCGCCCATGGTGGCGTGCTCGCCGTGCTGCGGGGTGTTGTACGGCGCTTCCATGCTCTCGACATAGAGCTTCGCGTTGCCCGCCGGCTCGACGGTGCCGAAGATCTGCGTGTTGACGTGCGGGAACTCCTCACCCGGGTCCGGATCCGGGTGAGCCATGATCTTGTCCGTCGCGCCCTCGTATACGTGCGCGTCCACACGCGTGCCGTCTTTCGTCTTGTTGTAGTACTCGCCGAAGGCGAGCCCGTCGAAGCTCTGGCCCTCCGGCAGGTTCTCCTGGGAGTACAGGTACCCGAGCAGGTTGTCGAAGGAGCGGTTCTCGCCCATCACGACGACGACGTGGTCGAACCCGGGGGCGTGACGGGGTGTGAGTGCGCTGAAGTCGCTCTCTCCCTCGTGGAACCCCGTCCGGTCGCCCGCCGCGAATCCGACCGCCCCGCCCACGGCACCGCCCAGGAGCGCTCCGGCTGCCGCCGTGCCGCCGTAGCGGAAGAAATCGCGCCGCGATCGCTTCGTCGATCTCGTCTCGTCGTTCCCCTCGCGTTCACGCATGCCGACAGCCTATGGCCGACGCGCACAGTTCGACGTCGGCTCGCTACCCGGCGATGTAACCGAGATCGAGCAGCCGAGAGACGACGCGCTCGGCCGCATGACCGTCGTCGAGGCGGTTGAACTGGTTGCGCCACGCGGCGTAGCGCGGGGCGAAACGGCCCGGCACCGACGGGTCGCCGAGGGCTGCGACGAGCTGGTCCTGCGTCGACACCAGCGGACCCGGCGCCCGCACCGCGAGGTCGAAGTAGAAGCCCCGCAGCTGACCCCGGTAGTGGTCGAGATCGGGCACGAGGAAGTACATCGGCTTGCCCGTGACGCTGAAATCGAACATCACCGAGGAGTAATCGGTGATGAGCGCGTCGGCGACCAGCAGCAGCCGGGCGGTCTCCGGGAACCCGGTGACGTCGATGACGCGTGCGCCGGACTGGTCTCTGCCCGGCTGCAGAGTGCGCGAGTGTCCGCGCACCAGCACGACAGCATCCGTCTGCTCGGCGAGCCGCTGCGGGTCGACGAAATCGACGATCTCGGAGCGGTCGTCGCGCCAGGTCGGCGCGTACAGCAGCACGCGCTCCTGCGGCCCGATGCCCAGCACCTTGCGCGTCTCGGCACCGCTGCCGTCGACGAGCACGTCATTGCGCGGGTATCCGTCGGTCCAGATCGGCTTGCCGAAGAACGCATACGCCTTCTTGAGGATGCGCTCCGAATACAGGTTCTGCGCAAGCAGCGCATCCCAGCGCCGCGATTCCTTGACGATGGCCGCCATCCGCCGGGGGTCGAATCCGGGACGGTGCAGCGCCAGACGCTTGAGCGGCGTGCCGTGCCAGGTCTGCAGCACCTTCTGGCCGGGCTTGCGGACGAAGCGCCGACGCAGCCAGTCGTTCACGATCAGCAGTCGTGCAGCTCCCCGGGCATGCCACCACTCCGGGCTCCCCTCGACGACGGCGACCGCGCCCTCCGGCACCCGGACCGACCGGTCGACGATGCTCCAGTACCGGGTGACACCAGGTGCGCGCGCCGCGATCTCGTGATCGAGCGCGTACGGGTTGCAGCCGGCGCTCTGCCCGTAGAAGCTCTCGAAGAACACGGCGTTCTCGTCGCCCCCGGGCTGCGCCACGTAGCGCTCCTCGAGCGCCCTCTGCCCCTCGGCCGTCTCGTACACGGCGTCCAGCGGCGGTGCGACCGTGACGATCGCGCCGCGGACCGAGACGCGCAGACCGCTCAGCAGCCACGACTCGGGCTCGAGTGCAGACAGGTCCTCGCCGTCGACGCGCAGCTGGTACCGGCCCGACGGCAGCGGCAGCTCGGAACCGCCCCACCGCGAGACGCGCAGGGGGAACGTTGCCTTCCACGTCTTGCCGCCGCCGGTGATCCGCGCGTCGACCCGCGCACGCGGACCGTCGAGCGTCGCCGAGGGCGGTTTGGGCCCGGTGCCGGCTACGACCAGATTCTCGGCCTGCTCATCGATGAGAACGGTGGTCATCGTGCTCCTCTCGGCGCGGGGACTGCCCGCGCACGTATGGCCTGGTAGACGCGGCGGGCGTTTCGTCCGTCGCGGTGAGCGTGCATCTGAGCGCTGAGCGTACTGGATCGCGCGGAACGCTCCGCGAATACCTGCTCGTCGGTGAGCAGCGACTCGACCTGCGCCAGCAGTCCGTCCCACTCCTTCGCGGCATCCGTGCCCGCGACGTCTTCGTATCGCCCGTAGAAACCGCGCGTGCGCGCGTACTCATCGGCATCCGGGGCGAGGTAGAGCACCGGCATCCCGAGCAGCCCCACGTCGTACGCCATCGAGGAGTAGTCGGTGATCAGCACATCGATGCCCGGCAGCGCCGGTGTCACATCCGCGAGGACCGATGACCCCAGCATCCGAATGCGCATGCTCGGCAGGGGCGGCCGGTAGGCACCGGCTCCGAGCGGATGCGAGCGGACGAACAGCACCGCGTTCTGCTGCTCGAGGATCGTGA
>JBQDFB010000142.1:0-2685 GCA_052085045.1 Microbacteriaceae bacterium | reverse complement strand
GCCAGGCAGGATCCGAAGATCGGCGCGGTGCTGCTCACCGGCAACGGCCCGAGCGCGAAGGACGGCGGCTGGGCGTTCTGCTCGGGCGGCGACCAGCGCATCCGCGGACGCGACGGGTACAAGTACTCCGATGCGGCCGACGCGGTCGCCGACCCGGCCCGCGCCGGTCGCCTGCACATCCTCGAGGTGCAGCGGCTGATCCGGTTCATGCCGAAGGTCGTCATCGCCGTGGTGCCCGGCTGGGCGGCGGGCGGCGGGCACTCGCTGCACGTCGTGTGCGATCTGACCGTCGCCAGTGCCGAGCACGGCAGGTTCAAGCAGACGGATGCCGATGTCGGCAGCTTCGACGCCGGCTACGGCTCCGCATACATGGCCCGCCAGACCGGGCAGAAGATCGCCCGCGAGGTCTTCTTCCTCGCCGAGGAGTATTCCGCGCAGCGCGCGTACGAGATGGGTGCCGTCAATCGAGTCGTGCCGCATGCTGAGCTCGAGCGCGAGGCGCTGAAAATGGCGCGGACGGTGCTGACCAAGTCGCCCACCGCTATCCGGATGCTGAAATTCGCCTTCAACGCCGTCGATGACGGGCTCGTCGGGCAGCAGGTGTTCGCTGGCGAGGCCACGCGCCTGGCCTACGGCACGGACGAGGCCGCCGAGGGGCGCGACTCGTTCCTCGAGAAGCGCGACGCGGACTGGTCGTCGTTCCCATGGCACTTCTGATCACGACCGCGGCCGATGACGCCGTGCAACTGCAGCGCGACCTCGAGCGTGCTCTCAGCGGCGGCCCGGCGCTCGGGCTCGGGATGCTGGGCGACCGCCCCGACCAATCCGACGAGGTCGACGACGGCACGGCTGTCGTGATCGGAACGTCAGGGTCGACCGGCATCCCGAAGCGCGTCGTGCTCAGCGCCGAGGCGCTGCGGGCCGGTGCCGAGGCCACCGCGGCTCGCATCGGCTCCGGTCGCTGGCTGCTCGCGCTGCCGGCCGGCTACGTCGCGGGCCTCCAGGTGCTGGTGCGCTCGATCCTGTCCGGGACGAGCCCCGTCGTCCTCCGGGACGGCTTCTCCCCGCGCGCCTTCGCCGAGGCGACGCTCGGGATGCCGGCGTCGACGCCGCGGTTCACCTCGCTCGTGCCCGCCCAGATCGCCACCCTGATGGATGCTGCCGACGACACCCCCGTCCTCGCCGCTCTCCAGGCGTACGATGCGATCCTCGTCGGCGGGCAGGCCCTCCCGCAGTCCGTGCGCGACCGTGCAGCCGGGCTCGGGGTGAACCTCGTGCGCACGTACGGATCGACCGAGACGAGCGGTGGCTGTGTATATGACGGCACCCCGCTGGAAACGGTCGCCGCGCGCATCGAGGACGGCGAGCTGCAGATCGCCGGTCCCATGCTCGCCGACGGCTACCTGGGAGATTCCGCACTCACGGCCCGCACGTTCCTGCGCGACGAGCACGGCATCCGCTGGTATCGCACCGGTGACCTCGGCATCGTCGAAGACGGCGTCGTCCGCGTGCACGGCCGCGCCGACAACGTGATCGTCTCTGGCGGCATCAACATCTCCCTCGACCGCGTGGAGCGGATCGTCCGCGGCATCCCTGGACTGACCAACGCGGTCATCGTCGGTGTCGACGATGCGCGGTGGGGCGAGGCGTCCGTCATCGTCGCGGAACGCGGGGAGGCGCTGCGCCGCAGTGAAGCCGAACAGCTCGAGCAGGCGCGCGAGGCCGTCGCCGCCGAGATCGGCAAGCCCGCCCGGCCCGCGCGGATGATCCTCGTCGACGAGCTTGCGATTCTGCCCTCGGGCAAACCCGACCGGGAGGCCATCCGCCGGGTCGCCGCCGAGCTGCGCTGAGCGGGGAGGCAAGGCGCGGGCGCGTGACGGTGCGAGACTGAACGAATGGCGACTTACACCCACGGGCATCACGAGTCGGTGCTGCGTTCGCACACCAACCGCACGATCGCGAACTCGGCGGAGTACCTGCGCCCGCATCTGCACGCTGGGGCCCGGCTCCTCGACGTCGGGGCAGGGCCCGGCACCATAACTATGGACTTCGCCGGCCGCGTCGCGCACGTCACCGCGACCGAGATCGGTACCGCAGAGCTCGCGCTGTCGCAGAGCCTCGCGGCGGAGCGGGGTGTGCAGAACGTCGACTTCGCGGTCGAAGACGTCCATGCGCTGAGCTTCGCCGATGACAGCTTCGACATCGTGCACACCCACCAGGTGCTGCAGCATGTCGCCGACCCCGTGCAGGCGCTGCGCGAGATGCGCAGGGTCACGAAGCCGGGCGGCATCGTCGCGGCTCGCGACGCCGATTACGCCGGATTCATCTGGTTTCCGATGCTGCCCGAGCTCGACGAGTGGCTGCGTCTGTACCGGGAGGCCGCACGGACGAACGGCGGCGAACCCGATGCGGGTCGTCGTCTGCTCTCCTGGGCGCGCGCCGCGGGGTTCGAGAACGTCATGGCGACAGCATCCACCTGGTGCTACGCGACGCCGGCTGAGCGCGCGTGGTGGGGCGGGATGTGGGCGGACCGCATCCTCGAATCGGCGCTCGCGCGCCAGCTGGTCGACTCCGCTCTGGCCACGCGGCGCGAGCTGGAGCAGATCAGCGCCGCGTGGCGACGCTGGGCAGACGACGGCGACGGCTGGTACGTCGTGCCGCACGGCGAGATCATCGCCCGCGTCT
>JBQDFB010000141.1:0-2746 GCA_052085045.1 Microbacteriaceae bacterium | reverse complement strand
TTCGACGACGAGCACGCCATGGTGCGCATCGACATGTCGGAGTACGGCGAGAAGCACTCCGTCTCGCGGCTGGTCGGGGCACCTCCCGGGTACGTCGGCTACGAGCAGGGCGGGCAGCTCACCGAGGCTGTGCGGCGGCGCCCGTACAGCGTCGTGCTGCTCGACGAGGTGGAGAAGGCGCACCCCGAGGTCTTCGACGTGCTGCTGCAGGTCATGGACGACGGACGCCTCACCGACGGCCAGGGGCGGACGGTCGACTTCTCGAACGTCATCCTCGTCCTCACCTCGAACATCGGCTCGGCGATCCTCATCGACCCGATGCTGTCGCTCGACGAGAAGCGCGAAGCGGTCATGACGCTGGTGCGCCAGTCGTTCAAGCCCGAGTTCGTGAACCGCCTCGATGACATCGTCATCTTCCAGGCGCTCACCGAGGATGACCTCGCGCAGATCGTCGAGCTCGCGATCGACCAGCTGCACACCAGGTTGCGTGAGCGCCGACTGACGCTCTCGGTCACCCCGGATGCCCGGGCCTGGCTCGCCGAGCGCGGCTACGACCCGGTGTACGGTGCACGCCCGCTGCGCCGCCTCATCACCAACGAGGTGCAGAACAAGCTCGCCACGGCGCTGCTGTCCGGCAGGGTCCGCGACGGTGACACGGTGCGGGTCGAGCTGGCCGCGGACGGTTCAGAGCTGGTGCTGATGAGCGACGCGCCGCCCGCTGCGGACGACGATGTCGTCGAGGCGGAACTGATCGACGACTGATCGGCTCGGCTCGGCCGGCCGGCCGGGCGCCGCCCTCGCGTTTCGACAGGCTCAACGGTCGGTCGCACCGTGCGCGAGGGCGGTTCTCGCTCGTCTGCAAGCTTCAACGGTCGATCAGTGGACGGCTGTGACCGCAATTGCATCCGATACTCTCTTGCCCATGCGTCGTCACCTGCATTGGATTCTGTTGCTGCTCGCCGTACCGGTTTCGTACCTGGCGTTGATGGGGCTCTTTTTCTGGGTGTACTCGACCACGATGGCCATGCCGGATGCCGAAGCTGTCGGCTGGGCGCTCGCACGCATGGCGTTGCTGCTCGCCGCAGTTGTGGTACCGATCGTGTTCTTGATCCGCGCGATCGTTCAGATGGCTCGTACGTACCGTCGTGCGCAGCGAGCGGCCGGCCGGTACAGCAAGTACGAGCTTTCGGTACTTGACCGTGCTCAACGAGCAGCCGGTGCATGGGAGTTCGCGCGTAGCGTGCGGGGCGACCTCCTATCTGGGCGCATGCCGCCAACGATTCAGCAATGGGATGTCGTGCCGTATCCGGGGGAGCACTTCTTCGCGCGGCTCACGTTGAACTATGCCCGGTACTACGGTCAGGATGTTGCCTACGGGCAGTCGTCCGCCATCGCGCTCGGCAATCCCGCGTTCGTTGCCGGCGTTCTGGCGGTGTCTGCGATCGCCAACGCATCGGCGAGGTCGCGAGCTGCGGCGCAGGCAACGCCTCAGTGGCGCGAATGGCAGACGACCACGGTTTACGTCACAAGTCAGCGGCTGGCTGTCCATGCCTCCGGACGCTGGCTCTCATTCGAATACAGGGCGATCACTGCTGTCTACCCAGAGGTGGCCTCGGCCACGCTGGTGTGTCAGTTCGACTCGACGGAACCGTTGCTGTTGAGCGGAGATGAGGCGGCGATCGCCGCCGTGCTCGCTGTGACTCAGACCCATGGACTCGAGGCGCTGCGTGACCATCCCGCGCTTCAGCCTCTCGACCACCCGCCCGCGGAACCAGAGCTCCCTCCCGTCGGCGGGTCGAGACGAACCTCATCCTGAGCGAACTCACTTCTCCTCCAGCAAAGAACTCGGCTTCTTTCGTTCCTGCGGGATGACATAACCCCTTGTGTTCGGCCTGCCGTCGATAGAGTCTCGTCTCGTGTGTGTCGACGGCGGACCTCGCCGTCTGTCGCCACGAGAGACGGGAGCGGTGGATGACGCGTATCGGAATCGTGCGGGAACAGGACGGTGAGACGCGGGTCGCCGCGACGCCGCAGACCGTGGGCGCGCTGCGCAAGCTCGGCTACGACGTCGCGGTCGAGACCGGAGCGGGCGCAGCATCCGCCTACCCGGATGACGCGTACGCGGCCGCAGGCGCCGAGATCGTCGGCCGCGATGAGGCGTGGGCGTCGCCGATCCTGCTGAAGGTCAACGCACCGTCGGATGCCGAGATCACCAGGATCGCGGACGGCGCGACACTGATCGCTCAGCTCAGTCCGAACCTGCGGCCCGAGCTGCGACAGGCGCTCGCGACCCGAGGCATCACGGCGCTCGCCCTGGATGCCGTGCCGCGCATCTCACGCGCGCAGTCGATGGACGTGCTCAGCTCGATGGCGAACATCTCGGGCTACCGTGCCGTGGTCGAGGCGGCCAACGAGTTCGGCCGCTTCTTCACCGGACAGGTGACGGCTGCGGGCAAGGTGCCGCCGGCGAAGGTGCTCGTCGCGGGTGCCGGTGTCGCGGGTCTGGCCGCGATCGGTGCAGCATCGAGCCTCGGCGCGATCGTGCGCGCCACCGACCCGCGCCCCGAGGTCGCCGACCAGGTGAAGTCGATCGGCGGCACCTACCTCGAGGTCGTCGTCCCCGAGGAGCAGAAGGAGGTCTCCGCCGACGGCTACGCCAAAGCGACCAGCGAGGCCTACGACCGTCGTGCTGCCGAGCTCTACTCGGAGCAGGCCGCCGACGTCGACATCATCATCACCACGGCAC
>JBQDFB010000140.1:0-2758 GCA_052085045.1 Microbacteriaceae bacterium | reverse complement strand
GCTGGTAGCCCGCCTCGGTCAGCGTCTCGAAGCCGGCCTGCACGAGGTGGCTCATACCGCCGCAGAGCACAGCCTGCTCACCGAACAGGTCGGTCTCGGTCTCTTCGGTGAACGTCGTCTTGATGACGCCGGCACGGGTGCCGCCGATCGCCTTGGCGTACGACAGCGCGAGCGCCCAGGCCGAGCCGGAGGCATCCTTCTCGACGGCGATGATGTCCGGGATGCCGCGACCGGCGACGAACTCGCGACGCACCGTGTGGCCAGGAGCCTTGGGGGCGACGAGGATGACGTCGACACCCTCAGGAGCATCGATGTAGCCGAAGCGGATGTTGAAGCCGTGCGCGAAGGCGAGGGTCTTGCCCTCGGTGAGGTTCGGGGCGATCGACTCGGAGTAGATCGTGCGCTGGTGCTGGTCCGGCGCGAGGATCATGATGACGTCGGCCCAGGTGGTGGCATCCGCTACGTTCTTGACCGGGAAGCCGGCCTCCTCGGCCTTGGCGGCGGACTTCGAGCCGTCCTTGAGGGCGATGGTGACCTCGACGCCCGAGTCGCGCAGGTTCTGCGCGTGGGCGTGGCCCTGCGAGCCGTAGCCGACGATGGCCACCTTCTTGCCCTGGATCAGGGACAGGTCGGCGTCGTCGTCGTAGAAGATCTCAGTACTCACGTGTGTTTCTCCTTGATTGTGGTTCAGAGGCGTTCAGGGTCAGCCGCGCAGTACGCGTTCGGTGATGCTCTTGCCGCCGCGTCCGATGGCCAGCAGGCCGGACTGCGCGATCTCTTTGATGCCGAAGGGCTCGAGTGCACGCAGCAGTGCATCGACCTTGCCCTGGTCACCGGTGACCTCGATCACCAGCGCGTCGGGAGCGTAGTCGACGACGGCGGCGCGGAACAGATTCGCGACCTCGATGACGTTCGACCGGGTGGCGCTGTCGGTGCGCACCTTCACCAGCACATGCTGGCGCTGCACCGAGGACGCCGGGTCGAGCTCGACGATCTTGATCACGTTGATCAGTTTGTTGAGCTGCTTCGTCACCTGCTCGAGAGGCAGCAGATCGACGTCGACGACAGCCGTGATGCGGGACACACCGGGCACCTCGGTCACGCCGACGGCGAGGGACTCGATGTTGAAGCCGCGACGGGCGAAGAGCCCCGCGACGCGGGTCAGAAGGCCAGGTGTGTCCTCGACGAGAAGACTCAGCACGTGCTTCGACATGTCTCAGATCTCCTCATCGAACGTGGGCGCGTGATCGCGTGCGTACTGGACGTAGCTGTTGCTCACGCCCTGCGGCACCATCGGCCACACCATGGCGTCCGCGGAGACGACGAAGTCGATGACGACCGGACGATCGTTGGTCTCCAGCGCCAACTGGATCGCGGCATCCACCTCGTCCTCCTTCTCAACCCGGATCGCGAGGCAGCCATACGCCTCGGCGAGCTTGACGAAGTCGGGGATGCGGGCGGTGCCGTGACCGGTGTTCAGATCCGTGTTGGAGTGGCGCCCGTCGTAGAACAGGGTCTGCCACTGGCGCACCATGCCGAGCGAGGAGTTGTTGATGATCGCGACCTTGATCGGGATGTTGTTGATCGCACAGGTGGCGAGCTCCTGATTGGTCATCTGGAAGCATCCGTCGCCGTCGATCGACCACACCACGCGGTCGGGCTCTGCGACCTTCGCGCCCATGGCTGCAGGCACCGAGTAGCCCATCGTGCCCGCTCCCCCGGAGTTGAGCCAGGCGTTGGGGCGCTCGTACTTGATGAACTGCGCGGCCCACATCTGGTGCTGCCCGACACCGGCGGCGTAGATGCCCTCCGGGCCGGTGAGCTCACCGATGCGCTGGATCACGTGCTGCGGAGCGAGCAGGCCGTCCTCGGTCGGCGAGAAGCCGAGCGGGAACTCATCGCGGAGCCCGTCGAGGTATGACCACCAGTCCGAGATGTCAGGCTTGCCGTCGCCGATGGCGCCGCGGTACGCAGCATCCAGGTCGACCAGCACGTCGCGCACGTCACCGACGATCGGCACATCCGCGTTGCGGATCTTCGAGATCTCCGCGGGGTCGATGTCGACGTGGACGACCTTCGCATGCGGGGCGAAGTCGGCCGACTTCCCCGTGACGCGGTCGTCGAATCGCGCCCCGAGCGCGACGATGAGATCGGATTCCTGCAGCGCGAGCACGGCCGGAACCGTGCCGTGCATGCCGGGCATTCCGAGATGCTGCTGGTGCGAGTCGGGGAACACACCGCGCGCCATCAGCGTCGTGACGACGGGAGCGCCGGTCGACTCGGCCAGCGCCAGCAGTTCGGCGGCCGCACGACCACGAACGACACCGCCGCCGACGTAGAGAACCGGCTTCTTCGCTTCGGTGAGCAGAGTGGCGGCCGCCTGGATCTGCTTGCCGTGCGCCTTCGTCACTGGACGGTAGCCGGGCAGATCGACCTTCGGCGGCCAGACGAACGGCGCCGACAGCTGCTGGGCATCCTTGGTGATGTCCACGAGCACGGGGCCGGGGCGGCCCGTCGAGGCGATCTCGAACGCCGCCGCCAGAGCACCGGGGATCTCCTCTGGATGCTTCACCAGGAAGGAGTGCTTCGTCACCGGCATGGTAATGCCGACGATGTCGGCCTCCTGGAACGCATCCGTTCCCATCAGGTGACTGAAGACCTGCCCGGTGATCGCGACCAGCGGCACCGAATCCATGTAGGCATCGGCGATCGCGGTGACGAGGTTCGTGGCACCGGGGCCCGAGGTGGCGATGGCGAC
>JBQDFB010000139.1:0-2761 GCA_052085045.1 Microbacteriaceae bacterium | reverse complement strand
CGAGGCTGGCGACCGTGACGAAGACCTGCAGCCGCGGGCTGCGCCCGAACACGAGAGTGATGGCCGCGCCCAGCAGCGGGATCGCGACGAGAAGCGGGACCAGCGCGCTCATGGGCGATCCTCGCCTTCGCCGTCGGCGGGCTCGTCCGTCGACGTCTCGGTCGAGGACGGCGCAGTCTCGTCCGACGCAGAGTCGTCTTTCCGCGACCACACGCTGTTCACCGGTGCATCGTCGTGGATCGCCGGATGATCGCGCATCTGCAGCACGGTGATCGGCGCGGTGCGCACGTCGACGAAGTCGGTCGTGGCTTCCTCATCGCCGGTGTCGTCCTCGTCGTCGAGGACGTCTTCGTCAGCATCCGTGCGTTCGCGCAGTGCGATGTCGGCATCGTCGTCTTCGACCGTGTCGGCCTGGCCCAGTTGCCAGGAGCGGTAGATGAGGGCGAGGAGGAACGCGGTCACGGCGAACGTGATCACGATCGCCGTGAGCGTCAGGGCCTGCGGCAGCGGATCGCTCAGATCGCTGTAGCCGAAGAACGGCGCATTGCCGGGCACGCCCATGACGATCAGCAGCAGCAGATTCGTGGCATTGCCCAACAGCATGAAACCGATGAGCACGCGGGTGAGGCTGCGTTCGAGCATCGCGTAGACCCCGGCGGCGAACAGGACGGCCATCACGATGATGAGGGTGAGCGAGACATCCATCAGATGGTCACCCCCCGCGCGCGCATCTCCTGTGCCTGCCGGTCGACCTCGGCGCCGAGGCTGCGCAGCACGTCGAGCACGAGGCCGATCACGACGAGGTACACGCCGACGTCGAAGATGGTCGAGGTGACGAACTCCATGTGCCCGATGCCGGGGATCTCCCACTCCCAGAAAGTGCTCGTCAGCGGCGCGACGCCGAAGAACAGCGGCACGACCGCGGTGCCGACGGCGAGGATGAGGCCCGTACCCAGCAGGCGACCGGCATCCGTCGGGGCGGCGGCGCCGAGCTCCCAGCGTCCGCCGGCGATATAGCGCATCACGAGCGCCATGCCGGCGACCAGCCCGCCGGCGAACCCGCCGCCGGGCTGATTGTGGCCGGCGAACAGCAGGAAGATCGACACCACGATGATGGTGTGGAACAGGATGCGGACGATCACCTCGAGCAGGATCGACCTGTTCTCGGGCTTCATCCGCTGCCCGCCGATCAGCCAGGCGCGCGGGCTGGTGCGGTTGTCGGCCGTCTCGAAGCGCACGCCCTCCGTCGTCTCGACGAGCGGCATGATCCGGGCTCTCCGACGGATGCGCTTGGGCAGTGACGGACGGGCCGCGAGCATATCGGCACGGTGGGTGACGAAGACGAGGGATGCTACGCCGGTCGCGGCGAGGACGAGGACGGACAGTTCGCCCATGGTGTCCCAGCCGCGGAGGTCGACCAGGGCGACGTTGACCACGTTCTGGCCGTGGCCGATCTCGTAGGCAAGGTCGGGGAACGCGATCGAGATGGGGTCCGCGACCCGGGACTGCGTCGCGACGATCACCACGAAGGCCATCGTCAGCCCGGATCCGATCGCGAGGAGCGCACGGGGGATGCGGGAGACCGAGGCGTTGTGCTCGCCCATGCGCGACGGCAGCCGCCGCAGCACGAGCGCGAAGGTCACCATGGTGACCGTCTCGACGAGAACCTGTGTCAGGGCGAGATCCGGGGCGCCACTCGTCGCGAACAGTGCGACCATGCCGAGGCCGGTGACTGACACGAGCACGACTCCGGTGTAACGCTTCCGGGCCTGGACAGCGAACACCGCGGCGATCGCCATGATCGGAGCGACGGCGATCTGCGTGGGGGTGTGCCACGCAGACAGATTCATCCGATCGACGTCGCTGGCCAGCAAAGCGGTGACCTCGGCGGCGACGACCACGACGAAGATCGTGCCGACGTACACGGGCAGCGAACCGCGCTGGGTCAGAGTGGTGGTGATCACCGAGAGCCGGTCGACGCCCCGCATGACGAGCGCGTAGACGTCGGCGGCGGTGAATCGGAGCAGGCGCGGCTTGGCATCCCAGCCGGTGCGGCGGGTGAGCAGGAACAGCGCGATGCCGATCAGGATCGACAGCACCGAGATACCCAGGGCCGGCTCGAGCCCGTGCCAGAGCGCGAGGTGCCCCGGCCCCTCGGTCGGCAGACCTGCGGCATCGAGTCCTGGCAGCGCCGTGACCGCATAGCCCTGCAGGGCGATGTCCAGAGCGGGGGCGCCGAGCCCCGCGGCGAGTGTGACGCCCGCAAGGATGATCGGTGCCGAGAGGAACCCGACCGGCGGGTCGGGCCACACCGTGTCCGACACGCGTTCGCCCTGCGCATCGCGCTTGCGCCAGAACGCGCCCCAGAGGAACCGCGCCCCATATGCCGCAGTGAGCATGGAACCGAGGATGACGCCGATCAGCGCCACGAGGCCCCAGACGGAACCCCCGATGGCGTCGTCGAGCAGTGCGGTGAGCGCAGACTCCTTCGCCACGAATCCGATGGTGGGCGCGATGCCCGCCATCGATGCCACCGAGATGAATGCCACGGTCGCCATCACCGGTGCCTGGCGCCCCACTCCCGACAGTTCGTTGATGTCACGAGTGGAGAGCTGACGGTCGATGATGCCGACGATGAGGAAGAGCGCCGACTTGAACAGCGCGTGACCGATGACCAGCGCGAGACCGGCGAGGGCTGCGGCCTGCGTGCCGTAGCCGACCATGACGACGAAGAAGCCGAGCTGACTCACCGTGCCGAAGG
>JBQDFB010000138.1:0-2771 GCA_052085045.1 Microbacteriaceae bacterium | reverse complement strand
CGGGCGAACTCGGCGAAGACGGCGGGGAGATCGGCGGGCGGGGTATGGATCAGGGAGTACCAGGCGAGGATGCCGCCGAGCGCGGCGTCTTCGTACGGGAGCGCACGGAACGATCCGACGTCGAAGGTCAGATGCGGGTGTCGTTCGCGGGCTGCCTCAATGAACTGCTCAGAGATGTCGACCCCGACCACATCCCGGTGACCGTCATGGAGGAACGATGTCCACGGACCCGGGCCGCACCCGGCATCCAACAACGGTCCAGTCGTAGCATCTCGCCAGCGCGCGATGAGGGTGCGGTCTGCAGCATCCATCTGCGCGATGTCGCCGGCGACATCGACGTACTCCGCGGCGCGGGCATCATAGGCCGCGGCGATCGACGCGTCCGTCACGACTTCCGCGACGCGAGGGCCTGCTGGTAGAGGTCGCGGGAGCTGAGACCGGTGGCGGCGGCGACCTCGGCGCAGGCGTCCTTCAGGCGCATACCGCCGTCGACCAGTGCCCGCACCTGGGCGCCGGCATCCTCGGCGGATGCCGCGACGGGTGCTGCCCCCTCGACGACGACGACGATCTCGCCTTTGACGCCGGCCTCTGCCCACTCGACGAGTTCGGATGCCGTGCCGCGCCGCACCTCTTCGTAGAACTTGGTCAGCTCGCGGCACACGGCGATGCGGCGATCCGGCCCGAACGCGGCGCCCATGTCGGCGAGAGCCGAGGCGAGGCGCGATGGAGATTCGAATAAGACCATCGTGCGCGGCTCGGACGCCACAGCACGGAGTGCGGAACGCCGCTCCCCGGGTTTGCGGGGCAGGAATCCTTCGAATGTGAACCGGTCGGTCGGCAGTCCCGAGATCGCCAGTGCCATGATCACAGCGCTGGGGCCGGGGATCGCGGTGACGGTCACGCCCCGTTCCGCTGCCGCGGCGACCAGCCCGTACCCGGGGTCGCTGATCGCCGGCATCCCCGCGTCACTGACGACGACGATGTCCTCGTCTATCGCGAGCTCGGCGAGCTCGGCGGCCTTGTGCTTCTCGTTGTGGTCGTGCAGGGCGATCAGCCGCGGCCGGTTCTCGATCTTCAGCGCCTGCAGCAGACGCTGCGTCGTGCGGGTGTCCTCTGCGGCGACGAGCTCAGCATTCTCGAGCACCTCGACCAGGCGGCGGGACGCGTCGCCGAGGTTTCCGATCGGAGTCGCCGCGAGGATGATCACCCGTTCAGCTTAGGCGCGCGCCGTAGGCTTATGCCGTGTCTGCGCCCGCGCCTCTGCTCCCGCCTCCTGAGGAGCGCCTGACGCTCTGGGGGCGCCTGCGCGACCGGCTGCTGCTGGATCCGGAGTGGCACCGCGTCATCCGCTGGCTGGCACCGCTGGTGATCACGGCTCTCGCAGCCGTGCTGCGCCTGGCGAACCTCGCCACCCCGCAGACGCTCGCGTTCGATGAGACGTACTACGTCAAAGACGCCTGGTCGCTGTGGACGCTCGGCTACGAGGGAACCTGGGGCGACGGCGCGAACGAGGCGTTCGTGACCGGCGGTACGAGCTCGCTCACCGGGACCGGCAGCTTCGTGGTGCATCCGCCGCTGGGCAAGTGGATCATCGCGCTGGGAATGGGGCTGTTCGGCCCCGGCAACAGCGCGGCGTGGCGTCTCATGGTCGCGCTGGTGGGCACCGCGACGGTGCTGCTGGTGTACTTCGTCGCGAAAGAGCTGACGCGTTCGATCGTCGCAGCGTTCGTCGCCGGTCTTCTGCTCGCCATCGACGGGCTCAGCATCGTGATGAGCAGGATCGGGCTGCTCGACGGCATCCTGACGTGCTTCGTCCTGCTCGGGTTCTTCTTCATCCTCCTCGACCGTCGCCGTTCTATTCCACTTGTGGAATATGCGCAGGGCGACGAGCGTGAGTACCTGTGGGGGCCGATCATCTGGCGGCGTCCGTGGGTCATCGCGGCAGGTGTCGCTCTTGGTGCGGCCACAGCCGTGAAATGGTCGGGCCTGTATGCGCTGGCGGGGCTCGGCATCTATCTCGTCGTCACCGATGCGCTCGCCCGGCGCCGTGCGGGCGTCGCGTACTGGCCGATGGATGCTGCCGCCCGCCAGGGTGCGGTGTCGTTCCTGCTGCTGGTTCCCGCCGCTGTCGTGACCTACGTCGTCTCGTGGACCGGATGGTTGGTCACCGCGGGCGGCTACGATCGCGGGTCGGACGGCAACCCGCTGCTCGCACTGTGGAAGTACCACGAGTCGATCTACGGGTTCCACATCGGGCTCACCTCCGGGCACCCGTATGCGAGCCCGGCGTGGGAGTGGCCGCTCCTCATCCGCCCGACCGCCGTGTGGGTCGGCGACGATCAGAGCTGCGGAACCGACCACTGCATGTCGGTGATCTCCACCGTGCCGAACCCGCTGATCTGGTACGCCGGGGTCGCCGCGGCGATCTACCTGCTGTACCGATTCGTTCGGGGCCTCATCGAACGACGGCCGATGCCATGGGTTTACGGCATACCGCTCGTCGGCCTCGCCGTCACCTACGTGCCGTGGCTGCTGTACCCCGAGCGGACGATCTTCCAGTTCTACACCGTGGTCATGATGCCGTTCCTCGTGCTCGCGCTCGTGTTCACCCTGCGGGAGCTCGCCGGGCGCCGCGAGGATCCGCTGTACCGGCGTCAGGCAGGAGAGCGCACCGTGATGGTGTTCCTCGTCACGGTCGTGGTCGTTTCCGCATTCTTCTATCCGGTCTGGACCGGCATGAACGTGCCGTACGAGTTCTGGCTCATCCACAA
>JBQDFB010000137.1:0-2776 GCA_052085045.1 Microbacteriaceae bacterium | reverse complement strand
GTGACGATGTCGCGCAGCACGCCCTTCGGGATCACCGTGTACGCCTCTTTGACGATGGCGCGGTCGGTCAGCAGTTCACGCTGGCCGGGTAGGCCACCGGTGGGTGTGTAGTAAGTCATCGATTCTCCAATGAATAGGTCAGGCGGCGAGTCGCGGGTGCGCGAGAGCGGTCAGCTCCGGAACGTCGATGCCGATGCTCGCGCGGATCTCGTCGGCGCCGATCGCGCCGCACTGCACTCCGCGCAGCACGAACCACGCCAGCGCGCGGGCGGTCGCCGGCTCGTCGAGCACGGCACCCGCATCCTTCGAAAGATATGCGCGCAGGCGCGCGGCGGCGGGATCGAACCCCTCGCGGTAGAACGCGTACGTGGCCAGGAACCGGGTCGGCAGCTGGTGCGCGTGCATGTCCCAGCCCTGGAAGAATCCCCGCTCAAGCGACCGGCGCACGAGCCGTGCGTGCAGCGCCCAGGCCTCTTCGGCGCGGTCGCCGATGGGCAGGATGTTCGTCGAACCATCCGACAGGCGGATGCCGGTACCCGCGACGGCGAGCTGCATCAGCTGCTTGGCGAGGTCGGCGGCCGGATGCTCCATCGACTGGTACGCGGCAGCGATGCCCAGCGAGGCGCTGTAGTCGTAGGTGCCGTAGTGCAGGCTCGTGATGCGCCCGGGGGCAGCGAGCGGCAGCTGCGCGAGTGGCGAAGAACCCTCGGCGCCGAGCACCAGCTGCGGCGTCTCGACCTGCACCTCGAAGCGGATGCGGCCGGCGTCCAGCCCGTGCGCACGCTCGAGCAGCTCGGCGACCTCGACCATCGCCTCGACCTGGGCGACCGTCGACACCTTCGGCAGCGTGAGGACGAGTCCGTCCGGCAGCCCGCCGCGATCGATCAGCGTGCCCAGGAACAGGTCGAGCGTGCGCAGGCCGCGTTCGCGGGTGGGCTGCTCGAAGCATTTGAATCGGATGCCGATGAACGGCGGAGCGCTCCCCGCCGAGACCGCCTCGTGAACACGCGTGGCTGCGGTCACGGCATCCGCATCTTCGGCATCCCCGCGGTCGCCGTAACCATCCTCGAAGTCGAGGCGCAGATCTTCGATCGGCTCGGCCTCGAGCTTCCGGCGCACCCGCTCGGCGACCTCAGGGACGACGTCCGACCGGATGCCGACACGGGTGGCGAGCGCCTCGAGCCCTCCCGCATCGGATGCCGCGGCGAGCGCCGCCTGCCCCCACTCGGCCGCAAGGTCTGGCGTGAACCGATCGGCGGGCACGTACACGGTGTGCACGGGCTGACGCGAGCCGTCATCGCCGGGGTACGCCCGCTCGAGCAGCTCGTCAGTGCCTGCGAGCCGGGCTGCGATCCGCGCGTGATCGGCGTCGGTGAGTGCCGCGCTCATGCAGCGACCTCGGCATCCGGTTCCACGATCAGATCGTATGCGGGCAGCGTCAGGAAGTCGACGTACTCCTCGTCGAGGCAGATCCGCGCGACGAGCTCTGCCGCCGGCTCGTAGTACTCCTCGAAGGTCGAGGCATCCACGCTCGCGCGCAGCGCGGCGACCTCGTCGGCGAGCAGTCGTTCGACGAGCTCGGGGGTGACCGTATTGCCGGTGTCGGCGAGGACGACCTCGTTGCGCAACTGCTGCCACACCTGCGAGCGCGAGATCTCGGCGGTCGCGGCATCTTCCATGAGGTTGTTGATGGCGACGGCGCCATTGCCCGACAGCCACACCGCCGTGTACTGCACGGCGACGGCGAGGTTGTTGCGCAGGCCGGTCTCGGTGACGCGACCGGGGGCGGATGCGACGTCGAGCAGTTCGCGCGCTGTCACCGACACCTCGGGCCGCTGCCGGTCGAGCTGGTTCGGGCGATCACCGAGCACGGCGTCGAACACCTCGCGGCAGACCGGTACGAGATCGGGGTGCGCGACCCACGATCCGTCGAACCCGTCGGATGCCTCGCGGCTCTTGTCGGCGCGCACCTTGTCGAAGGCGGCGGCCGTGGCCTCGGGGTCGTTGCGGTTCGGCACGAACGCGGCCATGCCGCCGATCGCGAAGGCGCCGCGGTGGTGACAGGTCTGCACGAGCAGCTCGGTGTACGCACGCATGAAAGGTGCGGTCATCGCGACGTCGGCGCGGTCGGGGATCACGAACTCGGCGCCGCGGTCGCGGAACACCTTGATCAGGCTGAACAGGTAGTCCCACCGGCCGGCGTTCAGTCCCGAGGCGTGATCGCGCAGCTCGTAGAGGATCTCGTCCATCTCGAAGGCGGCGGGGATCGTCTCGATGAGGACAGTCGCGCGGATCGTTCCCTGGGGGATGCCGAGGGCATCCTGCGCGTGGACGAAGATGTCGTTCCACAACCGGGCCTCGAGGTGGCTCTCGAGCTTGGGCAGGTAGTAGTACGGCCCGTGCCCGTTGGCGATGAGCTGGCGGGCGGTGTGGAAGAAGTGCAGGCCGAAGTCGACGAGAGCAGCGGAGCCCTCGCGGCCGTCGACGATCACGTGCCGCTCGGGCAGGTGCAGCCCGCGCGGGCGCGTGACGACCGTCGGCCGCTGCACGTCGGTGCGGAGCGCGTAGGACTTGCCGGCGGGTGAGGTGTGCGACAGCATCCCGCGGGCGGCGTCGCGCAGGTTCACGATGCCGGCGATGACGTTCTCCCAGGTGGGGCCGGCGGCATCCTCGAGGTCGGCGAGCCACACCTTCGCCTGAGAGTTCAGGGCGTTGATGGCCATCTTCGGCGGGGCGGCTGGGCCGGTGATCTCGACGCGGCGGTCCTGCAGCGCGG
>JBQDFB010000136.1:0-2829 GCA_052085045.1 Microbacteriaceae bacterium | reverse complement strand
TTGAGCCATGCCCTAGATTCTAGGCCGCAAGCGGTGTGTCGGGCCTGGGAGCCGCGGGGTGACCGTCATGCGCGCGCGCCGCGCCGCACCCGCCCCCGCAGGCGCTGCGTAACCCAGCATCCGACGTAGATGAGGAACGAGATCGTCGTGATGTACGGGCTCACCGGCAGGGTGCCGGCGAGCGCGAGCAGGATCCCGCCGACCGCTGAGACGAATCCGAACAGTGCGGCCAGCAGCGGCACCGCGAGCGGGCCCGCGCTCAGGCGCATCGCCGCAGCCGCCGGCGTCACCAGCAGCGCCATGACGAGCAGCGCGCCGATGATGTGCACGCTGACGGCGACGATGAGGCCCAGCAGCACCATGAACGCCAGACTCACGAAGCGAGTTGGGATGCCGCGGGCGGATGCCGCGACCGCGTCGAGCGAGTCGAAGCGCAGCGGATTCCACATCAGCAGCAGCCCGATCAGGACGACCACGCTGATCCCGATCAGCCAGCCGAGATCGGGGCTGGAGACCGACACGATCTGCCCGGTGAGCAGGCTGAAACTGTTCGCGCTGCGCCCGTCATAGAGGGATAGGAACAGGATGCCCAGGCCCAGGCCGAACGGCATGAGCACGCCGACGATCGAGTTGCGGTCGCGCGCCCTCGAGCCGAGGATGCCGATGAGGATCGCCGCGACCAGCGCTCCGCCCAGGGATCCGGCGACGACGCTGCCGCCGAACAGGAGGGCGGCGGCCGCTCCGGCGAAGGAGAGCTCGCTGACCCCGTGCACGGCGAAGGCCAGGTCGCGCTGCATCACGAAGACGCCAATGAGGCCGCCCACGACGCCGAGCACGGCGCCGGCGATGATCGAGTTCGCCAGCAGCGCGACGAGCGCACCGTAGTCCTGGAAGGAGAAGATGTCGCCCCAGTCGACCAGCGGCGCGATCATGCGTCGTCCTCATCGTCGTGGTCGTGGTGCGGCTCAGCATCCGGGGCGCCGACGACGACCAGCCGGTCACCGGCACGCAGCACGAACACCGGCGTGCCGTACAGCTCGGTGAGCACCCGGCTCTGCAGCACCTCGTCGGGGGTGCCGAGCACGAAGTGGCCGCCGGCGATGTACAGGATGCGGTCGACGCGGCCGAGGATCGGGTTGATGTCGTGCGTGACGAACAGCACCGCGGCGTCGCGCTCACGGCGCTGACGATCGATGATCTCGGTCACCCCGAGCTGGTTGGCGAGGTCGAGGTTCGACAGCGGCTCATCGCACAGCAGCAGGGTCGGCTCATCGGCCAGCGCCTGACCGACCCGCAGCCGCTGCTGCTCCCCGCCGGACAGCATCCCGACTCGGCGATCGGCGAAGTGCGATGCCCCGACTCCCTCGAGCAGTGCGTCCACGCGGGCCCGGTCGCCGCGGAGCGGGATCGGGAGCCCGAAGCGGGTGCCGTTCACGCCGAGGGCGACGACGTCGCGTGCGCGCATGCTCGTGTCGGGCGGCAGCGGCCGCTGCTGCGGGATGTACCCGATCCGCGGATTGCCGCGCTGAACATGGTGGCCGGCGACTCGGATGCTGCCGGCACTGAGCGGCTGCAGGCCGAGGATGGCGCGCAGCAGCGTGGTCTTGCCCGACCCCGACGGCCCGAGCACGGCGATGAACTCACCGGGCTCGACGTCGAGGTCCAGGCCGGACCACAGCTCGTGCTCGCCACGCCGGAGCGCAGCACCACCGATTTCGAGGACGGGAGCGCGCGCAGCGCCGCCCGCACTCACGAACGGAGTGCGTCGGCGAGGTCATCAATCGCGTCGTGCATCCACTCAGAGTACGACGATCCGTCCTCAAGGAGCTCGGTGAATGCCACGACCGGGATACCAGCGGCATCCGCCGCCTCCTCGACACGTTCGGTCTCGGCACCGCCGGTCTGCGCGTTGGTGAGCAGCACGGCGGCGTCCCCGCTCTCGATGACGTCGAGCGCGTCGAGGAGCGTGGCCGGCGCAACGTCGCTGCCCTCCTCGACCGCCTCGGCGAAGCCCTCGGGGGTGACATCGGTGAGACCGGCGGCCGCGGCGATGTAGCCGGGCAGGGGCTCGGTCATGAAGAAGCCGGCGCCGTCTGCCTCGGTCTTGATGGTCTCGAGCTCGGATTCGGCCTCTTCGAGGTCGGCGATGATCTCGTCGGCGGCGGCCGTGAAGTCGGCGGCGCCGTCGGGGTCGATCTCGCCGAGCTCGTCGGCGATGCCCTCGACGACGTGGATCATCGTGTGCGGGTCGAACCAGACGTGCTCGTTGAATCCCTCGATGTGGTCGTGACCTTCGTGGCCCTCTTCGCCTTCGTGGGCGTGGTCGTGCTCTTCGTCGTCGGCGTGGCCTTCCTCGACGTGGGCCTCGTCGTCGGCGTGGTCGTGGGTTTCGGCATCTTCGCCGTCTTCGTGCTCATGGCCCTCGTCTCCGGGGAAGTCGTGCGAGAACTCCGCAGCCGTGAGGACGTGCGCGTCGGAGCCGTCGAGCAGCGTGTCGATGAACGCGTCATAGCCGCCGCCGTTCTCGATGACGAGGTCGACGTCCTGCACGGCGAGGCGGTCGCGCGCGGTCGCCTCGTAGGAGTGCGGATCCTGCGTGGCCGAGTCGATGATCGTGGTCACCTCGACCCGGTCGCCGCCGATCTGCTCGGCGAGCGAGCCGTAGATGTTGGTGGATGCTGTGACCCGGATGAGTCCGTCGTCGCCGCCGCTGTCTGCGCCGGCTGTCGACGCGCATCCGGCGAGGACGAAGGCGGATGCGGTCAGGAGTGCTGCGGCACGGAGTTTCTGCATGCTCCGATAATACACGCTAATGATAACCATTCTCAC
>JBQDFB010000135.1:0-2830 GCA_052085045.1 Microbacteriaceae bacterium | reverse complement strand
CGGCGAAGCCGTCGAAGACGAAACGCGTTGAGCGAGCCCGAGGCGAGTCGAAACGACTCACGCCAGGCGCGCGGTCAGTCCTCGGGGATGATCGTCTCGTGGTCGACGCGCACGACGCGGTCGTGCCGACGGGCGATGCGCTCGAGCACCATGGCCACGACGCCGCCGAGCGCCAGGCCGATCGGAGCCGTCCACAGCAGCGTGAACCCGAAGACCTGCCCGGGCGGGTAGACGACGTCGAGCGTCGCGGACGGCTCGTAGCTGCCGACCATCGTCAGGATGCCGGCAGCGATGATGCCCAGCACGACCCCGATCGCCATGAGCACGCCGTAGCGCGGCACGCGCCGCACGGTCGCTTCGACGGTCTCACGGGGTTCGGGGGAGGACATGCCTCCATTGTCCCACGCTCTCAGATCTGCCCGACGGTCTCGCGCTTCTCAGCCTGGAACGCATCCTCACGACGCCCGTGCGCCCAGTACGCCGACAGCGACAGCTGCGTGCGGTCGAGACCGCGCTCCTCGGTCAGGTGCGGACGCAACTGTTTCATCGCGCCGCGCTCGCCGTGCGCGAAGACCTGCACCCGCCCGTCTCGCCAGTCCAGTGCGCGCACCGCGTCGACCAGCAGATCGGTCGTGCCCGCCTGGCTGTCACCGCGGTGCAGCCAGCGCACCTCGATCCCGTCCGGGGCGACCAGATCGAGCTGCTCGGACTCGTTCTGCACCTCGAGGAGCGCCGTGCCGACGGCATCCGCCGGCATCGCCTCCAGAGCCGCCGCGATCGCCGGGATCGATGACTCGTCGCCGACGAGCAGGTGCCAGTCGGCCGCGGCATCCGGAGCGTAACCGCCGCCGATCCCGCCGAGCACGACCGGATCACCGGGCTGTGCGTTCGTCGCCCAGGGCCCGGCGACGCCCTCGTCCCCGTGGGTGACGAAGTCGATCCAGACCCGGCCGGCATCGAGCTCGAACCGGCGGATCGAATACGTGCGCGTCGAGGGCAGCAGTTCGATCGGCAGTTCTTCGCGCAGTTGCTCCATGTCGTACGGCGGCGTGAGCCCGGCCTCGGCCGGCGCGAAGAGCATCTTCGTGTAGGCGTCGGTGAAGCCGTTGTCCGCGACTGCGGAGATGCCGGGACCGCCCGCGACGATCCGCACCAGGTGCGGGGTGAGCCGGATGCGCTCGATGACCTCGAGCACGATCTGCGGGCGTTGGGGGCGGCGGGGACGCTCTGGGCTGGTCATGTGTTTCCTTCGTTCCGTATGGCATGTGCGCTGTTGTGAGATTCAACCGGCATGGCTTAGTATTGCCTAAGTTAGGTAGGCCTTAGCCGTGAACGTGCTCAGACAGGAGCGGATGCGGGCCCACCGACCACCCGAGATCGAGACTCTACCCAGAGTCGTGTGACGGAGCGAGCGCCCTCCCTACCAAGAAGCAGCGCCCGCTCCCGGCCGCCGGCCTCGGGCTGACACGCGCCATTGGCGCGCCTGAAAACAGCGCGGCCGTGCGGCCACGCTGAGTCTACTCGGCAAGGATCACCAATCACATGGCAAAATCATCAGTTGCGGCGGTGCCCGCCCGGGCGCGCAGCGCACGCGGTAGAAGGCGTCTTCTCAGTCTCGTCGCGACAACGGCACTCGCACTCGGAAGTGTGGCGTTGCCGGTTGTCGCGCAGGCTGCGGAATCACCGTCGTTCACGACCGATGTGACCGAGGTCGCGAACGACCGGATCGACATCGCGATCGAAGGCTCCGGGTACGGCGACGTCGTGGCGCTGCCCGGTCAGAGCGAGCCGCACGCGTACTTCACGCTGATCGAGAAGGACGCAGACCTCTCGGATGTGACCGACACCCAGTCGGCGATCTCCGCGACGATCGACGCAGACGGCAACGTCAGCGACGTCCTGCCGATCCCCTCTGAGGAGCTCGACCAGACGAAGAGCTACGAGGTCATCTCCTGGCCCTCACGCTCCTTCCCAACCGACGCCAACCTCTACGCCCGCGCCGACATCACCATCGACTGGGACGCCCTCTTCCCCGAGGCGCCGCCGGCACCCGCTGTGCCGTCGTTCACGGCCGAGGTGACCGAGGTCCCCGATGAGCGGATCGATGTCGCGATCGAGGGCAGCGGCTACGAGGATGTCCCGGCGCTGCCGGGCCAGTCTGAGCCGCACGCATACTTCACCCTGATCGAGAAGGGCTCGGATCTCGCCGACGTCGGCCAGGCCGACACCGCCATCTCGGCTTCCATCGCAGAGGACGGCACGGTCAGCGACACGCTCTCCGTTCCCGCCGACGAGCTCGACGCGACAGCCGAGTACGAAATCATCTCCTGGCCCTCACGCTCCTTCCCCACCGAGGCGACCCTCTACGCCCGCGCCGACATCACGATCGACTGGGCGGCACTCTTCCCCGAGGAAGAGCCGACCTGGGACCCGCAGCTGAGCGTCGCCCCCGCGACGGACCTGGACCCGGAGGGTGACACGGTCACCGTCTCGGGCGAGGGCTACAACCCGGCGCAGGGTCTCTACGTGTTCCTCTGCGAGGATGTCGATCTTCCCGCAGACCTGTGGCAGCTCGCTCTGGGCTGCCGCGACGGCGCCGCGCTGGTGACGCCGTCTGAGGACGGCACCTTCGAGCTCGAGTACACCGTCAAGCAGCTGAACGATGGCGCTACCGCCGTGTACACGGCAGCGAACCACACGGCGCAGACCGATCGCACGCAGGATGCCAAGGCGACCCTCGCGTTCGCCGAGCCGGTCGAGCCGCAGCCCGCCGTCCCGTCGTTCACGACCGATGTGACCGAGGTCGCGAACGACCGGATCGACATCGCGA
>JBQDFB010000134.1:0-2931 GCA_052085045.1 Microbacteriaceae bacterium | reverse complement strand
CCGTTCGGGTCGATGACGCGGATGAGCAGCATGTGCTCGGCCAGCCAGCCCTCGTCGCGGGCGATCACCGAGGCGATGCGCAGCGCGAAGCACTTCTTGGCGAGGATCGCGTTGCCGCCGTAGCCCGAGCCGTAGGAGTACACCTCGAGCGAGTCGGGGAAGTGCACGATGTACTTGTCGTCGTTGCAGGGCCACTCGACATCCTGCTCGCCCGGGGCGAGCGGGGCGCCGACGGAGTGCACCGTCTTGACCCACGGGGCGCCCTCGGCGATCTGACGGGTGACGGCGTCGCCGACGCGGGTCATGATGCCGATGGATGCCACGGCGTAGGCGCTGTCGGTGATCTGCACCCCGATGTGCGAGAGAGGCCCGCCCACGGCGCCCATCGAGAACGGCACGACGTACATCGTGCGACCGCGCATCGACCCCTCGAAGATCTCGGTCATCTTGGCGCGCATGTCGGCGGGGTCTGCCCAGTTGTTCGTGGGGCCGGCATCCTTCTCCTGCTCGGAGGCGATGAAGGTGCGCGCCTCGGTGCGTGCGACGTCGCTGGGGTGCGAGCGCGCCAGGTACGAGCCGGGGCGCCACTCGGGGTTGAGCTTGATCAGCTTGCCCTCGTCGACAAGACCGCGCAGCAGAGCGTCGTTCTCGGCCGCCGAGCCGTCGACCCAGTGCACTGCGGCAGGCTGGGTGAGTTCGCGGATCTCTTCGACCCAGGCTTTGAGCTCGGCCATCTCCGCAGTGTCATACGTCGGAGCGGCGCCCAGCGAACGCACCGGGGCGACTGCCCGAACGAGAGATGTGAAGGTCTCGACCATAGCCATGACTGCTCCTTGAGGATCGAAGAGATCGGTGTCTGCATCCATTCTGAGCAACCAACACGCGCACTTTCGGTCGATTTCGTTCTAAAGAAGTGCGTTTCTTTCGGTATGCTCAAGGAATGAGCACGGGCATCCATCTCACGACCCTCGGTCATCGCATCAGGCACCACCGTGTGTCTCAGGGGCTCACCCTCGACGAACTCGGCGCGAAGGTGGGTGTCGCCGGTTCCCAGCTCAGCTTGATCGAGAACGGCAAGCGCGAGCCGAAGCTCTCACTGCTGCAGGCGATCGCCCAGGCCACCGGAACCGAAGTTCCTGATCTGATCTCGGATGAGCCGCCGAACCGGCGCGCCGCCCTGGAGATCGAACTCGAGAACGCGCAGGCGAGCCCGGTGTTCCGCCAACTCGGCATCACGCCGGTGCGGGTATCGAAGGGGATGCCCGACGAGACGATCGAGGCGATCCTGGGGCTCCATCGCGAACTGCAGCGCCGCGAACGCGAGGCCATCGCGACGCCGGAGGAGGCACGCCGGGCGAACACCGAACTGCGCCTGCGCATGCGCGCGCAGAGCAACTACATCGGCGACATCGAGAAGCTCGCCGAGAAGCAGCTCAAGGCCGCCGGGCACGTCAGCGGGGCGCTCACCCACCGCACCGTGATCATCATGGCTCAGCAGCTCGGCTTCGAGCTGATCTATGTCAACGACCTGCCCCATTCCACGCGCTCGGTCACTGACCTCGAGAACAGCAGGATCTACCTGCCTCCGGCATCCATCCCCGGCGGTCATGGCCTGCGCTCGATGGCACTGCAGGCGATGGCGCACCGCTTGCTCGGGCACACGCCGCCGACCGACTACGCCGACTTCCTGCAGCAGCGGCTGGAGATCAATTACTTCGCCGCGGCGTGTCTGATCCCCGAGACGGCGGGGGTCGCCTTCCTGCAGCAGGCGAAGAAGGACCGCAACCTCGCCGTGGAAGACTTCCGCGATGCGTTCGGCGTGACGCACGAAGCGGCCGGCATGCGGATGACCAACCTCATGACCGAGCATCTGGGCATGAAGCTGCACTTCCTGCGCGTCGACAACACCGGTGCCATCACGCGCGTCTATGAGAACGACGACCTGCCGCTGCCGATGGACGTCACCGGCGCCGTCGAGGGGCAGCCGGTGTGCCGCAAGTTCCAGGCGCGCGCCGCCTTCACGCAGCAGAACCGCACCACCGAGCGCTACCAGTACACCGATACCCCGTCCGGAACCTTCTGGTGCGCGACGCAGACCGGGTCAGGAAGCGACGGCGAGTACTCGGTCACCGTGGGCGTGCCCTTCGATGACGCACGCTGGTGGCGCGGGCGCGACACCCCGGATCGCACCGTGTCGACCTGCCCGGATGAAGCGTGCTGCCGCCGACCCGATCCCCATCTCACCAGCCGGTGGAGCAGCCAGTCGTGGCCGAGCGCGCGCGTGCACATGCACATGTTCTCGCCGCTCCCCCGCGGCGCCTTCCCTGGCGTCGACGACAGCGAGGTGTACGCATTCCTCGACCGGCACGCCGCGGAGTGAGCCTGCCTCCCGCATGCGGGAGGGGTTTCGCCGGTTGCGAACGCTCAGGGCCGACGAAAAGCTTCCCGCATCATCTCCCATAGATCGAGACGACGGGTCACGCCGCGATCGGCTCCAGCACGAAGACCGCGATCCGGCGATCCGTCTTGGTCTGATAGTCGGCGTAGTCGGGAAAGGCCTGGACCGCCCGCTCCCACCACACTGCACGCTCCTCTCCGTCGACTTCCCGAGCGATGTAATCACGCCGTACGTCGACGTCCTGCAGCTCGACGTGCGGATGCTTGCGGATGTTCGACGCCCATTTCGGCTCCTGCGGAGCACCACCGAGCGACGCGATCACCGCGTACTGGCCGTCGTGCTCGACGCGCATGAGAGCTGTCTTGCGCAGCGCGCCGGTCTTGGCGCCGACTGTCGTCAGCACGATGATCGGCATGCCTCTCAACGACCCGGCTTCCGTACCCGCCGATGCTTCGAACTTCTCGGCCTGCGTGCGCGCCCAGTCCGACGTGGACGGCTGATATTCCCCGTTCAATGGCATGCTTTCATCCTAG
>JBQDFB010000133.1:0-2944 GCA_052085045.1 Microbacteriaceae bacterium | reverse complement strand
CCGGGTACTCGCCGCGGTAGAGGGGGTCGAGGAACCAGCGGTTGAACTGCCCGTCGACGCGGCGGGCAGCGTCCGCATCTGCCGGGTTCTGCGGATCAGCGGGATCGGCGACCGTGTGGTTCAGCGTGATGCCGAGATCGAGGCTCGCATCGCGCGAGCGCAGTTCGCGGATCGTCTCGCCGTGCGCGAGCAGCTGATGGTGCGCGGCGAGCAGCCCCTCGGCGATGCTCATGTGGCCGGGGGCGTGTTCGCCGCCGGTGTACGAGAGGAACGACGAGCACCACGGCTCGTTCAGTGTGGTCCAGACGTTCACCCGGTCGCCGAGGGCGTCGTGCATGGTGCCGGCGTACTCGAGGAAGCGGTCGACGACATCGCGGTTGGTCCAGCCGCCGGTCTCCTGCAGTGCCTGCGGCATGTCCCAGTGGTACAGCGTCAGCCACGGCAGAATGTCGGCACCGAGCAGCTCATCGACGAGGCGCTTGTAGAAGTCGACGCCCGCCGGGTTCACCGCTCCCCCGTCGGGACGCACCCGCGACCACGACGTCGAGAAGCGGTAGGTCTGCAGCCCGAGACTCTTCATGAGCGCGACGTCGTCGCGGTAGCGGTGGTAGTGATCGCACGCGACATCGCCGCTCTCCCCGCCGATGACGGCCCCGGGAACGCGCGCGAAGGCATCCCAGATCGACGCTGTCCGACCGTCTTCGAAGGCTGCGCCCTCGATCTGGTAGGCGGCGGTGGCTGCACCGAAGAGAAAGCTCTCGGGGAAGGGGCGGGTCATAGCGGTCATCCTTTCACCGCGCCCGCCATGATGCCACTGACCAGCTGCCTGCCCGCGACCACGAAGAGGACGAGAAGCGGCAGAGTCGCGAGCACCGCGCCGGTGAGCACGATCGAGTAGTCGACGTAGTAGCCGGACTGCAGCTGGCTGAGCGCCGTCTGCAGCGTGGGGTTCTGCGGGGAGAGCACGATCAGCGGCCACAGGTAGTCGGTCCATGCCGTCATGAAGGTGAACAGCCCGAGGATCGCCATCGCCGGGCGCGCTGCGGGCAGGCCCACCGTGAGGAATGTGCGGAACTGGTTCGCGCCATCCATGCGCGCGGCCTCGATGAGCTCGTCGGGTATGACATCGACGAGGTACTGCCGCATGAAGAACACCCCGAACGCGGTGACCAGCGTCGGCACGATGACCGCGCCGATCGACCCGGTCCAGCCGAGCTCACGCATGACCATGAACAGCGGAATGATGCCCAGCTGAGTCGGAATCGCCATCGTCGCGATGACGAAGATCATCAGCCCGTCTCGTCCTCTGAAGCGCAGCTTCGCGAAGGCGTAGCCGGCGAGAGTGGAGAAGGTCACGACCGAGAGCGTGATGACCGCCGAGATGATCACGGAGTTCCCCAGCGCCAACCAGAACGGGATGGCATCGAAGACCTTGGCGGCGTTGGCGAAGAAGTTTCCACCCGGAATCATGGGGAGCGTCTCGCCACGCGTGGAGTTGGTGCCGCTCGCAACCACGACTGACCACCACAGCGGATAAACACTGCCGATGATGAACGCGGCGAGCAGCCCGTACGTGAGGAAGCCCGGGCGGCTGCCGACACCGGCGGTGCCGCCGGCGCTTCTGCGGCGACGGATCTTCTCCGGCACGCTGAGGGCCTGCGTCGCGGTCATCGCTGTACTCCTGTCTCGGCCTGGTTCTTTCGGGTGCGGCGCCGGATCGCTCGGCTCTTCGGCGCATCGCCGGTGGAGATCCGCCGGGTGAGCATGAAGTTGATCACGCCGATTCCCACGATGAGCAGGAACAGCAGAATCGCGACGGCGGATGCTTCGCCGAGATTTCGGCGGAAGAACGCCATCTCCCACAGGAACAGCACCGTGGTCTGGAACTGTCGGTCGCTGCCGCCGATGCCGCCAGCGGTGGAGACATCGAACAGTCGAGGTTCGGCGAACACTTGCAGTCCGCCGATCGTCGCGGTGATGATCACGAAGATGAGAGTGGGCCGAATGGTCGGAATGGTGATCGAGAAGAACCGGCGAATGGGGCCTGCGCCGTCGATAGCGGCCGACTCGTAGAGGTCGCGCGGCACGGCCTGCATCGCGGCGAGCAGGATGAGCGCGTTGTAGCCGGTCCAGCGGAAGTTCACCATCGTGGCGATCGCGATGTGCGAGAGGAAGGTGTTGTGCTTCCACTCCTGATCGACGATGCCGATGAGGTTCAGCAGGTTGTTCGCGAGACCGTCGGCCTCGTTGAAGATGCTCGAGAAGATGATCGCGACGGCGACCGGGGTGACGATGAACGGGATGAGGATGCTCATCCGCCAGAACGTCGGAGCCCGCAGACCGCGATCCAGAAGGTAAGCGATGAGCAGCGCGACAACGAGCTGCGGGGTCGCCGAGAGCAGGAAGATGCTCAGGGTGTTGACGATCGAGTTCCAGAACATCGGATCGCCGAGGATCTCGACGAAGTTGCCGAACCCGACGTAGTCTCCTTGCCCCTTGAGCAGGTCCCAGTCGAACACGGCCACGTACACCGTGTACAGCAGCGGGAACAGGCCGACCAGGCCGAACAGCAGGAAGAACGGCGAGACGTAGAAGTACGGCGATGCCTTCTGATCGAAGCGCGAGACGCGATGGCGGAGTGTCATTGGTACCTGTCTCAGTTAGATTCGCTCGCTCCAGGTCGCAGTTTCTGCCGGTATGGCGGCGCCGAAGCAGCAGAAACTGCGACCTGAGTGGGAGAGATTCGTCAGCCGACGAGTTCGTTCAGAAGGCCGATCGCCTCGTCCCAGGCACCCTTCGTGTCGGTCTCGCCGCGGTCGAGGCTGCTCAGCGCCGGACCGAAGACGTTCTCCTGGATGACGGAGTCGTCGGCGCCCTTGAACTGTGCGACGACGCCCTTGGCGCGCTCGGCGAGGATCGCGCCGGTCGGCGCATCGTTGAACAG
>JBQDFB010000132.1:0-3012 GCA_052085045.1 Microbacteriaceae bacterium | reverse complement strand
GAGAAGTACTCGTCGATGCCCCACGGGATCGACAGCGGCGACGGGTTGGCCGAGTTCGCCATCGGGGTCGCATCCGGAAGGATCGCGATCTGGCCCTTGGCGATCGCCGGGATCTTGCCGAGCAGCGGATCAGCCTGCAGCGCCTCGATCATCGATTCGTCGCCGTAGGTGATGAAGACGTCGACATCGTCGAACTTCTCGACCTGCTCGGCACTGACCTGAACGTAGAACTCGGCGCTGTCCTCGTAGTCGCCCAGGATGTCGGGCTCGGGGAGCCCCTGGTCGAGGAGGAATCCCGGCCGGGTGTCGATCGGCGTGTAGAAGCCGAGCTGGCTGAAGTCGTTCGGGTCGATGTAGGTGAACAGCAGCTTGGCGTCCTGCAGGGCCGGGTGCGCCTCGAGCGCAGCATCCGTCTGGGCCTGCAGATCATCGATCAGCGCCTGCCCCTCGTCGGCCAGTCCGAGCGCGGTGGCGTTCATCGTGATCATGTCGTCGACCGCGGTGCCCCAGGCGACCTCGGGGTAGGCGATCGTGGGGGCGATCTTGGAGAGGGTGTCGTAGTCCTCCTGCGTGAGGCCGGAGTACGAGGCGAGGATCACGTCGGGGCTCGTGTCGGCGACGGCCTCGAAGTCGATGCCGTCGGCCTCGTCGAACAGCACGGGGGTGTCGGCGCCGAGCTCGTCGAGCTTGTCCTCGACCCAGGGCAGCACGCCGTTGTCATCGTCGTCGCCCCAGGCGACCTTGCTCATGCCGACCGGCACGATGTCGAGGGCGAGGGGAACCTCGTGGTTCGCCCAGGCGACGGTCGCGACGCGCTCGGGCTTCTCGGTGATCGTCGTCTCGCCGTAGATGTGCTCGACCGTGACGGGGAAGGCGTCGTCGGATGCCGGGTTCGCACCGACCCCGGATTCGTCCGTGCTCGTCGGAGCGGAGCTGGCGCAGGCGGTGAGGCTGACGGCGAGCGCCGCAGCTGCGCCGAGCGCGAGGAGTCGGGAGGTACGCACGGGCGTTCCCTTCGTTCTGGGTGTGGGGGCGTTGCGGCCGAGGCCGAGTGACTTTGGTAAGCCTGCCCTAATGTAACACGGGGTTAGGGTGACCTCAGTTGCCGATGACGTGACGTCCGCAGGGCTAACGTTGTGCCATGAGGATGACGGCGGCAGTGCGCAGCGCCAAACGAGCGCCCCTGCTCCAAGTCGTGAAATCGGCCGTCGCGACCATCGGAGCGTGGCTGATCGCCGGGTGGCTCCTCCCCGGCCCTCTGCCGGTGTTCGCCGCAATCGCCGCGATGCTGGTCGTGCAGCCGAGCGTCAACCAGTCATTCGCGAAGGCGCTGGAGCGCAGCGTCGGCGTGATCGTCGGCGTCGTCATCGCCGTGCTGCTGAGCCTGCTGCTCGGGCCGCAGAACTGGGTGGTGCTGCTGTCCATCGCCGTGGCGATGCTGGTGGCCTGGGCGCTCCGCGCTTCCCCGGGAGCGGGCAACCAGGTCGCGATCTCGGCCATGCTCGTGCTCGCGCTCGGATCGTCTGACCCGCAGTACGCGATCCACCGGATCGTCGAGACGCTGATCGGGGTCGCATTCGCGCTGATCGTGAACGCGCTCGTCGTGCCGCCCGTGCTCACCGCTCCCGCACGCCGAGACCTCGGGCTGCTCGGAACCGAGATCGCCGCCAGCCTCGACCGGCTCGCCGATGCACTGCTCAGCACGCAACAACCGGCACAATTGCACGGGCTGATGCTCGAGGCGCGGCTGCTGCGGCCGATGCAGGTCGCGGCCGAAGCATCCATCGACGACGGGGAGGAGTCGCTGACCCTCAACCCGCGGCGCGCAGCGCGCGGTGAGATCGCCGAGATGCGCGAACTGCTGGATCGGATCTCGCCGATCGTCACGCAGGTGATCGGCATGACGCGGGCGTTCTTCGACCACTACGACGACACGCTCGCCGACGAGCCGACCGTGCACGCGATCGCCGAGCAGTTGCGCCGGGCCGGGCACGACGTCCGGCTCGCGGTGCAGTCCGCCGACATCGCGCCGGAGGCGTCATCCGAGACCTCGATGATTCCGGCGCTCACCGCTCCGCTGCAGATCAACCCCCCGGCATCCGGGCATTGGATTCTGATCGGATCCCTCATGGAGGACCTGCGCCGCATCCGCGGGGAGCTCGTCGGGGAGGAGTGACCCGGGCGGTCGGCGGGCAGGTTGCGCATGTCGGGGAAGTTGCGGGTCACGGCCCGCCGCACTCGCCGCTTGTCGGACACCCCGGCTGGGCATGTCCGGGTTGTTGCGAGGTGCAGGCCGCCGCACCCGCAACAACCCCGACACCGCGGCATAGAGATGCAGCCGTACGCTGATCTCATGGCCTCCACGATGACCGTTCCCGAGGTTCTCGCCGAGCTCGCAGCGCTCGAGGATCCGAAGATGCGCGCCGCGAATGAGAAGCGCGGCGATGATCACGGCATCCATCTGTCGAAGATGCGCGCGCTCGCGAAGCAGGTGAAGACGAACCATTCCCCCGCGAAGGAGCTGTGGGAGACCGGCGAGACGCCCGCTCGCCTGCTCGCGCTGCTGATCTGCAAACCGCGCGAGTTCTCGACTGACGAACTCGGTCGGATGCTGCGCGATACCCGCCCGCCCAAGGTCAACGACTGGTTCGTGAACTATGTCGCCAAGAAATCGCCGCTCGCCGAGGAGATGCGACTGCGCTGGTTCGGCGATGCCGACCCGACCGTCAACGCCGCGGCGTGGTCGCTGACCTCCGAGCGGGTGGTGAAGAATCCGGAGGGCCTCGACCTCACGCATCTGCTCGACCTCATCGAGCGCAATATGAAGGATGCTCCGACGCGGCCGCAGTGGGCGATGAACGAGACGCTCGCGAACATCGGCATCCGCAACCCCGAGCTGCGCCCGCGCGCG
The DNA here is from genome assembly GCA_052085045.1 of Microbacteriaceae bacterium. Classification (GTDB taxonomy): domain Bacteria; phylum Actinomycetota; class Actinomycetes; order Actinomycetales; family Microbacteriaceae; genus Microbacterium. The sequence goes on along the minus strand of JBQDFB010000132.1, from coordinate 101 downwards.
CTCGCGATCGGCAACGACCTGCAGGTGCTCGCCGACTACCCCACCGCGCCCGGCTGCATCTCGCCGTTCGCTCCGATCTGGATCACCGAGATGTCCAAGCG
>JBQDFB010000131.1:0-3027 GCA_052085045.1 Microbacteriaceae bacterium | reverse complement strand
GACGCGGACTTCGAAAGCTTCGCCGCCATCGAGCCGACCTTCTCGCACCAGTGGATCGTTCCGCGGGGATCCGTGGCCTGAGGCGTTCGCGACACGCCCGGAACTGCAGTAGACTGCTGTGGTTGTCTGTCCATCAAGCCGCATTCGGCGGCAAGAAGGACGGGCACGTGCACACACCCTCCTGTTCCCGAGAGAGTCTCGGAAACCGTTCAAGTCCGAAGGAGGTGGGTAAGTGACGCACCAGTACGAACTCATGGTCATTCTGAACCCTGAGGTCGACGAGCGCCAGGTTGCGCCCACGCTCGACAAGTTCCTGAAGGTCATCACCAACGATGGCGGTTCAGTGGACAACGTCGATGTCTGGGGCAAGCGCCGGCTCGCATACGAGATCCAGAAGAAGAACGAGGGCATCTACGCCGTCGTCAACTTCACCGCCACGAGCGAGGCCACGCATGAGCTCGACCGTCAGCTCAAGCTGAACGAGCAGATCATGCGCACCAAGGTTCTGCGTGCCGAAGAGGCGCAGGCCATGATCGCCTCTGAGGCCAAGCGCTCCGAAGAGAAGGCCGCCCGCAAGGCTGCCAAGGCTGCGAAGGCCTGAGTCTCATGGCCGGCGAAACAGTCATCACCGTGGTGGGTAACCTCACGGCCGACCCCGAGCTGCGTTACACGCAGAACGGACTGCCGGTGGCGAACTTCACCATCGCCTCGACGCCGCGGACGTTCGATCGCCAGGCGAACGAGTGGAAGGACGGCGAAGCGCTGTTCCTCCGCGCGTCCGTATGGCGCGACTTCGCCGAGCACGTTGCGGGATCGATGACGAAGGGCATGCGTGTTGTTGCGCAGGGTCGTCTTCGTCAGCGCTCCTACCAGGACCGTGAGGGCAACAACCGCACGTCCATCGAGCTCGACATCGACGAGATCGGCCCGTCGCTGCGCTACGCGACCGCACAGGTCACCCGCGCCGCTTCCGGCGGTGGCGGCGGTGGGCAGCGTCCCGCGCAGCAGCAGCAGGTGTCGGAGGAGCCGTGGTCGACCCCCGGTTCTTCGACGAGCGCAGATGCCTGGAGCACTCCGGGCAGCTTCGGCGACGACACCCCCTTCTAAACAACTTCTGGATGCTCCGGATGCATCGTTCATCGACGCATCCGGTATCCGCTCATCAATAAGGAATAACCATGGCTGGAAAGTCGAGCGGCGACCGCCGCAAGCCGCGGAAGGGTGGCAAGCCCACCGCTCCCGCGAAGTCGATCCGGGTCGGCGTCATTGACTACAAGGACGTCGCCACGCTTCGCAAGTTCATCTCGGAGCGCGGGAAGATCCGCGCCCGTCGTATCACCGGAGTCTCGGTGCAGGAGCAGCGTCTGATCGCCAAGGCGATCAAGAACGCACGCGAGATGGCTCTCCTGCCCTACGCCGGCGCTGGCCGCTAAGGGGTACCGACAATGGCAAAGCTGATTCTCACGAACGAGGTCGCCGGGCTCGGAAGCGCCGGTGACGTGGTCGAGGTCAGGAGCGGGTACGCCCGTAACTACCTCATCCCCCAGGGCTACGCCACGGCGTGGACCCGTGGTGGCGCCAAGCAGGTCGAGTCGATCCAGGCCGCCCGCAAGGCGCGCGCCATCCACGACCGCGAAGAGGCCGTGGCGCTCAAGGACGCGATCGAGGGCCAGAAGGTCCGCCTGACGGTCAAGGCCGGCACCGGCGGACGCCTGTTCGGCTCGGTCAAGACCGACCACGTCGCCGAGGCCGTCGAGGCTTCGGGGCTGGGCTCCATCGACAAGCGCAAGGTGACCATCACCTCGCCGATCAAGTCGACCGGTGACCACGAGGCGACCGTGCGTCTGCACGAAGACGTCATCGCCGTCATCACCCTTCAGGTGGTCGCCGCGAAGTAACGCGCGACGCCTCAGAACGCCCTCTGTCCTTCGGGACAGAGGGCGTTCTTGTCGTCATCGAGGGGATGCCGGCACCGCAGCGCGCGGCGAACGCGGTGTACGCGCCCGGAAAAATCAAGACTTGACTTTCCCCAGGTTGTACACATGGGGCGTGCGCGCGGTCAACCTTCAACGACGTATTTAAGTCGATTCCCATCCACAGCCTGGGGACTATAGAAACACCAGGTCATAGTCAATAAAAAACATGCGGAACGAATTGAACCACAGGGTTATCCACATCGGTTCTGCACAGACACTCCGAGGTTGTTCGCATTCTCTCCACAGAGTTATCCACAGGCACTGTTGCAGGGGAATCACCTCGCTTCTAGCGTTGACGAGCGACCAGATGTCGGTGGTGCGTGATTGGCTCGTCGTCATCACAGAGCACGCCGCAGTCGCAGAGCGCGGGGGATAAAAGCGCTCTGCTCGCCGCACCACTTGAGCGCACCGGAGGGAGCACAGTGTCGATAGCCGACATCTCGGACGAACGTCTCGGAGGGCAGCGCAAGCCGGAGCGGACGCCGCCGCACGACTTCCTCGCCGAGCAGAGTGCACTCGGTGGCATGCTGCTCTCGAAGGATGCTGTCGCCGACGTCATCGAGACGCTCAAGGCTGCTGATTTCTACATCCCCAAGCACGAGCTCATCTTCGAAGCGATCCTGTCGCTGTACTCGCACGGAGAGCCGACCGACGTCGTCGCCGTCACCGATGAGCTCATCAAGACCGGTGAGCTCGGCCGGGCCGGCGGAGCGGACTACCTGCACACGCTCACCTCGATCGTGCCGACGGCCGCGAACGCCGGCTACTACGCGAGCATTGTCTCGGAGCGCGCGATCCTGCGCCGCCTGGTCGATGCTGGCACGCGCATCGTGCAGCTCGGCTACGACGGCCAGGGCGACGCGACCGACATCGTCAACAACGCCCAGTCCGAGATCTACGCCGTCACCGGAACCGAGACGGCAGAAGACTACGTTCCGCTGACCGTCGCCGTGGATGCTGCGGTCGAAGAGATCGAGGCAGCCAGCGGTCGCGACGGCTCGATGACCGGTGTGCCCACCGGGTTCAAAGAGCTCGACGAGCTGACCAACGG
>JBQDFB010000130.1:0-3038 GCA_052085045.1 Microbacteriaceae bacterium | reverse complement strand
GCTGCGACGCCGAAGAATGATGCAGTTCGGACGGCTCACGAAGCTTCTGGAAACCCCCTGGCTCTCCTTCGATGAGGCTGCCGCCGTGAGCTACGGGCGTCTTGCCGCGATCGTCGCCAAGAACTGGCCGTCGCACGCTCGCGGCAAAGCCATCCTGTTGGCCGGTCATGCACGCGCGCTCGGCGCTCGCCTCGCCACGCTCAACCCCAAAGACTTCGAGTTCGTCGCTGACGAGGTCGAGATCGTCGTGCCGGAGTTGCGGGCGCGCTGAGCCTCGCTCAGGTGGTGATCTGAGCCACGCGGCGCCAGAGCGTGTAGTCGCCGCCACCGTCGATGTCGTGCCGATCGACTCGTTCGAAGGCCGCCGGCGCATACTCCGCACCCTCGAACAGCGTTTTACCTGAACCGGCGACGACCGGGTAGCGCTTGAGGAGGATCTCGTCGATCTCCGGCAGCAGCAGACCGGCGATCGACGGGCCGCCCACGAGGCAGATGCCCAGTGGCCCGGGCTCGGCCTTGAGCGCCCTGACCGTTTTCAGCGGATCATCTGCCACGACGGTCAACGTCGGATCGATGTCGGCGGAGAGCGTGCGTGAGAACACGAACTCCCGCATGTGCGCGAAAGGACGAGTGATGCCTTCGCGGAGGGCGAGCTCGTAGGAGCCCCGGCCCTGGAGCATCGTGTCGAAGCGGCTGTTCGGCGCATCCAGACCGAAGTGGGCGCGCACGTGCGTCGGCACGACTTCCGGGATCTCGCGGAGGTGGAAGTCGGTGTCGCCTTCGGGGAAGAAGTCGATCGACCCATCCGTGGCGCAGACGTATCCGTCGAGGCTGACTCCGACGACATAGGTGAGGGTTCGCATGTGTTTCAGCTTTCGTTGAGGGAGAGATCAATCCAGAAACGGAGTTGACCATCACTGTTCGTGCCATCTTCGGCGCCGTGGTGATGAGCGATCACCCGCTGGGAGGCGGGGTTGTCCTGTGCGACGGTCATCAGCACGCGGTCGAGGCCGATACTGTGCGCCTTCGCCAGCCCGTGGCCGAGCATCGCAGTCGCGTGCCCCTGCCCTTGCCAGGGGCGCACCACGTGGTAGCCGATGTGACCGCCCAGATCGTCCGCGCCCAGCCGGTGACGCAGGACCAGCGAACCTATGTAGTGCTCGTCGGCGGTGAACCAGAACACTTCGGATGGCACGCCCCATCGTTCACGGATGCCACGTCGGTCATCCACGAACTGCGCGAAGTCGGCACGTGCGTCGCTCAGCCAGGCTGTGTCGGCGCCACGGTGCAGCATGTCAGCGTGCTCGCCGGCAATGTACGAGTCGCGCACCAGGGTGGTCGGCGAGGCGAGTCGCGGCGTCGTGGCCAGTGGCGTCATGAGTGCTCCTGTCGGTTGCGGCGGTGATTCCAGCATCCATGTCGTCGTGCGCCCGCATCAAGGACGCATCCACTCACGAGCATGAAGTCGCAGTTAACGATCCCGTCGTGATCGTTCGTTGATCCCGACGCCCGGACGGGTGAACCTGGTCGAAGCACAACGACGAAACGAAAGAGAGCAGCATGCATCAGAATATCTACGCGGTGGCCGGCGTCACCGGGAAGGTCGGTTCGGCGACGGCAGCGCGTCTTCTCGCGACGAACGACCGCGTGCGCGCTCTCGTTCGCAGCTCCGCGGCTGCCGAGGAGTGGAGTTCGCGGGGCGCGGATACCCGGATCGTCGATCTCGGCGATGCTGTTGCTCTCGAAGCTGCGATCACGGGGTGCGCGGGCCTTTTCATCCTGCTCCCGTTCGACCTCTCGGCCGACGACCCCGATGCGCACGCGGATGCACTGGCCTCATCGATAGCAACCGCCGTCGCGGCCGCGGCCGTTCCGCACGTCGTGATGCTCTCCTCAGGAGGGGCCGACCGCGCGGCAGGAACCGGACCCATCACCGGGCTGCACCGTCTGGAGGAAGCACTTCGTGCGACCGGCATCCGACTGACCGCAATGCGGCCCGGTCACTTCCAGGAGAAGATCTCCGATGCGCTCGACACGGCGCAGAACGAAGGCGTCTACCCGGTCTTCGCCGCGTCTGCCGACGTCTCGCATCCGTTGGTTGCGACGCAGGACCTCGGCGCCGTCGCTGCAGATCTTCTTCGTGATCCCCCGCAACGCAATCAATCGGTCGACGTGCTGGGGCCGGAATACACCGAGCGCCAGGTCGCAGACATACTCGCGCGCGTGCTCGGGCGCGAACTGCAGGTGGTCATGCTGCCCGAAGAGGCGTGGGCGGCGACGCTCATCGATGCGGGGCTCCCGCCGCAGGCCGCAGCGGGGCTCGCCGAGCTCTACCGCGCGGACGAGAAGGGCCTCCTCGCGCCACGCGGTGACCGCACCATCCGAACCGACACTCCCCTCGAGACGACGATCACTCATATTCTCGCGGCCGGTCACCATGCCTGATCTGTTGAGCACCGCGGCCGTGGCAGTCGCTGTCATCTGCAATGGCCTCCTGGCGGGTGTGTTCTTCGCCTTCGCCTGTGCCGTCGTCCCTGGGCTGCGCCGAGTCGATGACCACGTCTACGTCACCGCCTTCCGCGGGGTCAACGCGGCGATCCTCAACGGGTGGTTCCTCTCGGTCTTCCTCGTCGCACCGATCCTCGCCGGTGTCGTGGTCGCCGTGCTCGACGGACCCGGACGGTGGTGGGCGATAGCCGCGCTCGTATGCACGGTCGTAACGTTCGTCATCACCGCCGCGGTCAACGTGCCGTTGAACCGTCGCCTGGATGCTGCATCCGCACACACGGCGTCCGAGTCGGCCGATGCACGTCGCGGGTTCGAGCAGCGCTGGAACACCGCCCATCTGATCCGCACCGTGACGAGCATCGGCGCCCTCGCCTTCCTCACAGTCGCGGCTGTGGCCTGACACCATGGGGCACGAACGAGAAAGCATCCCGGATGCGGTCGGTTACGGCTGTCTCGCAACTAAGGGTTAGTACCTGGCAGGTTGCGAGACATAGATACGAGACTCGCGCGCCCCGGAACTCTGTCGGCAG
>JBQDFB010000129.1:0-3112 GCA_052085045.1 Microbacteriaceae bacterium | reverse complement strand
TAGGTCGCGGTCTGCTCGACCGACTTGCGACTGAGCGCGTAGACGATGCCGGCGGCGGTGTCTGCCTCGAGCGACCGGATGAACTGCACCAGCTGCTTGCGCGGCTCGACCTTCGGCACGATCCGGTACTGGATGTTCGGCCGGTCAAAACTCGCCACGAAGTGCTCGGCGCGGTCGAGGTGCAGTCGCTCGGTGAGTTCCTTGTGCGTGGCGCGGGTCGCTGTGGCCGTCAGAGCCATGCGCGGAACCCCGGGGAACCGCTCGCCGAGATCGCCCAGCGCCAGGTAGTCGGGGCGGAAGTCGTGCCCCCACTGAGACACGCAGTGCGCCTCGTCGATCGCGATGACGCTGAGCACGCCGCGCTGCAGCAGCCGGGTCGTCGCCGGCGACGACAACCGCTCGGGGGCGACATAGATGAGGTCGAGCTCGCCGGCGACGTACGCGCGCTCCACCTCGGCACGCTCTGCCGCCGCCTGGGTCGAGTTCAGATACGCGGCATTCACACCGTTGGCGCGAAGCGCGTCGACCTGGTCGTGCATCAGCGCGATGAGCGGGCTGATCACGAGCCCGGTGCCCTCGCGCACGAGCGCCGGCACCTGGTAGGTGATGCTCTTTCCCCCACCGGTCGGCATCAGGACGACAGCATCCCCGCCGCCGATCACCTGCTCGACGATCGCCGCCTGATCACCGCGGAACGCGTCGTAGCCGAAGACCGTGTGCAGCGCCTCGCCGGCCGTCGGGAATCGCGAGGGCGTCGCCTTCGGCGGAGCGGATGCCGGGGCTACGGCCACCGGCGTCTGCGGCCCGCCGCCCCAGTCGAGCGGCGGCTCGAACCCGGCACCCTGCGGCTCCCAGTCCATCTCCTCCGGGGGCGGCGCATCGTCCCACGGCTCGTCCGGCCAGGGCAGATCCTCGTACGGGTCACCGGGAAGCGGGTCACCAGAAGACTGCGGCATTCTCCCAGCGTAACGACCCGGGCAGACACCGTCCGTCCTAGGGTGGTGGTAACGCGCCGGTCGCGGCGCAGAGCAAGGGAGCAGCTATGACCGATGAGCCCACTGTCACCCGCAACACCGAGGCGTCGCGCTACGAGATCCACCTCGGCGACGTCCTCGCGGGCTTCGCCGAGTACAAGGAGCGGCCGGGCGAGATCCTGTTCACGCACACGGAGGTCGACCCCGCGTTCCAGGGGAAGGGGCTCGCCCCCGTTCTCGCGTCCGAGGCGCTCACGGATGCCGCCGCATCCGGCGCGACGCTCGTCCCCTACTGCCCGTACATCGCCCGCTACCTGAAGCGCAATGAGGTCGGGGGCGCGAACATCCGCTGGCCCCAGTTGCCCGACGACCCCGCTGATACCTGAGTTCACGGGAGTTCGCGTTGTCTCGAACCTGAGTTGATGGCGAGTTCCTGTTGCCGGATTCGAAGTTTTGTTCTAAACTTGGGGTATGACGACGCTCATCCCGACGACTCAAGCAATCGAGGGTTCCCTCGTGGTTCAGGGTGAGTTGCTCGATGAGTGGGTCGATGTCGGCATCCGGATCGGAGCGCTGGAGGCACAGCGAGTTGAATTGCTCGCTCGGCGTCTCGACGTGTTGACGCAGGAGCGCATGTCAGGTGATGAGCTCGCATTCCGGTCGATGTGCGCCGAGTACGCGGCAGCCGGCCATGTGACACCGTCAACTTTCGCCTCGCACATCTCTGCCGCATGGATGCTGGCTCGCACCCTTCCCGCGACGTTCGACGCCCTCGCTTCAGGGACGATCAGCAAGCGCCACGCCGACGTCATCGTCGCCGCTGCGCCGAATGTATCCGCCCACGAAGACGCCGAACGGATCAGGGCCGAATACGAGCAGAAGGTCGTCCCCTTCGCGCAGAAGGAGACCGCGGCTCGCACCCGCACTGCAGCGCGTGAGGTCGCAGCAGCCGTCTTCCCCGTGGGCACGGCAGAGCAGCACCGACGGGCACGAGCGGAACGAGCTGTTACTGTCACGCCCGACGGAGACGGGATGGCCGTTCTCACGGCAATCCTTCCTGAGGTCCTCGCCTACGCGATTCACGACCGCCTCACGCAGATGGGCAATGAGGTCATCGACGCGCGACCCGACGGACAGCGCCGTCCACGCCGCTCCACGCTCGACAAGATCCGCGCTGAGCGCGAGGCAGCACTCGCTCAACAGTCACCGTCGACCCCGGAACCGTCGGCCGAACTCGACGATGCGTTGGTGTCCGATATCGAGCGCGTATTCGGCGAGGTGCCGCCATGGGAAGAGGCCGCCCACGCTCCAGCTCAGCCGAATGTCGGCACGGCACTGCACATCGACGATGCCGTTCACGACGACGATTCTCCGCTCATCGAGGAATCCGACCTGTTGGGCGGCGGCGACGAGGACTTCCACGACGCCACACCGATGCACGACGGCTACGGCCCCCTCGAGTACGACACTCGAACTCTCGACCAGTTGCGCGCCGACATCTTCGCCGACATGCTGCTGACCACCGCACCCACCAGCGTCACCAGCACAGCCCTCGAAGCCATCAGAGCCACTGTCCAGGTCACGATGTCGGCCTCGTCGCTCAGCGGAGGCGACGACCACATGGCCGAGCTCAACGGACAGGGCCCTACGGATATCCATGCCGCCCGGGTTCTCGCCGGTCACGCGACCAGTTGGGATCGCGTCTTCCTCGATCCGCGCGGCATGGTGATGGAAACGGACAACTATGTCCCGACCGTGGGGATGAAGCGATATCTGCGCGCACGCGACCAGCACTGCCGGTTCCCCGGCTGCCGCGCACCCGCGCACCGGTGCCAGATCGACCACAACCACGACCATGCCAAGGGCGGGCCGACGGCGCTGAGCAATCTGAGCCTGTTCTGCACCAGCCACCATCCACTCAAGCATCCCGATGTGGACGACCGCGATCGCTGGACAGCGAAACAACTCGACGACGGTGTGATTCTGTGGACCAGTCCGCTCAGACGCACCTACACTGACGAGCCCCCGCTGCGAGTCATGTTTGCTTGAACAACACAAGCGAACGCGACCGATCGAGTACCCGGCCGCGCGACTAAGCTGATCTGGTGCCGAAGAACCGTGTGCTGTCGACCCGCGTG
>JBQDFB010000128.1:0-3253 GCA_052085045.1 Microbacteriaceae bacterium | reverse complement strand
GGGGTACTCCGACCTGAAGGAGTTCCAGCGCGTCGAGGTCGTGCTCTCGCCGTACCAGCAGTGACAGTCTCCGTGCCCGAGACCCAGGAGTTCCCGCCGACCCTGCGCGAGGTCATGCTGCGCGGCCGCTGGATCGCGGTGCTGTGCGCGTGCCTCGTTGTCGCAGGCGTATTCGCGTTCCTCGGGCAGTGGCAGCTTGAACGCGCCATCGACACCGATCCGCCGCCGGAGGGCATCACCGAAGAGGTGCGCCCTCTCACCGAGGTGCTCAGCCCGGGGGAGTACCTCGCCGAGCCGCTCGTCGGCCAACGGGTCGAGACCGCTGGCACCTGGGTCGCCGATGACTTCATCGTGGTCTCGTCGCGCTTCAACGACGGCGCGGAGGGCTTCTGGGTGACCGGGCAGCTGCGCGTCGCCGATCGCACCTCCATCGCCGTCGCGCTCGGCTGGTCGCCGGATCGCGAAAGTGCGGATGCCGCGGTCGCCGCCCTTGAGACGAACGCCGCCGGCGCGGACGCCGCGATCACCGGACGCATCATCTCGGACGAGGGCTCGTCGCTCCCGCCTGCGGATGACCCCTCCGCGATGAGCAGGATGTCCCCGGCGATGCTGCTGGGCCAGTGGCACGACACCGAGCAGCTGGCGGTGTACCGGCCGTACCTCGCGTCGACCCACGCACCGGACGGACTGGTCGACATCGTCTCGCCGGCGCCGGATGAGATGCCGACGGTCAACTGGCTCAACATCTTCTACGCCCTCGAGTGGGCGGTGTTCGCGGGCTTCGCGTTCTACATCTGGTACCGCCTGGCGAAGGACCGCTGGCAGCTCGAGGTCGAGGAGTTCGAAGAGCGCACCGGCGTTACCGAATAGGGATGCGCCGTCGCAGCCGTCTGGCGTTGCCACTCAGCTCTGTTGACCGCTCACCCGTGCGCCCAGCGCGATCAATGCCAGAGCGCGATTGTTCGGCGAGAGCGCGGCCGTCAAAGACCGGGTGGCGTGTGAGAGCCGGTCATCGTCGATGCCGGCGACGAGAACGACAGCCAGGTCGAGTTCGGCGGCCGCAAGGTAGATGTTCTGGCTGATGTGTCCGGCTTCCAGGTATGCGTACAACTCTCCGCGATGTCCTCGCGGCGGTTGGTCTTCGAAGTGCGCGTTCATGAGATCCAGTGCGGCGGTGACGATCAGGAGGACAGGTGCAGTCGCCACCCAATCCCGATCGGCGAGGGTGGCCGCGGCGATGGCGTCACGGTGATCACCTCGCTCGCCGAAGGAGAGGGTGTCATCGCGGGAGTCATACAGGTAAGCCCCCGTCTCGAGCCCTGTGACATCACCGATCACCGCGACGACCGAAAGAGCGTGCAGCGCATGGGCGGACGGCACAACGCGGCCCGAATCGGCCCGCCGCCCGAGTCCGGACCACAACACCTGGCCAAGATCGCTCAGCGTGATGCCTGCGCTCGCGAACGAGCGACTGCTCACGCGCTTTTCCAGTAGTGGTGCCAGCGTTCGTGGACGATCCGCTGGCAGCTCGACGCTGTCGATGTGTGTCATGATCCGATCCTCTCAGCGTGTCTTGACCGAGAAGATCGTTGCCGGAGCGAGTCTCGCTCAATTCTGAGCACGTGTGACCTCCGGCCCGCGTCAACGGCACAGAACTGGTCGAAGGTCGAGGAGTTCGAAGAGCGCACCGCGTGATGTCTGGCCGTGCCCGTGAACGAATTTCCGGTTAGCGTTCTGTGAACTCTCTCCGGAATGTCCCCGGCACCTCATAGGCTCACTCGCGGGTGCCCACGCGCGTCTGCTGTCGGACGAATCGTCGGAGCCCTGCTCGCACGCCTGACCCTGGCGCGCGAGGTCAGATTCGTCGACGCCGAGGAGAACCACCGCATGATGTCCGCTCCCCGAGATGGGAACCACGTGGTTCCCGACTCCGCTCGCAGAACCTCTTCCGGTCGCACCCGGCGCGTCGGCGCCCTCGCGCTGACCACGGCCCTCGCCATGAGCTGCGGCGCACTCATCGCCACGCCGGCCGTGGCCGCCATCGATGGCAGCGGCGTCGTGATCAACGAGGCCTACCTCTCCGGCGGCAGCGCCGGGGCCGCGTTCAAGAACAAGTTCGTCGAGCTGTACAACCCGACCGAGACCGACATCTCCCTCGACGGCATGTCGGTGCAGTACCGGTCGGCGACCGGAACCGGCAGCTTCAACGGCGTCGCGGAGCTGTCCGGAACGATCCCCGCGGGCGGGTACTACCTGGTACAGGGCGGCAGCAACGGCACGAACGGCATCGATCTGCCCGCCACGGATGCAGCCAGCGGGGCACTCAACCCCAGCGGCACGACGGGAACCCTCGCACTCGTCGAGGGCACCACCGCCGTCAGCCTCACGCCCGGGTCTGTCGTCGGCGTCGACGGCGTCGTCGACCTGCTCGGCTACGGCAGCTCGAACACCTTCGAGGGAGCGGTCGCGACAGCACCGGAAAGCACTCGGGACGTGAAGTCGCTGAACCGCAGCGCCGGGTCCGACACCGACGTCAACGCCGACGACTTCAGCCTCTCCGAGTCGATCACCCCGCAGAACTCCGGGGGCGCGAGCCAGCCCGAAGATCCGGAAAACCCCGAAGATCCGGAAGACCCCGAGGAGCCCACGGCCGCGACGATCGCCGAGGTGCAGGGCACCGAAGACGAAGCCGCCATGAACGGGCAGAACGTCACCGTCGAGGGCGTCATCACCGCCGACCACCGCACCGGCGGCTACGACGGCATCGTCATCCAGACCGAAGGATCCGGCGGTGAGGACGACGCGACACCGGGCGCCTCCGACGGCATCTTCGTCTACCTGAACGGCAAGACCGTCCCCGGCGCGATCGGCGACGTCGTCACCGTCACGGGTTCGGTCTCGGAGTACTACGGGCAGACGCAGATCTCGCCCGCTGCAGCCGACGATGTGGCGGTCATCACCGCCGGTGCGGGAGTGCCCGCGGTCACGCCGCTGCCCGAGTCCGTCGTCGGTGCGGACCGCGAGGCGTACGAGAACATGCTCGTCGCTCCGGCCGGCACCTACCGGGTGGCATCCAGTCACCAGCTCTACAACTTCGGCACCCTGTGGCTGAACCCTGGCGAGCTGAACGTCAAGAGCACCGAGACCACGCGCCCGGGCGACGAAGCGAACGCGATCGCCGCAGAGAACCGTGCCGAGCGCATCCTGCTCGACGACGGCTACAACGTGCAGGTCAGCAACAACGCGCACCCCG
>JBQDFB010000127.1:0-3274 GCA_052085045.1 Microbacteriaceae bacterium | reverse complement strand
CGGGCGTTGAGCGGAGGCTGCGGAGCAGCCGCAGACGAAACGGGCTGAGCGACCGGAGGGAGCCGAAGCCTCTCCTCCCCCTCGAGCTCCTGCAGCCGCGCGAGCTCCTCCGCCGTCAGGCCGCCGCCGGGGCCATAGGCTTTGGCGCGCAGCATCCGCAGTTCTGCTGATTCGTCGGCAGCCGCCATCGGGCTATCCCATCTGCTCGAACTGCATGGCCGCCCAGATCAGCCATCCGAGGCTGAAGACCGTGGCGGCGAGGCCCAGCACGAGCGCCCAGGTCGCCAGCGACCGGCTCTCGACCGGGCGGCGCAGCGACATGATCGCGGCGATCACGGCGATGATGGCGAGCGGGATGCCCCAGCCCACGAACCACGACGCGACCAGTGCCACGATCGCTGCGACGAGCGCCCACGGTGCCAGGCGTGCGTTGTCTTCGACGATCGGCTCCGCGGCAGGAGCCCACGGCACCGTCGGCGTGCCTGCCGTATCGGCCGGGCCGCTGGCGATGGTCGGGGCGAGACCGACCGGGCCGGTGGGCATGCGCGTGTAGCCGTCGCGCGGGGCGCCGGGGACACGGGCGGTGTCGGCGGGGTGCGCTACTTCGGGGCGCGGCGCTTCCACGCTCGGGGAATCGACCTGCGGAGAGTCGCCCCGCGAAGCGTCGGCACGGCGCGCGGCGCGGCGCTCGGACGGCTGCTCGGACGACTGCTTGGACGGCCGCTCAGATTCGGGGCGCTCGGACGGGTCGCTCATGCGTCTCCCCCAGCATCCGCGCCGCCGCGATCGGCCGCGCCGCCAGCATCCGCACCCTCGGCCACCTGGATCTCGGTAACCGGCAATGTCGAGTCCGCGCCGAACGCGAGCGTCGATGGGCGGCGCCCCGACGCGATGAGGTCGGCGGCAAGCGCGGCGATCATCGCGCCGTTGTCGGTGCACAGGCTCAGCGGCGGGATGCGCACGGTCACGCCGGCATCCGCAGCGCGCTGGAGGGCGACCTCGCGCAGTCTCCGGTTGGCGATCACGCCCCCGCCGAGCAGCAGGCGTGGCACGCCCAGGTCTGCGCAGGCGGCGAGCGCCTTCGTCACGAGCACGTCGACGACGGCCTCGCGGAAGCTCGCGGCGACATCGGCCACCGGCACCTGTTCGCCCGATGCTTCGCAGCGCTCGACCCAGCGGGCGACGGCGGTCTTGAGCCCCGAGAATGAGAAGTCGTAGCGGTGCTTGACGAGATCCTGCGGCTTGGAGAGTCCGCGGGGGAAGCGGATCGCCTTCGGGTCGCCGTCCACCGCTGCCCGGTCGATCTCGGGCCCGCCGGGGTACGGCAGCGACAGCAGGCGCGCGACCTTGTCGAACGCCTCGCCGGCCGCATCGTCGATCGTCTCGCCGAGCAGCTCGACGTCGGTGGTGAGGTCGCGCACGTGCAGCAGAGAGGTGTGTCCGCCCGAGACGAGCAGCGCGATGGTCGGATACTCCAGCGGCTCGGTTCCAGGCGTCACGATGTCGGCGGCGATGTGCCCGACGAGGTGATTGACGGCGTACAGCGGCTTGTTCAGCGACACCGCGAGGCCTTTGGCCGCGCCGACGCCGACCATGAGGGCTCCGGCAAGGCCCGGTCCGCTGGTGACGGCGATCGCGTCGAGATCCTCGAGCGTGACGGATGCTTCGGCGAGCGCGGCCTGGATGGTCGGTTCGAGCGCTTCGAGGTGCGCGCGGGCGGCGACCTCGGGCACGACGCCGCCGTAGCGGGCGTGCTCGTCCATGCTCGAGGCGATCGTGTTCGACAGCAGCGTGCGGCCGCGGACGATGCCGATGCCCGTCTCGTCGCAGCTCGTCTCGATGCCGAGCACCAGGGGTTCGCTCATGACGTGGTCTCCTTCGAGACGGCGTCCGGGGCCTCTGCCTCGCTGCGATGGGCGGAGTTCGCACCGTCGGGCGGAGGAATTCGGGAGATCTCTCCGCCCGAGGCTGAGTTCTCCGCCCGAGCCTGCGGGCCCGAAGACACCGTCGACTGCCGCAGGTCGAGCTTCATCACGATGGCATCCACGTCGTCGGGCTGGTAGTAGCGCGGGCGGCGGCCGATCTCTGCGAACCCCTCCGACAGGTACAGTCCCTCGGCGGACGGGTTGTCGGCGCGCACCTCGAGGAACACCTCGCGCGCGTCGCGGGCGGATGCTTCGGCGAGCAGAGTCCGCAGCATCGCGCGCCCGCGCCCGGACCCCCGGTGGGCTTCGAGGAGCGCGATGGTCTGGATGTCAGCATCCGCGTTCCCTCGGATCGCGCGGAGCCCGGCATACCCGACGACTCGGCCGTCCTCTTCGTCGACGAGATAGTGGCTGTAGTCGCTGGCGAGCTCAGCGGCCATTGCCTTGCTGCTCCACGCGTCGGACGGGAACGACGCGTTCTCGATGGCCATGATCGCGTCGAGGTCGGCGGGGGTCGCGGTGCGGATCGCCATCAGTTCACCCGCTTCGGCGCGCCCGGGACGGTGACGTCGGGCTGGCGCAGGTACAGCGGCTCGGGCCCGGTCAGCTCGCGCCCGGCACGCGCGGCGCGGATGCCGACCCTGCCGAGGGCTGCGGCATCGAGGGTCGCCACCTCGATCGAGTGGATTCCGCGCAGCCGGTCGTCCGCATCGGTTCGGGGCACGAGGACGGTGGGTTCGACGAGATTCGGGATGCCGTCGGCATCCAGCCCGTCGAAGATACTGATCGCGACCTCGCGGCGGCGGGCATCGGTGACGATCGCGAATGGGGTCTCGGGGGCGTCCGCCTGGATCACCACGAGCGCGGCGGCGAAGTGGCTGGGAACCGGGACGACCGGGATGCCGCGGCCGAGCGCGAACGCGCGGGCGGTGGCGATGCCGATGCGCAGGCCGGTGAACGGCCCGGGGCCCAGGCCCGCGACGACGTGGGTGATCTCTTCGCTTCCGGCATCAGCGAGCGCGCGCTGCAGGAGAGTGCCGATGACCTCGGCATGTCCGAGCGGATCGGGGCTGGATGCGTCGGCCAGCACACGACCGTCGGCATCGATGAGAGCGACGGCCGACCCCAGCGAGGTGTCGACGGCGAGAATCACCTTTCCAGGGTAGTCGGGTCGACGTGGGAACCGGCTCCTGGCGGGGCGCGGTGGTTTCGACTCGCTCCGCTCGCTCAACCCGTTTCGTCTCCTCGCTGCGCTCGTCGCTCAACGCCCAACGCGGAGGGCACGCCCACGGGACGTTGAGCGAGCGGAGCGAGACGAAACGGGTTGAGCGAGCCGCAGGCGAGTCGAA
>JBQDFB010000126.1:0-3317 GCA_052085045.1 Microbacteriaceae bacterium | reverse complement strand
CCAGTCCGACGTGGACGGCTGATATTCCCCGTTCAATGGCATGCTTTCATCCTAGACATCCCACTCCGAGACGGTTTCGCCGCTCACGCGCTCAGCGTCACCTCGCGGCGCGGCGGCAGCACGACGGGGTGGGAGCCGGCCATGACTTCGAGCACGCGGATGACCTGGCACGAGTAGCCGTACTCGTTGTCGTACCAGACGTACAGCACGACGTCGCGGTCGTTCGCGATGGTGGCGAGGCCGTCGACGATGCCGGCGCGGTGCGAGCCGACGAAGTCGGTCGAGACGACTTCGGGAGATTCGACGTAGTCGATCTGCTGCCGCAGCTTCGAGTGCAGCGAGACGCGGCGCAGGTAGTCGTTGAGCTCGTCCTTGGTCGCCGCGTTCTCGAGGGTCAGGTGCAGCACGGCGAGCGAGACGTCGGGGGTGGGGACGCGGATCGCCGACCCCGTGAGCTTGCCCTCCAGCTCCGGCAGCGCGCGGGCGACGGCCTTCGCCGCGCCGGTCTCAGTGATCACCATGTTCAGCACCGCCGAGCGGCCGCGCCGGTCACCGGAGTGGAAGTTGTCGATGAGATTCTGATCGTTCGTGAACGAGTGCACCGTCTCGACGTGGCCGCGCACGATTCCGTACGCCTCGTCGACGGCCTTGAGCACCGGGGTGATCGCGTTCGTCGTGCAGGATGCCGCCGACAGGATGCGGTCCTCCGGGGTGATGGTGGCGTCGTTGATGCCGTGCACGATGTTCTTCAGCATCCCCTTGCCGGGAGCGGTCAGCAGCACCCGCGCGACCCCCTTCGCCTCGAGGTGGCGGCTGAGGCCCGCCTCGTCGCGCCAGCGCCCGGTGTTGTCGACGACGATCGCGTTCTGGATGCCGTAGGACGTGTAGTCGACGGACGCCGGATCGTCCGAGTAGATCACCTGGATGCGCGTGCCGTTGGCGATGATCTGCGAGGCTTCTTCATCGACGGTGACCGAGCCGGCGAAGCGGCCGTGCACAGAGTCGCGCATCAGCAGCGACGCGCGCTTGACGAGATCGTTGTCCGAACCTCGTCGCACGACGATGGCGCGCAGACGCAGTCCGCTGCCGCCGCTGGTGTGCGCGATGAGGATGCGGGCGAGCAGGCGCCCGATGCGGCCGAAGCCGTACAGCACGACATCGGTGGGATCGGCAGGTTCCGCGCCCATCGCCGGGGCGAGTGCCTCGCGCAGGAACTCGTCGAGGTCGGCATCCGTGCGCCCGGCGACGAGCCGTGCGACGTCGATCGACGATGCTCCGGGCGCCAGCTCACGCAGCGCCTCGAGCACGGCGAGGGTGTCCTCCAGCGCCAGTTCCTCGTGGCCGAGCTGAGCGACACGCTCGTGCATCTCGATGATGCCGGTGGTCGACAGGCCCAGCAGCCGGTGCCCGTGCAGCGAGGTCACCACCTCGTGATCGCGGCGCAGGGCTCCGATCAGCGGAACCATCCGCTCGGCGAGCTCTTCCTTGGTCATCCAGTCGTCACGATATGCCGCGAAGTCGTTCATCAGCGTCCTTGCATGTTCTGAGCGCGCCGAAGATCATCCGGCGCGCGAGTTGCCGGGTGGAACATCGGGGGATGCCACCAGGATAGTCGGCGCCGGAACCCGCTCGTGACCCGGCTAGCCTGGACGCATGGCAACCGTCACCGCCCGCGCCGCACTCCTCGACATGGACGGCACCCTCGTCGACTCGGCCGCCGTGGTCGAGCGCCTCTGGTGGGAATGGGCACAGCCGCACGGGCTCGATCAGGACACCGTGCTCAGCACCGTCCACGGGCGTCAGGGCTGGCAGAGCATGGCGATCCTGCTGCCCGAGCGCGACCACGAGATCAACCTCGTCGAGAACCAGCAGCTGCTCGCCCGCGAGAGTGCCGAGACCGACGGCGTCGTCGAGATCCCCGGTGCGGCCGAGCTGCTCAGTGCGCTCGCCCGCATTCCGCACGCGATCGTCACCTCCGCGAACCTCGCGCTGATGACGTCCAGGATGGGCGCCGCAGGGCTGACCGTGCCCGAGCTCGCGATCACGGCCGAACGGGTGACGAACAGCAAGCCCGACCCGGAGGGGTTCCTGCTGGCAGCATCCCTGCTCGGCATCGACCCCGTCGACTGCGTCGTATTCGAGGACTCCGGCGCCGGCATCCGCGCCGGACTCGACGCGGGCATGATCGTCATCGGCGTCGGGCCGCACGCCCCCGAGTTCGGCCCGGCGCATCACGTCGACGACCTCACGCAGATCGAGATCTCCCCGGCCGGCGACGGCTTCGAGGTGCGGATCAACTGAGCGCTGAGATCGCCTCACGCAGGATGCCGCCGGCCTCGGCCAGCGCGGCCCGCGCACGTTCGACGTCGGCACCGCTGGCGAGGGTCAGCAGTGCGAGCTTCACGGAGCCCCCCGCCTCTCGCAGCGCCGCGGCCGCCTCGTCGACGCCGACCCCGGCGAGTTCGGTGACCGTACGGATCGAGCGGGCGTGCAGCTTCTCGTTGGTGGCGAGCAGATCGACCATGACGCCGCGGTAGGTCTTGCCGAGCTTGATCATCGACAGGGTCGTGAGCATGTTCACGACGAGCTTCTGCGCTGTGCCCGACTTCAGCCGGGTGGAACCGGAGATGAATTCGGGGCCGGTGACGACCTCGATCGGGATCTCGGCTGCGGCACCGATGGCGGAGTCGCGGTTCGATGCGATCGCGACGGTGAGCGCGCCGATCCCCCGGGCGTACTCGAGGCCGCCGACGACGTACGGCGTGCGGCCGGATGCTGAGATGCCGACGACCGTGTCGCGATCGGTGAGTGCGAGGTCGCGCAGGGATGCCTCAGCGGCATCCGCATCGTCTTCGGCGTTCTCGACGGCCGCGCGGATCGCGGTCTCGCCGCCGGCGATGATGCCGACGACCATCGACGGATCCGTGCCGAACGTGGGCGGGCATTCGCTGGCGTCGAGCACGCCGATGCGCCCCGCAGTCCCGGCGCCGATATAGATGAGGCGCCCACCGCGGCGGAAGCGCTCGGTGATCCCGTCGACCGCGCGGGCGATCTCCGCTGTCTGCTCGGCGACGGCGACGGCGACCCGCTGGTCTTCCGCGTTCATCCGACGGACGAGCTCGATCGTGTCCTGCAGATCGAGGTCGCCGCGTTCGGTGGTCGCCGCCTCTGTGTCGAGCTGCGAGAGCACCCCGAGCAGTTCGGCCAGGCGAGCGGGATCGTGGTCAGGGGTTGCTGCATCAGGCACGGTGAACGAACCTTTCGTGGGGCATATCGGTACGGCGGGCGAGGAGCGCGGCGCCGTCGAGGGCGTCGCC
>JBQDFB010000125.1:0-3355 GCA_052085045.1 Microbacteriaceae bacterium | reverse complement strand
CCGATGATCCGCGTCCTCATCGCCGACGACCAGGAGCCCGTGCGCACGGGGCTGCGACTGCTGCTCGACGCGTCCCCCGACATCGAGGTCGTCGCCGAGGCCGCAGACGGCGCCGAGGCGGTCGCGCTCGCGCGACGAACGAACCCCGACGTCGCACTCCTCGACATCCGGATGCCGGGGCTCGACGGCATCCAGGCCACCGAGCTTCTCGCGGGCGCAGGCGTCACCGACCCGCTCCCGGTGGTGATCATCACGACGTTCGACCTCGACGAGTACGTGTACGGCGCGCTGCGCGCCGGTGCCAGAGGGTTCCTACTGAAGGATGCCGGTCCCGTGCTGATCGCCGAGGCCGTGCGGGCCGCCGCGGCCGGCGACGCGCTCATCTCGCCGCGCATCACCACCCGCCTGCTCGCCGCGTTCGCTCCGTCCGCCGTCGCCTCCCGCCCTGCCGCCGAACCGCTGACCGCCCGAGAGGAAGAGGTGCTGTCCCTGCTGGCGGCGGGCCTCACGAACGTCGAGATCGGCGCGAAGTTGTTCCTCTCACTCGGCACCGTCAAGACGCACATCGGTGCGATCCTCATGAAGATCGGCGTCCGCAACCGCGTCGAGGCCGCGATGTGGGCGTACGAGACCGGCCGGGTGACCAGTTGAGAGTGCGAATCACCCGGTAGAATTGGTTGCGGAGTGTCGGGAAGCCTGGTCGACGTCACGCACCGTCGACCCGAAAGACGCCCATGTCGCCTTCCCCGCCACGTATCCGCAGCATCTTCCCCTCCGCGTCCGCCGCAGAATCCGTCCGCATCGGCGAGCTGCTCCGCAAGGAGACGGTCGGCGGCATCCTGCTGGTCGCCCTCGCCGTCGTGGCGCTGGTCTGGGCGAACTCGCCCTGGGCGGACGGCTACTTCGCGATCAGAGACTTCGAGATCGGCTACGAGCCGTGGCACCTGCGTCTGAGCATCGGCGCGTGGGCCGCCGACGGCCTGCTCGCGATCTTCTTCTTCCTCGTCGGCCTCGAGCTCAAGCGCGAGTTCGTCAGCGGTGATCTGCGCCAGTTCAGCACCGCGATCGTGCCCATCGTCGCCGCCATCGGAGGCGTCGCCGTACCGGCCGTGATCTACCTCGTCGTCGTCGCGGGATCGGCGGAAGCGTCGCAGGGATGGGCGATCCCGACCGCCACGGACATCGCGTTCGCGGTCGCCGTGCTGGCCGTGATCGGCTCGCATCTGCCGAGCGCACTGCGGATCTTCCTGCTCACCCTCGCCGTGGTCGACGACCTCATCGCCATCGGCATCATCGCGCTGTTCTACACCGAGACGGTCGAGGTCGTGCCACTGCTGCTCGCCCTCGTCATGATCGCGCTCTACGGCCTCGTCGCCCAGCTGTCCCGGCGTTTCTTCCACTTGCGTCCCACGGCGGCGTGGCTCATCCTGCTGCCGCTCGGCGTCATCGCGTGGGCGCTGCTGCACGCCTCCGGCATCCATGCCACGATCGCTGGCGTGCTGCTCGGCTTCACGATCCCGGTGCTGCACAAGAAGGCCGATCGCAGGCCGGATGCCGGGCCGGGGCTCGCCGAGGTGTTCGAGCACCGGTTCCGTCCGCTGTCGGCGGGCTTCGCTGTTCCGGTGTTCGCATTCTTTTCAGCCGGCGTCGCCGTCGGCGGTGCGGAGGGCTTCGTCTCGGCGTTCTCCGACCCGATCGTGATCGGCATCGTGCTGGCTCTCGTGGTCGGCAAGCCGCTCGGCATCACCGTGGCCACGTGGCTCGTCACGCGCATCCGCCGGATCGACCTCGATCCGGCGCTGCGCTGGGTGGATATCGCCGGCGTCGGCATCCTCGCCGGCATCGGCTTCACGGTGTCGCTGCTGGTCGCCGAGCTGAGCTTCGCCGCAGGGAGCGAGGCGCACGACCACGCCAAGGTCGCGATTCTCACGGCATCCGTCGTCGCGGCGGTCGTCGCATCGATTCTGCTCAGCGCCCGTAATCGGCGATACCGGAGATCGGCGGACGCTGAGCGTAGCGTTGCACCATGACACCCTCCGTCCTCTTCGTCTGCATACACAACGCCGGGCGTTCGCAGATGGCCGCCGCGTTCCTCCGCAGCATCGCCGGCGACCGCATCGAGGTGCGTTCTGCTGGCTCGATACCGGCGGAACGGATCAATCCGATCGCGACGGCTGCCATGGCCGAGCTCAGCATCGACATCGCCGCTCAGCAGCCGAAACTGCTGACGACCGATGCTGTGCAGGCATCCGATGTCGTCATCACGATGGGGTGCGGTGACGCCTGCCCGATCTTCCCCGGCAAACGCTACGAGGACTGGGAGCTCGACGACCCGGCCGGACAAGACCTCGATGCCGTCCGGTCGATCAGAGACGACATTCGCGCGCGGATCGAACAGCTCGTCACGGAACTGCTGCCTCCCGCTGCCGCTCCCTGAGCCTTTCGCGAGCGGAGGCGCTCACGCCGGTGGGAAGCCGCCGCTGAGCCGCCCGTGGAACACACCACTGGCATCGTTGAGCCCGCGAAGCTCGACGGTCTTGCCGTGCTGGGCGTACTTCGTCTCGATCGTGTCGAGGGCAGCGACGGTCGAGGCATCCCAGATGTGCGAGCGCGACAGATCGATCACCACGCGTTCGGGGTCGTCGGCGTACTCGAACTGCGTGGTGAGGTCGTTGCTGGAGGCGAAGAACAGCTCGCCGTCGACCGTGTAGTGGGCAGCATCCGCCGACACCGTCCTCGTGACGGTCGCGAAGTGCGACACGCGCCGGACGAACAGAACGGATGCCACGATCACCCCGACCACGACGCCGATCGCCAGGTTCGAGGTGATCACGACGAGCGCGACGGTCGAGATCATGACGAACGTCTCGCTCTTCGGCATGCGCCGCAGCGTCGACGGGCGGATGCTGTGCCAGTCGAACGTCGCGACGCACACCATGATCATCACGGCGACCAGTGCCGCCATCGGGATGATCGCGACGACGTCGCCCAGGGTGACGACGAGCACGAGCAGGAACACTCCGGCGCAGAACGTCGAGATGCGCGTGCGGGCGCCCGAGACCTTGACGTTGATCATGGTCTGGCCGATCATCGCGCAGCCGCCCATGCCGCCGAGGAAGCCCGAGAGCATGTTCGCGACGCCCTGGCCCCACGCCTCGCGGGTCTTGTGCGAGTGGGTGTCGGTGATCTCGTCGACGAGCTTCGCGGTCATGAGCGATTCGAGCAGTCCCACCAGCGCCATCCCCAGCGAGAACGGGGCGATGATCGTGAAGGTCTCCCAGGTGAGCGGGATGTTCGGCAGGAAGAGCTCGGGAAGGCTGCGCGGCAGCTCGCCC
Organism: Microbacteriaceae bacterium; assembly: GCA_052085045.1. Classification (GTDB taxonomy): domain Bacteria; phylum Actinomycetota; class Actinomycetes; order Actinomycetales; family Microbacteriaceae; genus Microbacterium. The sequence goes on along the minus strand of JBQDFB010000125.1, from coordinate 20 downwards.
TCGTCTCCCACGGTCGGCAC
>JBQDFB010000124.1:2246-3366 GCA_052085045.1 Microbacteriaceae bacterium | reverse complement strand
GATCGACCCGGCGTTCAGCCTCACGATCGAGAACGCCTCGAGCACCGAGTACACGCTGCAGATCATGACCTGGACGGCGCTGGTCGCCCTGCCGCTGGTGCTGCTGTACCAGGGGTGGACATACTGGGTGTTCCGCAAGCGCGTCACGCGCGCATCGATCGAGGGAGCGCCGGTTCACGCGTGAAACCCGTAGACCCGAGGCTGCTGAGGTACGCCGGCGCCGCGCGAGGATTCTTCGTTCTCGCAGCGGTCATCGGCGTGCTCCAGACCGCGGTGGTCATCGCGTTCGCCTGGTTCCTGACGGATGCCGTCACCGGCGCGCTCGTCGGGCGCTCGGTGGTGTCGTCGCTCGGGTGGATGCTGGGGCTCGCACTGCTGCGCGGCATTCTGATCGCCGCATCCGACTTTGCGGGGATGCGAGCGGCGGCTGCCACCGGCACGCAGCTGCGGCAGGCGCTGATCGGGGCGATCGGCCGGCTCGGACCGGGATGGCTCGCGTCGCGCAACCGGGCGTCGCTCGCCGTCACCACCGGCCACGGGCTCGAAGCGCTGGACCAGTACTTCGCGAAGTACCTGCCGCAGCTGGTGCTCACGGTCATCGCGACTCCGGTGATCGTCGTGGTGATGTGGTGGCAGGACTGGCCGAGCGGTCTGACCGCCGTGATCACGCTGCCGCTGATCCCGATCTTCATGATCCTGATCGGCATCGCGACGCGCACGGTGCAGCGCAAGCAGTGGCAGACACTGCAGCACCTGGCTGCGCGGTTCGCCGACACTGTGCAGGGGCTCGCGACGTTGCGGCTGTTCGGCCGCGAACGGCGGGCCGCTTCGCAGATCGAGGCGACCGCCGATCAGTACCGCCGCGAGACGATGAAGGTGCTGCGATACTCGTTCCTGTCCGGCTTCGCGATGGAGCTGCTGTCGTCGCTCGCCGTCGCGCTGATCGCCGTGGCGGTCGGGTTCCGGCTGCTCGCGGGAGACATGTCGCTCGAGGTCGGGCTGTTCGTATTGCTGCTCGCGCCGGAAGCGTTCCTGCCGATCCGACAGGTCGGCGTGCAGTTCCATGCCGCGTCTGAAGGGGTCGCGGCGACTGAGGACGTGTTCGCGGTGCTGGATGAGG
>JBQDFB010000124.1:0-2146 GCA_052085045.1 Microbacteriaceae bacterium | reverse complement strand
GCCGCGTCTGAAGGGGTCGCGGCGACTGAGGACGTGTTCGCGGTGCTGGATGAGGGTTTGGCTTCGACTCGCCTGCGGCTCGCTCAACCCGTTTCGTCTGCGTCGCTGCGCGACTCCGCTCAACGACCGGCGGGCGGAGCTCAATTGGCGGCGGCTGACCATCCCGGGGCGTTGAGCGAGCGCAGCGAGACGAAACGGGTTGAGCGAGCGCAGCGAGTCGAAGCCCCCACCCTCCACGTACAGAACCTCCAGGTCCGCGACCTCCCGCCGGTCTCGTTCACCGCCGCACCGGGCACGATCACGCTGGTCGAGGGGCCGAGCGGCTCCGGCAAGTCGAGCCTGATCGCCGCCCTCCGCGGTGCGGCTGCATTCACAGGCACAGCGACCCTCGCCGGCACCGACGTGCGCAACCTCGCACCAGCCGACTGGCTGGCGTGGGCGGGGCAATCCCCGGGCCTGATCCGGGGCACGATCGCCGACAACGTCACGCTCGGCTCCGACCCGGAGCCCGCCGCCATCCGCCACGCCCTCGACGCCGCCTGCGCCGACGACCTCGACCCCGCGCAAGAGCTCGGTGTGCAGGGGAGCGGGCTCTCCGGCGGGCAGGCGCAGCGCGTCGCCGTCGCCCGCGCGCTCTACCGTCATGCCGCCTGGCCCGATCGCATCCTCGTCCTGGACGAACCATCGAGCGCGCTCGACGCCGACACCGAGCAGCGATTGTGGACGACGCTGCGCGACCGCGCGGATGCCGGCGGCACGATCCTGCTCGTCTCGCACCGCCGCACGGCGCGTGAGATCGCCGACCGGGTCGTTGCGCTGGGGGTGCTCGCGTGAGCGTCGACGCGCGCGCCCGCGGCATCCTTCGGCTTGCGCAGCCCCCGATGCGTCGCTTTCTGCCCGGCCTCATCTGGGGTGTCTTCTCTGCCGCGGCGGCGGTGTCTCTGCTCGCCGTCAGCGGCTGGCTGATCGTCAGCGCCTCGATCGTCGACTCGCTCGTGCCGCTGTCGATTGCGGTCGTCGGGGTGCGGTTCTTCGCGGTTTCCCGGGCGGTCTTCCGCTACCTCGAGCGCCTGTCGGGCCACGACGCGGCACTCCGTCAGCTCGCCACCACCCGGTCCGACATGGTGCGCCGGCTCGTTCCGCTCTCGCCCGCCGGCCTCGGCCGGACCGATCACGGTCAGCTGCTCTCGGCCCTCGTCGATGACGTCGAGAACCTGCAGAACCTGCCGCTGCGGGTCGTGCAGCCCCTCGCTGTCGCCGGTGTGGTTGCGGTCGGGGCGGTGACCTTCATCGCCTTCATCTCCCCGTCTGCGGCGCTCACTCTCGCGGTGTGCCTGATCGTCGCATCCCTCGTCGCCGTAGGGGTGAGCTGGCTGTTCGGCGGCCGCGCCGAAGAGCGGGTATCCCGCGATCGTGCCGAGCTTTCGGCATCCCTCGTCGACTACTTCGGCAGCCTGGATGTCCTCCTCGCGTACGGCGCGGAGCCGGCAGCGCGCGAACGGATCGAGCGCGCCGATGCGGCCGTGCGCCGCACCGTGACGCGGGCGTCGCTCGCTCAGGCGTCTGCCGCGGGGATCGTCTCGGTGCTCGCCGGCGTCGCCTCGGCGTGGGCTGTGGCCGCAGCATCCCCGGGGCTTGCGACCGGCGCGATCGACGGTCCGTGGCTCGCGGTCGTCGTGCTCGTGCCGATGGTCGTGTTCGAGGTGTTCGGCGCGGTGCCGATCGCCGCGGCATCCTGGCGGAGCGTGCGCGCGAGTGCCCGGCGCGTGGTCGAGGTGCTGCCCGCGTCGATGCCCGAAGAGCTGCGATCGGATGCCGGCGCCGAAGACGCTCCGAGCGGAACCGCCCTGCAGCTGCGCGACGTCCGCGCGGCATGGCCCGGCGGCATCCCGGCCCTGCGCGGCGTTACGCTCGACGTCGCCCCGGGGGAGCGCGTGCTGGTCTCGGGGCCCAGTGGCGCCGGCAAGAGCTCCCTCGCGTCGGTGCTGGTCGGCTTCCTCCGCGCCGAGGGCGCGTTCACGATCGGCGGGACGGATGCTGCGACGCTCAGCGGCCCGGCACTGCGCCGCACGATCGGGCTGTGCGAACAGCATCCGCAGCTCTTCGACGAGGACATCCGGCAGAACCTGCTGTTCGCCCGCGATTC
>JBQDFB010000123.1:0-3417 GCA_052085045.1 Microbacteriaceae bacterium | reverse complement strand
TGCGCGTCATCGCGCGCGCGGCGAAGGTGCGCTTCGGCGGGGCGATCATCGTCCTCCCCGACGACGACCTCGACCAGGCGGTGACGACACTCGGCAAGGTGCGCGGCACTCCGGTCGTCGTCGTGCGACGCAGCGCGCTGAGCATGGTGCTGCGGCAGGGCGTGCCCGGCGCCCGCGACATCGGCGGCAACGAGCTGTTCGACGTGCGCACGCGGCTGCAGCACAAGGTCCGTTTCGTGTAGCCCGGGCGCTTCGTGTGATCCGTGCACTTCGTGTGATCGGGAGGCCGCTGGCGGTGGTGGGATGAGACCATGAGCACCGTGGACCCGGATGCAGCCCGACGCGATCGGGATCGGCGCACGCCCACCGCCCGCAGTCTCGCGCTGCCGGCCGTCGTCGTGTTCGTCATGCCCGCCCTCGCCGCCTGCGCCCTGTCGCGGATGCTCGCGAACGCGATCAGGTACGACGTCTTCGACGGCGCGAGCGTCGTGGCTTTGGTGCTGGCGTTCCCGGTTCGGCGGTGACGGTGCTCGCGATCATCCGCTGGGTGACGCTTTCCGCGCGCAATCCGCGACTCCTCGGCATCTCGGCCGCCCTCGGGCTCGTACTGCTCGGGGTCGCCGTCGGCCGGAGCGTCGCCGCCGTGCCCCCGGCCTGGCTGGCACCCCCGTCGCTGACAGCGGAGGTCGCGATCGTCGGCGCGATCGGCATCGGGATGCTGGGCTCTGCCGTGTGGGCACGCCGCAGGCGCATCCGGATGACGGCTCGCGAAGATGCCATCGTGCGGTCATCGGATCCCGTGACCGGCGTCGTCACGGATCGGGGCTACGACGTCCCGAGCGGCGAGGCCAGCGTGCTTCTCGCGACGGTGACGTACGCGTTCGTGGATGCCGCTGGCACCCGTCGCTTCGTCAGCAGGCAGGCGCGGCTGCCGATGAACGACCTCGTCGTCGGCGGCGAGAAGGTCGACCTCTGGTACGACCGTCAGGATGCGTCGAACGAGGCCGGAATCGTCATTCGGCGACGATCGCGGGTATCCGGCGAGCGCTGACCTCGATGCCACCGGCGACTACGATTTCAAGCATGACGAACGAACCGGAGGCCGACGTCTCCATCGGCGGCGAGATGATCCGCCTGGGGCAGTTCCTGAAGTTCGCCGGGCTCCTCGACTCCGGCGGCGATGCCAAAGAGGTGATCATCGACGGCTACGTCAGCGTCAACGGCGAGACCGAGCGACGCCGCGGCCGCCAGCTTCACGACGGCGACCTGGTCACCGTCGAGGGGCGGACGGTTCGCGTTCGGCCGTGAGCGTGAGTGGTCGGAGCGTCTCCGCCGTTCACAGGCGCTGGCTGCCGATCACCGAGAGCATGCGCAGCTTCTCGGAGCTCTGCGATCCGGGAACCGCGGTGTACACGAGCAGCGAATGCGACTGCGCGGGGTCGACCAGCGTCTGACAGGTGAGCTCGATCATCCCGAGCTCCGGATGCGTGAAGTGCTTCACCTCGTTCGGGCGCACCCCGACCTCCTGGCGGCCCCAGCACTCGCGGAACTCGGCGCTCTTCGCCGTCAGCGCTTCGGCGAGGTGCGCCGCGCGCGATGACGGTCCTCGCAGCGCCATCACCTCGCGCAGGCCTGATGCCCACAGGCGCGAGAGCTGCTCGTGATCTTCCGGCGCGTACAGCGTGCGCATGTTCGGATCGGTGAACCACCGATAGCCGATGCTGCGCTCGTCGCCGACCAAGCTGGTCAGGTCGCCCGTGAGCGCGACCCCGAGCGGAGTCTGCCGCAGGGTCTCGCCCAGCTCGGTCACGATCTCGGCCGGGGTGTCCTGGAGGCGGTCGAGAATCCGAAGCAGCCCCGGGCTGATGTGCTCGCTGGATGCGCCGTGCACGGGCGGCTGCTGTCCTGCCAGCCGAAAAAGGTGATCCCGCTCGCTGATCGACAGGTGCAGTCCCTGCGCGATCGACGCGATCATCTGTTCGGATGGCTGCGGACCAGTGCCCCGTCCGAGGCGGGCGTAGTAGTCGGGTGACATGTGGCACAGCGCCGCAACCTCTTCACGGCGAAGACCTGCGGTGCGGCGACGAGGGCCGCGGGAAAGGCCCACATCCTCGGGCTGCAGTGACTCCCTGCGGTGTCGCAAGAATGTCGCCAGCTCCGCGCGGTCGATCTCCATGCTTCCGTTCTACCGTGCCGCGTTCACGGCATCCACTGACTGACGAGTCCTGGATAACCATCGTCCGCAGCGCGAATGTGGACCGTAGAGATTCCGATCAGGCAGAGAGAAGACCTACTGTGGCATCCCGAGACATCGACATCCCCCTACCTGACTTGAAGGGCAAACGAGCCGTCCTCACCGGCGGCAGCGACGGCATCGGCCTGCGTATCGCCCGTCGCCTCGCCGCGGCCGGAGCGGAGATCGTGCTCCCGGTTCGCAACCCGACCAAGGGCGAGGCGGCGGTCGCCGAGATCACCCGGACGACACCGCCGGCTGAGGTGACCACCCGCGTCCTCGACCTCTCGTCGCTCGATTCGGTGGCGGCACTCGGCGAGACGATGCGCGCCGAAGGGACGCCCATCCACCTGCTGATCAACAACGCCGGTGTCATGACTCCCCCGGAACGGCAGACCACGAGCGACGGATTCGAGTTGCAGTTCGGCACCAACCACCTCGCGCATGTCGCGCTGGTCGCCCAGCTGCTGCCGTTGCTGCGTGCCGGTTCAGCGCGGGTGACGTCTCAGATCAGCATCGCCGCCGACCAGGGCGGCATCAACTGGGACGACCTGCAGTGGCAGCGTTCGTACGACGGCATGCGCGCGTACAGTCAGTCGAAGATCGCGTTCGGCCTGTTCGGTCTCGAACTCGATCGCAGAAGTGCGGCGCACGGGTGGGGGATCTCGAGCAACCTGTCGCATCCTGGTGTCGCACCGACCAGCCTACTGTCGGCACGCCCGGAGGTCGGACGGTCATCCGACACGGTGCAGGTGAAGGTGATCCGCTGGCTGTCGGCGCGGGGTCTCATCGTGGGCACACCCGAATCCGCGTCTCTGCCCGCTCTGTACGCCGCCGCCTCGTCTGATGCGCAGCCGCGGCACCTGTACGGACCGAAGGGGTTCCGTCACCTGGGCGGAGCACCGGCCGAGCAGGAACTGTACTCGCGCCTGCGGAGCGAGAAGGACGCCGCTCGGATGTGGACGATCTCGCAGGAACTCACCGGGGTGCGGTTCCCGGAGGATTGAGATCGTCGCCCCACCTGGACGTCGGCGAGTACGGTTGCGGTGTGGATGCTGCTGACCCGCTGCCCGAAACGCCTGCCCCGGACAACCCGCAGGGCAAGCTCGTGCTGCTGCGGCACGGCGAGACCGAGTGGTCGCGCACCGGGCGCCACACCGGGCTCACCGACATCCCGCTGACCG
>JBQDFB010000122.1:0-3470 GCA_052085045.1 Microbacteriaceae bacterium | reverse complement strand
GGCTACAACGCGCAGAAGCGCCTGTTCGACGCGGTCGGCGACGGCGAGATCATCGTCATCGAGGCACGGGGGGATGCCACGACCGGCACCCTCGGCGACATCCTCGCGCTGCGCGCTCAGGCGCGCGGTGCGACCGGCGTCGTCACCGACGGCGGCGTGCGCGACTTCGACGAGGTCGCCCGCATCGGCCTGCCGGTGTTCTCGCAGGGCGCGCACCCCTCGGTGCTCGGCCGCAAGCACGTGCCGTGGGAACTGGATGTCACGATCGGATGCGGCGGCGCAGCCGTGCAGCCCGGCGACATCATCGTCGGCGACGGAGACGGTGTGATCGTCATCCCGCCCTCCATCGCCGCTGAGGTCGTCGACGCGACGCTCGCCCAGGAGGACGAAGATGCCTGGATCGCCGAGCAGGTCGAGGCCGGGCATCCGGTCGACGGGCTGTTTCCGATGAACGCGGAATGGCGCGCGAAGTACGAGGCGTCACGCACGACGGACGGTGAGCGCGCATGACGAAGACCCCCAGCAAGTCTCAGCAGGCGTACCTCTGGATCAAAGAGCGCATTGCTGGCCAGAGCTTCACGCCGGGCTACCGCCTGGTGCTGGGCAGCATCGCCGGCGAGCTCGACATGAGCGTCGTGCCGGTGCGCGAAGCGATCCGGCAGCTCGAGGCCGAGGGGCTCGTGCACTTCGAGCACAACGTCGGCGCGCGCGTCGCGATGGTCGACGACTCGCAGTACCGGCACAGCATGGAGGCCCTCAGCATCCTGGAGGGAACCGCCACCGCGCTGTCTGCACCGCATCTCACTGTCGATGATCTGAAAATCGCACGCGCCATCAACGCGAAGATGATCGAGACCCTGGATCATTTCAACCCGTCGGCGTTCACGCGGCTCAACCAGGAGTTCCACGCCGCGCTCATCGCCCCGTGCCCGAATCCGCGCATGCGCGACCTCGTCGGCGCCGAGATGGAGCGCCTGAACCGACTGCGCGACTCGACGTTCAGCTTCGTTCCCGGCCGCGCACACGAGTCGGTGCGCGAGCACGAGCAGATCGTCGCGCTCATCGAGAACAGCGCACCGATCGCCGAGATCGAGCGCGCCGCCCGCGATCATCACGCGGGCACCCTCGACGCGTACCTCACCAAGAAATACCCCGACGAAGCCGTCGGCGCACCCGTCCACTGATACCGGAGGAACCATGACTGATTCACGCATTCCCGCAGAGCTCCCCGACCGCATCCAGCACTACATCGACGGCGAGTTCGTCGACTCGATCGACGGCGACACATTCGATGTGCTCGAGCCGGTTTCGAACGAGGTCTACATCCAGGCTGCGTCCGGCAAGGTCGCCGACATCGATCGCGCCGTTCAGGCCGCCAAGCGCGCTTTCGACGAGGGCCCGTGGCCGCGGATGCTGCCCCGCGAGCGTTCGCGGGTGCTGCACAAGATCGCCGATCTCGTCGAGTCCCGCGACCAGCGGCTGGCCGAGTTGGAGTCGTTCGACTCGGGGCTGCCGATCACGCAGGCGCTCGGGCAGGCCCGCCGCGCCGCCGAGAACTTCCGCTTCTTCGCCGACCTGATCGTCGCGCAGGCTGACGACACCTACAAGGTGCCGGGGCGCCAGATCAACTACGTCAACCGCAAACCGATCGGCGTCGCGGGTCTGATCACACCGTGGAACACCCCGTTCATGCTCGAATCCTGGAAGCTCGGCCCCGCGCTCGCGACCGGCAACACTGTCGTGCTCAAGCCCGCCGAGTTCACCCCGCTGTCGGCATCCCTGTGGGCCGGGATCTTCGAAGAGGCGGGCCTGCCGAAGGGCGTCTTCAACCTCGTGAACGGTTTCGGTGAAGAGGGCTTCGCCGGCGATTCGCTGGTGAAGCATCCTGACGTGCCGCTCATCTCGTTCACCGGCGAGAGCCGCACGGGGCAGCTCATCTTCGCCAACGCCGCGCCTTTCCTCAAGGGACTGTCGATGGAACTCGGCGGTAAGTCTCCGGCGGTTGTGTTCGAAGACGCCGACCTCGACGCGGCGATCGACGCGACCATCTTCGGCGTGTTCTCACTGAACGGCGAGCGCTGCACGGCCGGATCTCGAATTCTCGTCCAGCGCAGCATCTACGACGAGTTCGTCGAGCGCTACGCGGCCCAGGCCAAGCGTGTGAAGGTCGGCCTGCCGAATGACCCGACCACCGAGGTCGGTGCGCTCGTGCACCCCGAGCACTACGAGAAGGTCATGAACTACGTCGAGATCGGTAAGAGCGAGGCTCGCCTGGTTGCCGGCGGGGGCCGGCCGGAGGGCTTCGAGACCGGTAACTATGTCTCGCCGACGGTTTTCGCTGATGTCTCCCCGGACGCACGCATCTTCCAGGAAGAGATCTTCGGCCCCGTCGTCGCGATCACCCCGTTCGACGGCTGGGAAGACGCACTCGCACTCGCCAACAACACCAAGTACGGCCTCGCCGCGTACATCTGGACGAATGATCTCAAGGGCGCGCACAACTTCGCGCAGTCCGTCGAGGCCGGAATGGTGTGGCTCAATTCGAACAATGTCCGCGACCTGCGCACTCCCTTCGGCGGCGTCAAGGCCTCCGGACTCGGGCACGAGGGCGGCTACCGCTCGATCGACTTCTACACCGACCAGCAGGCGGTGCACATCAACCTCGGCGAGGTTCACAACCCCGTCTTCGGAAAGAACTGACCCCTCCTCCAGGTCGCGATTTCTGCCGCTCTGGCCCGCGCAAACCGGCAGAGATCGCGACCCGAACCACCTAGCAAGGATGCTGACATGACGAACCGTGCAGACATGACCCTCACCTCCTCGGGCTACTACGTGAGCCAGGAGGCCCCGATCGAGGCCGACAACCCGGTCGCGACCCCACAGGCATCCCCGCCGGACATCCTCCGCTGCGCGTACATGGAGCTCGTGGTCACCGACCTCGCGGCATCCCGCCAGTTCTACGTCGACGTCCTCGGTCTGTACGTCACGGAAGAGGACGACGAGGCGATCTACCTGCGCTCGACCGAGGAGTTCATCCACCACAACCTCGTGCTGCGCAAGGGCCAGATCGCCGCGGTGCGGGCGTTCTCGTACCGGGTGCGCACCCCCGAGGACCTCGACCGGGCCGTCGAGTTCTTCACGGAGCTGGGCTGTGATGTTCGCCGAGAGGAGGGCGGGTTCGTCACGGGCATCGGAGACTCGGTGCGCGTGATCGACCCGCTCGGCTTCCCGTACGAATTCTTCCACCAGTCCGACCACGTCGAGCGGATGTCGTGGCGCTACGACCTGCACATCCCCGGCGAGCTCGTGCGGCTGGACCACTTCAACCAGATCACCCCCGACGTGCCGCGGGCCGTGAAGTACATGCAGGATCTCGGATTCCGCGTCACCGAGGACATCCAGGACGAAGAGGGCACCGTCTACGCCGCGTGGATGCGCCGCAAGCCCACCGTGCACGACACGGCGATGAC
>JBQDFB010000121.1:0-3471 GCA_052085045.1 Microbacteriaceae bacterium | reverse complement strand
CGAAACGGGGTGAGCGAGCGCTGCGAGCCGAAGCCGCGCAGCTCCTCGCGCATTCAACTGAGGATATTCCGGATGGCGTCGGCCGCACGAGGAACCGTGATCGTTGGCTGCGGGTCGCCAGGACTCAGGGTGTCGACATTCGAGGTTACCCATGCGGTGTGCAACCCCACATTGTTGCCGCCGGCGACGTCCGCTTCCAGGCTGTCGCCGACCATCCAGCCAGATAAGTCACAGCTCAATCGTCGTGCGAGTGTTTCGAAGATCGCTGCATCCGGCTTTCGAAATCCTGCCTCTGAGGAGATCACCCATCCGTCAACCAGGTCGGAGAGACCCGTTCGACGGATCTTACCGACCTGATTATCGACCATCCCATTCGTCGCGATGCCAATCGTCCATCCCGACGCTCGCAGGTCCTTGAGTCCGTCGCGGTCGGCACCCGAACAACGAACGAGCTCAGGCATTCGAGACCGATAGTCGTTCCATAGAGAGTGCGCTCGGACTGGAAGCGAGAGCCGCCGCACAATGTCGTCGAAGACGATGTCCTTCCGACGTGGCGCAGAAAGCGCCGAGAGAACGTACGTCGACTGATCCGCGCTCAGTGACCAGGCGGTTGCAAGTTCTTGCGTCCATGCTTTCGCCGCGCTGCTTGATCGACGAGCGTTCCGTCGAGGTCAAAGATCGCGAGAGGCACGGGGCACAGCCTACTGAGATGGTCGCGCGCCCTGGTCGTCTCGGTGCGGGGATGCTGGCGGCCTCGTGCGTCGATACCGTCTCTGGCTAGTCTCGTCTCATGGTTCGGATCACAACGCTGGGCTCGGATGAGGCAACGGGGCGCCGATCGGCACTGTTGCTTCCCGGGGTCAACTACACCGCGCAGGCTCCGCTTTTGTATTGGTCCACCGCGGTGCTCCTCTCGGTGGGCTGGCACATCCGCATCGCGGATTGGGAAGAAGGCGATCAGGCGCACGCGACCCCACAGGACTTGATTGAGCACGTGTTCGAACTCAACGCGGCAGAAGGAGCTGAGACGCTCGACCTCGTTGTCGCGAAGTCGCTCGGGACTCTCGCTCTGCCGCGGTGCATCGACGAGAACATCGCCGGCGTTTGGCTGACACCGCTTCTCAACAGGAGCGAGGTCGCCGCGGCGCTGCTCACGGCCGACCGGCGTCACCTGGCAGTGGGCGGTACGAACGACCGGCACTGGATTCCGGAGGCCGTCCAGGGCACAGCCGCCGAACTGGTCAGCGTCGAGGGCGCTGACCACGCCCTGCTCCACGATGACTGGCGCGAGTCCATGCGCACGTCGAACGACATCGCCGAGCGCATCGCCGCTCATCTCGCCAGTCTGTGAACTGCCCCGAAGCAGGACGAGAGGAACGAATGTCACACAGCACGAGTGTGAGACCGGCGGCGCCCGACGATGCGTCTTTCCTGATCGAGCATGATCACCTGCGACCGGACGTGATCGCGGAACGCATCCAGACAGGGCAGATCCTCGTCCTCGAGGTCGACGGTGATCCGATCGGGTGGCTGCGGTGGAGTCTGTTCTGGGACGAGATCCCCTTCATGAACATGCTGTTCGTGCTGGAACCTCATCGAGGCCGCGGACACGGCAGTGTACTGATGGATGCTTGGGAGTCGGATGCCCGTCGTGCGGGACACGCAGTCGTCATGACGTCGAGCCAGGCGGATGAGAATGCCCAGCATCTGTATCGAGAACGCGGCTATACGGACTGCGGCGCCTTGATCCTGCCGGATCAGGCCGCCGAGCTGGTGTTCCGCAAGGAACTGGGAGCCGGTGCGCCGAACCACACCGCATGACACCTGTCACGAGTATCCGGTGACACCGCCGTCCGGACACCGCAGCCGTCGGCGGCCAGGCTGTAAGCATGAGCACAGCACCGGACACACGGGCATCGACGAAACCACGCGCCACGGCATCCGACGATGCCGTCGTCATCACCAATCTGCACCGGCATTTCGGCCTGGGCGAGCGCACGGTGAAGGCCGTCGACGGTGTGGATCTCAGCATCCGCCGTGGCGAGGTCATCGCACTTCTCGGCCCGAACGGCGCCGGTAAGACGACCACGCTCGACATGCTGCTGGGTCTCACCGACCCCAGCGACGGCACCCTCTCGGTGTACGGCCAGAAACCCATCAAGGCAGCCAAGGCGGGTGTGATCGCCGGCGTGCTGCAGACCGGCGGCCTGCTGTCTGACCTCACCGTGCGCGAGACCGTCGAGGTCATCGCATCGCTGCACGGCCGGGAGGCGCTCTCCCGTGTTCCCGATGTACTTGCCAGCACCGAACTCGAACCCATTGCCCGCCGCCGCCTCTCGAAATGCTCCGGCGGTGAGCAGCAGCGCGTCAAGTTCGCGCTCGCACTGGTCGCCGACCCCGACATCCTCGTGCTCGACGAGCCGACCGCCGGCATGGACGTCAACGCCCGCCGGCATTTCTGGGACGTCATGCGCGCGGATGCGGATGCCGGTCGAACGATCATCTTCGCCACGCACTACTTGGAGGAGGCGGAGCAGTTCGCACGGCGCACCGTGGTGATGCACCGTGGTGTCATCGTCGCCGATGCTCCGACCGCGCAACTGCGCGCCAACCTCGGCGGCCGCACCGTCGCCGCAAGCCTTCCCGCGGGGGGCGCCGACACGATCGTCCGGCAGCTGACCGCGACCGAGGGCATCGTCGACGTCCATGTCGACGGCGATCGCGTGAGCCTGCGTGCGAAGGATTCGGATGCCGCGGCATCCGCTCTGCTGAACGCCGGGGCGCATGACCTGGAGATCACCGCCCCCACCCTCGAAACCGCCTTCACAGCCCTGACGGAGGACTGATCATGACCATGACGATCTCACCCACCATGATGCGCATCGAAGCGATGCGGCAGCTCCGCAACCCCTACACGCTCGCCTTCACCCTCGCGATGCCGGTGGCGATGTACCTGCTGTTCGGCGCGAGCATGGGCTACGGCTCGATGTCGGCCGGGCATGGCAACGTCAAGTTCTACGTGATGGTGTCGATGGGAGCCTACGGAACGGCCGTCGCCATGAGCTCGCTCACATCGCTCGCCGCCACCGAGGCGAAGCAGGGCTGGGGCCGCCAGCTCGCCATGACCCCGCTCGGCACAGCCGGATACGCGATGACGAAGCTGCTCACGGCGGTCTCGTTCGCCGCGCTCGCCGTGATTCTCGTGTTCGCCGCGGGGCTGTTCACCGGAGCGGAAGCTGCCGATGCCTGGCGCTGGTGGGCTGCGGCGGGGATCATCCTCGCCGTCGGGCTCATCTACGGTCTCTACGGACTCGGGGTCGGACTGTTCTTCAACTCCGACTCTGCGGCGGCTCTGGCATCCATCTCCATGACGTTCTTCGCATTCTTCGGAAACGTGTTCATTCCGCTCGATGGCGTCATGCTCGATATCGCCCGTTTCACTCCGTTGTACGGTTTCGTCGCGCTGAGCCG
>JBQDFB010000120.1:0-3640 GCA_052085045.1 Microbacteriaceae bacterium | reverse complement strand
CGGACGCGCCGTGCCCGGCGATGTCGACGGCGAAGACATGGTGATCGGCGGCCAGTGCGGGCAGCACCGTGCCGTAGTTGCGCCATGAGGCGCTCTGCGCGTGCAGGAGCAGCACGGCAGGCCCGCCACGCGGACCTTCGGCGTAGGCGAGGCGGGTGCCGCTCGGCATCGTCGCGAACTCCTCGACGTACCCGTGAGAGCGTACCCGGCGTTCAATACATCGCGAGGGAAGCACACGACATGTATAACATGTTTTTCATACGGATATGATTGTGGCTATGGCAGCGGACGAAGCGGACACACCGATCTACGGACCCGATGGGCGCGTCTTCTATGGCGCGGTCACGGTGGGGGAGAGAGGTCAGATCGTGATCCCCGCCCGCGCGCGCCGCGAGCACGGCATCGAGGCCGGGCAGAAGATGTTGGTGCTCGGAAGCCCGGAGGGGATCGCTTTGGTCGGTGTCGACCGGCTCTTCGAGCTGCTCGGGCGGTCGAATGAACTGCTCGACGAGGTCAAGAAGCACCGCGACGGCTGACCAGTGGTCAGACGCCGTCGCCGAATTCGCGACTCAGTAGTGGTATCTCGCTTGAAGCACGGTGATGCTGTTTGCGTCGGCAACGTACACCAGTCGATTCGCTTCATCGATACGCCGTGACCAGGCGCCAGCGAGGGCATGGCGCAGGGGTTCGGGCTTTCCGATTCCCTCGAACGGGTCGTCTCGGAGCATGTCTGCGATCAGCTGGTTGATGCGCTTCAGTGTCTTTCGGTCCTGTGTCTGCCAGTACAGATAGTCCTCCCACCCTTCGGCGGTCCAGGTGAGGAGTCTGGTGGTCATGTGTCCAGCAGGTCGTGCTCCTCGGCAGCTCCGGAACGCGCCGATTCCAGGGCGGAGAGCAGGCGCCGAGCATTCTTCGGAGAACGCAGCAGGTAGCTCGTCTCGATGAGCGAGTCGTACTCATCCTTCGACATCAGTACTGCCGAGCCGCGGCGCGAGGTGATCTCGACCTCGCTGTGGTCGAGATTGACGCGCTCGATCAACCCGAAAAGATCGCGACGGGCCTCACTCGTGGTGATGGACATGATTTCTCCTGACTGGTACCAGATATCGTACCAGTGCTAGACCGCCTTGCGGAAGGTGAAGCCGCGTGGGGTCGCGACGAAACCGGCCTCCTGCAGAGCCGTGGCGAAGCTCGTGCCGTAGATCGCCTCGCCGTTGATCTTCTCGACGGTGAGGGTCTCGAGCCGGCGTGCGCGGGAGGTCGCGACGAGGTCGGATGCTGCGGCTCGCAGCGCCTCGGGATCATCATCGAACGCCAGGACGGTGCGGCCGCCACGCTCGAGATACAGCACGAGCTCCCCGTCGACGAGCACCACGAGACCCCCCGCCTTGCGGCCGGGGCGGTGCGAGACGCCCTCCCGCCTGGGCCACGCGAGCGCCGCACCGTACGGGTTCGCCGGGTCGGTCGCGGCGAGAGTGATGGAACGCCGAGGTGCGGGATCGGGCAGATTCGCGAACGTGCGCAGGCGGTCGACGGTGGTGGATGCTGCGAACTGCGCCGCCCCGAGCTTCTCGATGACGTAGCCGCGACGGCAGTGCCCCGCCTCTTCGAACCCGGCGAGGATTCGGTAGGTCTGCGCGAAGCCGCCGGGCGTCCCCTCGGATTGCACGGCGCCACGGGTCACGACGCCGTAGCGGTCGAGCAGCAGTCCTGCCGAGACTGTCGCTCGGCGGGATGCCGTGGTCGCTGCCTCCGTCGTGCCGTCAGAGGGGAGAAGCGACCAGCGTCCGCCGGTGACGGCCGGCCGCGGCACCGGGTTGCCGGTGAACGACACGCCGCGGAAGGTACGCGCCCGCGGAGCGCGCCGCACGGACTTGTGCGCCTGCGACCCGCCCGCCAGCAGCGTGCGCACCGGCGCGAACGTGTCGTTGGTCACGCGCCCTGCCCAGGTGAGGTTCCACAGCGCCTCGAGCACGGACTGCTCGTTCTCGGCCCCGGCCATCTCCTTCAACTGTGCGGCGAAGTACGCGCCACCGTGTTCGAGCGCCGCGAGCAGCCCGGCCTCGAGAGAGTCCGAGGCGATCTCGCCGTCGAGCTCGGGCAGCGTGAGGGGTGCCAGGTCGGCGGGGTGCAGCGACACCCACCCGTCGCGACCCGGCAGCGTGCCGTGCCCGGACCAGATCACCTCACCGCTCGAGGTGAGCTCGTCGAGCAGCGCGGGGGAGTAGTCGCGCACGCGCGAGGGCAGCACCAGAGATTCCCATGCGCTCGCGGGGATCGGCACGCCAGCCAGCTGCTCGACCACGGCGAGTACGCCGTCGATGCCTTCGAGCGGCCGGGTGAGGTGCTGCCAGTCGGGAAGGAAGCGCGCATACGCCTCGGGTGCGACCGGTTCGACGCTGCCGCGGATCGCGGCGAGCGAGCGCATCCGCAGCCGCCGGAGCACCTCAGTGTCGCACCATTCGTTCTCGGTTGCGGTTCCGGCGGTATCGGGCAGGAAGTATCCGCTCGTCACCCGACCGGACTGTTCGAGCCGCTGCAGCGTGTGCCGGGCGACAGCGGTGCCGAGACCGAAGCGGGCGGCGACGGCATCCGTCGTGAACGGTCCGTGCGTGCGCGCATGACGAGAGACGAGGTCGCCGAGCGGGTCGGCGACCGGTTCGAGGAACGCGACGGGGATGCCGGTCGGCAGCGCCGCGCCGAGCGCGTCGCGAAGGCGTGCTGCATCTTCGATGGCGGCGACGCGCGGAATGCCCGCGATCGTCACGGGGATCGCCCGGCGGGCGGCGATGAGCGCGTCGAGATGGGCCTGGGCGTCAGGGGAGGCTTCGTATCGCTGTGCTCGCTCAGCCTGTTTCGTCTCGCTGTGCTCGCTCAACGATCCGCTGGATGGAGGTGCGGAGGTGGAGGTTTTGGGGGAGGCTTCGTCTCGCTGTGCTCGCTCAGCCTGTTTCGTCTCGCTGTGCTCGCTCAACGCCCCGCTGGGGGACGGCAGGGCGTTCGTCTGGTCGTTGAGCGGAGGCTGCAGGCCGGAGTCGAAACGGGTTGAGCGAGCGTCAGCGAGTCGAAGCCCCTCGTCCGCACCCTCGCCCTCCAACCGCTCCGCGACCTCGGCGGCGTCCAACGGGCCGAGGGTTCGCAGCAGGTCTGCCACACCTTCGACGCCTCGGGCGTGCCGTTCCGGATCCAGCCGCTGCGCCTCGCGTTCGAACTGCGCGATGACGTCGGGGTCGAGCAGCTCGCGCATCTCGACCGTGCCGAGCAGTTCGCCCAGCAGAGCGGGGTCGACCGACAGCGCGGCAGCACGGCGCTCGGCGAGCGGCGAATCGCCCTCGTACATGAACGCGCCGACGTACCCGAACAGCAGGTCGCGTGCGTACGGCGACGGCTGAGCCGGCTCGGTCTCCACCAGCCGCACCCGCCGCTCGGCGATCGCCGTGGTGAGCCGGCGCAGCGACGGCAGGTCATAGACGTCCTGCAGCACCTCGCGCAGGGTCTCGAGGATCACCGGGAACGTCGGATGCCGCCTGGCCACCTCGAGCAGCTGCGCTGAGCGCTGCCGCTGCTGCCACAGAGGTGTGCGCTTGTTCGGGTTCATCCGCGGCATGAGCAGCGCCCGCGCGGCGCACTCGCGGAACCG
>JBQDFB010000119.1:2368-3645 GCA_052085045.1 Microbacteriaceae bacterium | reverse complement strand
CCCAGGTCGCGGGCGGCGACCACGGCGCCGATGGCCATCTCATCGGATGCTGCGAACACCGCCGTCGGCCGGGGTCCGGGCCGCCCGAGCAGCTGCTTCGCCGCGCGATAGCCGCCGTCGACGGTGAAGTCCGCAGGCTCCAGCTGGCCGGGCTTCAGGGGGATGCCGGCATCCGCCAGCGCCTCCTCGAAGCCGATGCGTCGGTTGGTGGGGATGTGGAAGTCGATGTCGAACTCCGGATTCGCGCCGATGTGCGCGATCTCGGTGTGACCGAGCCCGAGCAGATGCTCAGTGGCGAGCCGGGCGAGCGCGACGTCGTCCATCGAGAGGGTGTCGAGCTTCGGATTGGGCCCGCCGATCGCGATCACCGGGAGATCGAGCGCCAGCAGCTGCGCGGTCTCGGCCTCATCGAGCTCGATCGCCACCGCGATCACGGCATCCACGCGCTGCCGGCGCAGCGCCGTCTCGAATACGTCCTTGCGGACATCCTCGTCGGCGGTGATGTTGTACAGCGTGATGTCGTAGCCGCGGCGCATCAGGGCGCTGGATACACCCGAGAGCACCGTGCTGAAGAACCAGCGATCCAGGAACGGCACGATCACGCCGATGTTGCGGGTGCGTCCTGAGGCCAGGCTGGATGCTCGGGACGAGACGACATAGCCGAGCTCCTGCGCGGCCAGACGCACCTTCTCGCGGGACGCCTCCGAGGCATAACCGCGACCGCTGAGGGCGCGCGAGACCGTGGCTGTGGACAGCCCGGCTCTGCGCGCGACCTCATCGATGCTGACCATGTGGCAGTTTCAGCCCCGGGTCGTGGATCGTGTGTACCAGGCGGCGTGATCGGTCGGCAGCGCGGTGCCGTCGAACGACTGGCTCTGCACGACGAACGTGACGTCATCGCCGAGTTCCAGCGGCTCGCCGCCCAGGTTCACGGCCACGTGCAGGTCACCGCGGCGGAATGCCACGGTCTGCTCGCCGAGGTCTTCCCAGACCAGCGAACCGACGCCGAGCTCGCGCTCGCGGCGCAGCCGCAGCAGCTCCTTGTACAGGTTCAGGGTGGATTCGGTATCCGTCTCCTCGACGTCGCGAGCGAACCGCGCCCACTCGTCCGGCTGCGGCAGCCACGCATCGCCGGTGGCGTTGAATCCGTAGGCCGGAGCATCCGCCTCCCACGGGATCGGCACGCGGCATCCGTCACGGCCGTAGCGCTCGCCGCCCGTGCGGAACCAGGTCGGGTCCTGACGGAACTCGTCGGGGATCTCCATCGCCTCCGGCAG
>JBQDFB010000119.1:0-2268 GCA_052085045.1 Microbacteriaceae bacterium | reverse complement strand
CCGCAGAGCGCACGGTCGCCGTCGTACTCGGCGAGAACTTCATGCCAATCGCGGTATATGTCGTGCACGCCGTCCTGACCCCAGTACGGCACGTTCTCTTCGCCGCCGCCCATGGAGTCGGCGTCTGCCACCGGAGCGTAGTCGGGAAGCCCCGCCTCCTTGACCATGCCGTGCGCCACGTCGACGCGGAAGCCGTCGACCCCGCGGTCGAGCCAGAAGCGCAGGACGGAGCGGAACTCTTCGCGCACCTCTTCGTTGGTCCAGTCGAAGTCGGGCTGGGTGGGGTCGAAGATGTGCAGGTACCACTGGCCCGGGGTGCCGTCGGCTTCGACGACGCGCTCCCACATGCCGCCGCCGAACACGCTCTCCCAGTTGTTCGGGGGCAGCTCGCCGTTCTCGCCGCGGCCGTCGCGGAACACGTAGCGGGCGCGCTCGCGGCTGCCAGGGGCGGCCTTCAGGGCCTCTTGGAACCAGACGTGCTGGTCGGAGGAGTGGTTCGGCACGAGATCGACGATGACGCGGATGTCGCGGGCATGCGCCTGTGCGAGCATCTCGTCGAAGTCGGCGAGGGTGCCGAAGATCGGGTCGACGTCACGGTAGTCGGCGACGTCGTAGCCGGCGTCTTTCTGGGGGCTGGTCATGAACGGGCTCAGCCAGATCGCGTCGATGCCGAGCTGCTGCAGCGAGTCCATGCGGCTGGTGATGCCGGGCAGGTCGCCGATGCCGTCGCCGGACGCGTCGGCGAACGAGCGGGGATAGATCTGGTAGATGACGGCGCTGCGCCACCACTCGGAACCGGGGGCCGCGAACTGTTCGAGCTCTGTCATGCGCACGAGCCTACTGCAAACGCTTACAGACGCGCTAGGTCGCCGATCGAATCGGTTCGGCGGTGGGGATCGTGTCAGTCGCCGATGACGACGTTCATGGGGGCTTCGCCGCGCAGCATCCGTTCGATCTGCTTGCGGACGAGACGCGCGATGCGCGGGTTCATCGCGGTGGAAGCTCCGCCGACGTGCGGTGCGATGAGCACGCCGTCGGTCTTCCAGAGCGGATGCTGCGGCGGCAGCGGCTCGGGGTCGACAACATCCAGTGCGGCACGGATGCGCCCCTGCTGGCGCACGAGCGCGTCGCTGTCGACGAGTGTGCCGCGGCCGACGTTGACCAGCAACGCACCGTCGGCCATGCGGTCGAGCATCGCGTCGTCGAACAGATGGTGGGTGGCGCCTCCGCCCGGAAGGGCGAGGACCACGATCTCGGCGTCGGGCAGAAGGGCGGGCAGGTCGTCGATGGCGTGCACCTGCACGCGGCCGAGTCGCTCATGCCACACGGGCCGTGCGGTGCGGGCGACGACCGTGAGGTCGATCTCGAACGGCTCGAGGCGCAGCGCGACCGCCTCGCCGACGCCGCCGAAGCCGACGAGCAGCACCTTGCGATCGGCCAGGCTCTCGGCGAACACCGGCGACCATTCGCCGTGCTGCTGGGCGAGCACGAAACGGGGGAACTGCCGCTGCGCGGCCAGCGTCAGTGCGAGGGCGAGCTCGGCCGTGGATGCCTCGTGCACGCTCGCGGCGTTGGCGAAGGGGATGCCGGCCGGCAGGTGCTGCTCGGCGCCCTCGTACCCGATCGACTGACTCTGCACGAGCCCGACGTCGAGGCCCTTCAGCGCGCTGAGCACCTTCACGCCGCCCATGTACGGCGGCACGGTCAGATCGATCCGTTCGCGCGGCGCGGGGGTCTGCATATCCCAGACCTCGAGTTCCACGCCCTCGGGAAGCGGGCCGACGCCCTCGGCGAGGCGGGTGCTGGGAACGGTGACGAAGAGGCTCACACGACGAGCCTATCGACTGCATCCGTCGCTGGAGAGTACGCTCGGCGTCAACCCACCGAGGAGGAACCATGGTTCCCGAGATCAACTACTGGGCGGTGCTGCTCGCGATGCTCTCGAGCATGATCGTCGGCTCGATCTGGTACACCCCGAAGGTGTTCGGCACGCGCTGGGCGCGGCTGGCCAAGGTCGACATGTCCGGATCCGCGAAGAGCGCGGTGTGGCCGATCATCACGACGGTCCTCGTCAGCTTCATCACCGCGTGGGTGCTCGCCGGAGCATCCGCCATCGCCTGGCACTTCTACCAGGGCTCGTTCTTCATCGGCGCGGTCGTGACGGCGATCCTGCTGTGGGCGGGGTTCACCGCGGCGCGCTTCATCACCCACGACGCCTTCGAGGGGCGCCCGACATCGCTGACGGTCATGAACATCGCCCACGAGATC
>JBQDFB010000118.1:2763-3982 GCA_052085045.1 Microbacteriaceae bacterium | reverse complement strand
CATCGATGAGCTGCTTGGCGATCTCGACGTCGCCGTTGTGGTTCAGGCCGATCTCTGCGATCACGTAGGCGGGGTTGCCGCCGCCGATCACGTGCGAACCGATGCTGACGGTCATGGCGTCCTCCTGTCGTCGAGCCCTTCATCCCTGGGTACGCCGCGATAGTGAACGGTGCGCGACGCGGAGGTTACCGAACTCCGTCCGGCGGCAGAACGCGCTCGATGAGTTCGCGCACAGCGCCGTCTCCGCCGTCGCGCGTCAGCACCACGCGGGCCTGCGCGCGCACGAGCGGATGCGCGTCGGCGACGGCGACCGGCCATCCGACGATGCCCATCGCACCGAGATCGTTCACGTCGTTGCCGAGGTAGGCGATGTCGCCGAGCGCGATGCCCTCCCCCGCCGCCCATTCGGCGAGAGCGGCGGCCTTGTCGTCGATCGCCTGCAGCACGGGCACCTGGAGCTTGCGGCCCCGGGCACCGACGACCGCGTTCGTCTCGGTGGAGAGGATGAGCATCGGGATGCCGGCACGCCGCAGCCGCGAAACCCCCATGCCGTCTTCGCGGCTCACCCGCACGAACTCGTGGCCGTTGCTGTCGACGAAGGCGGTGTCGTCGGTGTGCACGCCGTCGAAGTCGGTGACGACCGCCTTCGCCGGTATCGGGGCCGGCTCGTCGACGATGCTCGCGACGGCGGATGCTACGGCGAGCTGCTGCTCGTCATCGATCTCGATGGCTGTGCGCTCCGGAACGACGGCGATGCCGACGCGGCCGAAGAAGCGGTGTTGCGCCGCACGGAACCCCTCGGCCGCGAACGCGTAGAACGCTCCAGTCTCGAGGTAATGCGGCTCGCGATCCTGCCGGCGCGGCCGGTGCGCGGCGTCGTGGTTGATGGCCTCGGCGTTGTCGCCGGAATCGCGGCGCCACAGGAACCCGTAGGTCTCGTACGCCGAGAACACGCTGTCAAACCGGTCGTCGCGGATCTGCCCGACCGCGTCGTCGATGCCCGCGCTGGGAATGAACGGCGACGTGGCCTGCACGAAGACGACGGTGCCGACCGTGACGCCCCCGGCCTCGAGTTCATCGAGCACGTGCAGCACGGCGCTCTCGGACGACGCCGTGTCTCTGGCGAGTGCTGCCGGACGGCGGATGACCTGGGCCCCGGCAACCGAGCTGACCTCAGCGATCTCGTCGTCGTCGGTGGTGACCACGACGAGGTCGACAG
>JBQDFB010000118.1:0-2663 GCA_052085045.1 Microbacteriaceae bacterium | reverse complement strand
GAGCTGACCTCAGCGATCTCGTCGTCGTCGGTGGTGACCACGACGAGGTCGACAGTGGATGCCGCGGCCGCTGCCCGCACGGCACGTTCGACGAGCGCGACACCGCCGACGCGCCGGAGGTTCTTGCGCGGCACACCCTTGGAGCCCCCACGGGCGGGGATGATCGCGACGGTGAGAGCGCCGTCTCCGCGTATGGAGTCGTGTACGGATACAGAGTCGTGTGTCACAGCCCGCGCACCTCCTTCCACGCGCGCTGCGCGCGACGCCGGGCGCCGTGCAGTGTCAACCGCAACTCCTCGACGCGGCCCACGCCTCCGGCCGACCGCAGCAGTCGCCGGGGCAGGTTCTCGGGCGGAGCGCCGGGCAGCCGCAACCGGGCCAGGCGCGCGGGGGCGAAGTATCGGTCGCGCTCGGCAGCCGGCATCCTGCGCAGCAGCTCTTCGGCGCGCGTGCGCAGCGGGGCTGCGATCTTCGGCTGCATGGCGTAGCCGACCGCATCGATCAGCAGTTGCAACTGTGCCGGCTCGGCGTAGGGCGAATCGGTGCGGGTGAGAGCATCCACGATGGTCGCCGGCACCCGGTTGCTGTTCTCGAACGGGGTGAGTCGGCGCAGCATCCGGCGCGTACCCACCGCCGCGATCGGGCGTCCGTACAGCGCGCGGATCGTCGGCAGCGCTGTGGAGAATCCGGCGACGACGCCCACGGCATCCAATCTTTCCGCGACGAGCTCGGCCGGCACCGGTCCGCGGTAGACGACGAAGGCGACGCCGCGGCTCTCGGCCCGCGAACGCACCGCGTCGGTGAGTGCGGGCGGCGCTGAGGGGTGCGGTTTGAACACGATGCGCGCGGGATTCCACGCCAGCGCGCGGTCGACCATCTCCTGCTGCATGCCCGTCTCCTCGTCGGGTGTGACGAGCCCCAAGACGGCGAGGTACTGACCGAGCACGAGGGCGGTCGGGGTGCCGTCGGCGACGGCATCGAGGTCGGCATCCGCTCCCCCGGTCTCGGCGAGCGCCGCGGCGAAGCGCTCAGCGGCCACCGGAGCACGCTGCGCGCCCGCCTCGCGGAACACCAGCGGCTCGACGCCCGGTACGACGTCGGCGTACACGACGCGGCCGATGCGCTGGGTGATGCTGCGCGGCATTTCGATGCGGATCGGTGAGTAGGTCATCAGCCCGTCGCCGATGATCGTGAGGCGGGCGTTCGGGAACAGCGACAGCAGCGTGAGGGCGGGCGCGACCTGGGGGCTCTGTACGCACAGCTCGAGATCGTCGTCGAGATTCCAGGCACGCGCGAGCAGGCGCTCGAGGACGGGGAGCTCTTCGGCCTCGGGTTCCCACGAGCTCGGATGCCGTGGCTGCAGCAGTGCGTCCAGGAACTCGATGCGGTCGAACCGGGCACGCAGCGTGCCCAGCTGCGGGTGATCGTCGATGCCCACCATCGTCTCGGGGACCCGCGCCGAGTTGAACGGCACGAGCACCCGTTCGCCGCCGGTCTCGAACAAACCGTCGTCGATGGCCGCCGCGGCCGTCGCGAGGCCGTAGGCGCTGTGCAGGGCGAACAGGACAGTCATACGGTGCGCCCCGCCTTCCGCAGCGTGCGGGCGAGCACCCGCCGGCGGGTGCCGTCGAGGCGCTGGAGCGCCCGTGCGGAACCGTCGGCGGGAAGCGTCGCGAGCAGGCCTCGGATGCTGTCGCGCATCTCGCGCCGGAGCACCGGCGCCATCCGGCGCGAGCGGACGATGTGATGCGAGCTCAGCGCGAGCACGGTCTGGATCGCCTTGGGGAGGAACCGCTCCGCCTCGGCATCCTGCTCGACGATCTCGAGCACCTGCGACATCGCCGTCGCGAAGTCGAGCTGGCGGCGGTCGCGCACCTGGCTGAGCGAGGTGTTCACGCCGCGACGGTAGAGCAGGGCGGGTGCTTCGACGACCGCGAACCGGCGCGCCTGCAGATGCAGCCGCCAGATCCACGGACGGTCTTCGGCGGTGAACAGGCCGTCGGGAAAGGCCGCGAGGCCCTCATCGATCACGCGGCGGTGGAAGATGCCCGCCCACGCGTACGGATAGTCGACCATCGTCCTGTCCTCGGCGGGGAGGATCGCATCCCGCGGGGACAGGGCCGTGCCGCGCCACGGGTGCGGCACGCGGACGAGGGTGCGCTCCTGACCGGTCACCCGTACATGGTCGGTGCGCAGGAAGTCGCAGTCCAGCTGCCGCAACTGCTCGGAGAGGACCTGCAGGCGACGCGGCTGCATCCAGTCGTCGCCGTCGATGAAACAGAACGCGTCGCCCTCGACGTGCTCGAGCCCTTGATTGCGGGCGGTGGCGAGACCCTGCGCGCGCGGGTTCACGAGCACCTCGGCATGTGTGAACCGTTCGGCATATGCGCGCATGACGTCGCCGGTGCCGTCGCCGGATCCGTCATCGATAGCAACGAGCTTGAGCGCCGCCGAATCGTCGAACTGGCGGAGCAGTGTCTCCAGCGTCGTGCCGATGAACGATGCGGCATCCTTCGCGGGGAGGATGGCGGTGACCTGGGGGCTGCGCATGGATTCGGATGCTGTCACCCGCACCTTAACGCGAGGTGACGCGGGTCCATGAGGTTACCGTGGAGGGGTGACCACGCCCGCGCCCCTCTCTTTCGATGCCCGGCCGCTGACCG
>JBQDFB010000117.1:2294-4014 GCA_052085045.1 Microbacteriaceae bacterium | reverse complement strand
AGGTGGTCTCGATCGCCACGCGACCGGCTTCGCTCCCCTGTTATAGCTGGACCAGGGCGCCGGTGCGACGGCCCCCTCTGAGATAGTGGAGGGCATGCCCGACGACTCGATACGTCCTCTCCTTGCGGCGTTGGCGAACCCGGCGGCACGCGAAGCATTCGCGCGGGTGGTGCTGGATGCAGCATCCGATGTTCCCTCTCGCCGCGAAGAACGTGCCCTGACTCAGTTGGAGTCTGCAGGACTCATCGTGCGCTCCGGCAAAACCTGGGCCGTCGATGAGGCACGGCTGCGCAGTCTGCTTCAGCAGGGCGTACGCCGTCGCCCGCAGGACGGCCCGGAGCGTTTCTTCACCCCCGACGGACGCATTGACCGGTATCCCACGCAACCTGATGACCGGGACGAGCTCCTGCAGGCGATCGTGTCGCGCGTGATCGATTCGGCCGAGACGCTGAACGAAGCGGAGCTCGGCGCTCGGCTGTCAGCCCTGACTGACGACACTGCACGCTTGCGTCGCGCCCTCGTCGACCATGGCTTCCTCGACCGCGATCCCTCCGGAGCGGCATACCGAGTGGCCACCAACGAGAACGACCGGGCCGTCACATCCACGTGACGATGCCCCGCGGCGATGCGGCTGCTAGGTTGCCCGGATGAAGTGGATTCTCTATGACGTCGGTGGCGTCCTCGAGCTCGTCGATGATCACAGCTGGCCGCAGGAGTTGCAAGAGAGCTGGAGCGGGCGCCTCGGTCTGTCCGTCGACGATCTACAGGCTCGTCTGGATGCCGCTGATCTGCCTGACACGACGCTGCAAACAGGCGTCGCAGACGAGTACTGGCGGAAATTCGGCGCCGCACTGCGGATCAGCGACGCGGAAGTCGCGGCCATGCGCGCACAGTTATGGGATGCCTACTGCGGTCAAGCGAACGACGAGCTTCTCGATCATGCACGGTCGCTGAGAGGGCGCGCCGGCCTGGCCATCCTGTCCAATTCCGGCGACGGCGCGCGTGAGGAAGAAGAGCGACGCTTCAGCTTCTCAACGATCTTCGATCCGATCTGCTACAGCCACGAACTGGGAATCGCGAAACCGGATGCTGACGCCTACCTGACCGCTCTGAAGAGGATGGGATCGTCCGCCGAGGACGTGCTCTTCATCGATGACAACGTGGGCCCGAAGGCAGGCGCAGAGAAATGCGGCATCCGTGCGGTCCTGCATCGCGACAACGCCGCGACGATCGCAGCGATCGAGCGCTTTCTCGCGGATTGACGGCGCCGACTTTCGGTCGTCTCTCGTACTTCTATTCGAATGTCGGTGGTCCACGAGAGTATGAAGTATGGCCTTCTTCACCGACATCACCGACCGGATCAGCGCGATGCGCGATCTCGTCGGCGACGTCGCGCAGGCGGAGGAATTACCCTCCAGCATCGGTGGGCTCGACGACGCAGCCGTCGTCACGCTCCTGCAGCAGGCGACAGAACTCGTGCGGGCCGCGGAACAGGTGAGCCTCGTCGCAGCCGGCGTCATCACGCGACGATCGCAGCGCACGGCCGGGCACTCTGGACTCGCCCAATCACGCGGGCACCGCAACTCTGCATCGTTGATCCAAGACATCACGGGCACGTCGAAGGCGGATGCTGCGCGCCAAAGCCGCGTCGGCGAATCCCTGCTTGCGAGCGAAGAAAACCCGAAGGACGATTCTCAGGGCAACGATTCTCAGGGCGACG
>JBQDFB010000117.1:0-2194 GCA_052085045.1 Microbacteriaceae bacterium | reverse complement strand
GCCGCACGATCGTTCCGCCTCTGGACCGACGCCGACGGCGGGTACCATGCCTCGGCAGCGCTGGATGATGACGGCTACCTCTGGTTGAAGACCGTCATGGATGCCGCGCTGCGCCCGCGCCGCGGCGGACCACGGTTCGTGGATGCTGAAGAAAAGGCACGCGGAGCCGCCCTCGTCGGCGACCCGCGAACGAACGAACAGCTCGCCTACGACCTCATCATAGATGTGCTCCGCGCCGGGACCCTGGCCGACGCAGAGACTGTATTCGGTACGAGGCAAGCGGGAGTCCGCCTCGTGCAGCAGGTCGACACGAAGGGCAATGCTTCGCGCACCGCACTCACAGAAGACGGCCTGATCGCCATCCCCGCGTCATTCGCTGGACAGCGCATCTGCGATAGCGGCACCGCAAAGATAACCATCGACACCGACGGCAGCCCGCTCGATGTCGGGCGCGAGCACCGACTCTTCACCGCGAAACAGCGGATGGCGCTGAGCGCTCGAGACGGTGGATGCCGGTGGAAAGGATGCGACAGACCCGCGTCGTACTGCGAAGCGCATCACATCGACATGTACTCAGAGGGCGGGCGCACCGATATCGATCGAGGGATCCTGCTGTGCCGGTTCCACCATATGGAACTCCATCACGGCCAGTGGCGCATCACACGAGAAGGGCAGGATGATTTCGTCCTGCGACATCGTTCGGGAGAGCAGACCGTACTCAAACCGCGCCTTGCCCTGGAGTATGCGTGGTCCGGAATCGATCCCCCGCCGAAGCGTTTCGGGGTGGCGGCGTGACTGCGGTGCCAGCAACCATTTCAGCCCTTCGATACCGCCGCAGTCGTCATGACCAGCGTCTGCGGATCGCGCAACTCCAGCGTGACCGTGATCGACGCGAACTCACCCGCCGAACTCACATGCGTGCCACCACACGGAATCACGGCATCCCCCTCGGGCAGAGCGCATCGCCAGCGGCGGCGGTCGACGATCGTCGGACCGTCCGTCTCGACGCTACTCGCCGCACCCGATGCCACCCACGTCGACAGCTGCGCGTTGCTCCGCGCTTCGCGCTCCGACAGTGTCATCGAGAACATCTCGGTGTCGAACCCTGCGCGACGCAGGCTCTTCCCCAGCCGGTACTCGTCGACGCTGCCGTCCTCATGAATACGGCTCGCCTGATTCGCGCGTCCCTCGAAGTCAGGGGTGCCGAGCGCATCCGCACCCGGGTCCTTCCGCCACAGGTCGGCGACCGCGAGATCCAGCGCCAGCGACGCCAGATGGCACGCCGTGTGCCCACGACTGAGACTCGCGCGCCGAGCGGCGTCGACATCGAGAGAGACCTCAGCCCCACCAGTCAGCCACGACGGCGGCTCAGCGACGTCGAGGCGGTGCCCCACCAGCCACGTCCAGCCCTCGACACCGCGCTTGACCGGAATATCCGTGCCAACGGCGAATTCTCCGTCGTCGCTGACGGCCGCCATGACCGCCTCCACGACGACAGCGGAATCGTCGCCGCGGCGAAGAACTCCGGTATCCCCCGGCTGATCCGGCCAAGTGTGATCCACCGGATGGAAAGGCGTCTCATCCACGACGACGATCGCGCCATCCCGGTCGGACGAGACGAACAGCACCTCGCCGTCCCCGGCCGTGGATCCGTGCGGAAAGGTGACGGTCGTGGCCTGACGAATCACGCGGTGATGACCTGCGCCGTGCCAGGAGCGGCATCCGGCCCCATCTCCGAGGCGATCCGATTCGCCTCCTCGATGAGGGTCTGCACGATATCGGCCTCGGGCACAGTCTTGATGACCTCGCCCTTGACGAAGATCTGGCCCTTGCCGTTGCCCGACGCGACACCGAGGTCGGCCTCGCGAGCCTCACCCGGGCCGTTCACGACGCACCCCATCACGGCGACGCGCAGCGGAACCGTCATGTCCTTCAGCCCCTCGGTCACCGAATCGGCGAGCGAATACACATCCACCTGGGCGCGACCGCACGACGGGCACGAGACGATCTCGAG
Organism: Microbacteriaceae bacterium; assembly: GCA_052085045.1. Taxonomy (GTDB): domain Bacteria; phylum Actinomycetota; class Actinomycetes; order Actinomycetales; family Microbacteriaceae; genus Microbacterium. Next base: position 180 of record JBQDFB010000117.1, on the reverse strand, counting down.
TTTGCGCTCTCTCAGGTTCAGCGACTGCAGGATCTGATGTCCGACCTTTACCTCCTCAGCCGGCGGCGCCGACAGCGAGACGCGGATCGTGTCGCCGATCCCCTCCGACAGCAGAATGCCGAAAGCGGTGGCCGACTTGATCGTGCCCTGGAACGCCGGGCCCGCCTCGGTGACGCCGAG
>JBQDFB010000116.1:0-4079 GCA_052085045.1 Microbacteriaceae bacterium | reverse complement strand
TGCTGCGAAAGATCGGCGACGAACTGCGCGAGCGGGAAGATGAGCCCGGCGGAGTCGTCGTCCTGACGCAGCTCGCCGTTGACCCAGGTGCGCACGCGGATGTCGTGCGGGTCGACGGTCTGTGCGTCGATGAGGTTCGGGCCGAGCGGGGTGTAGCCGTCGCCGCCCTTGGAGCGGACGTTCGAGCCCTTGTCGTTCGCGCGCAGATCGTAGAGACCGAGATCGTTCGCCGCGGTGACCGATGCCACGTGCGACCAGGCGTTCTCGAGGCTGACGTGACGGGCGGGCGCGCCGATGACGAGGGCGATCTCACCCTCAAAGGCGAGCAACTCGGTGCCGGCGGGGCGTTCGACCGCACCGCCGGATGCTGCGACGGAACTGGCGACCTTGAAGAAGTAGGAGGGGTGCGCGGGGCGCCGGCCGCGCTGGTCGGCGCGGGAGGCGTAGCTGAGGTGGATCGCGATGATCTTGCCGGGGCGGGCGATCTGGTCGGTCACGTTGTGCGCCTCCTTGCGTCTGAATCATCGGCCTTGTGCGATGTATTTGAAATCGTATATCATCCTGACAACGGGTGGCAAGCATCGCTTCCAGGCGAAGAGGACACCCGGACAACGACGTCTCTCAAGGAGCTTCAATGACTGATCAGCCCGGCTTCACGCCGACCGGCACCATCGCCGGTGCCGCAGACCGGCGACGCGTGGTGTTCGCCACGGTCGTGGGAACCACCGTCGAGTGGTACGACTTCTTCATCTACGCAACCGCAGTCGGACTCGTGTTCGGCCAATTGTTCTTCTCCGCACTCGGCACGAACACCGTCATCCTCGGGTTCGCGACCGTGGGCATCAGCTTCCTGTTCCGGCCGCTGGGCGCATTCCTCGCCGGTCACTTCGGCGACAAGCTCGGCCGCAAGCGCGTGCTGATGTGGACGCTCATCCTGATGGGCGCGGCCACCGCGCTGATCGGTGTGCTGCCCACCGCCGAGGTCATCGGCGTCGGCGCCCCGATCATGCTCGTGCTGCTGCGCATCCTGCAGGGCATCTCGGCCGGTGGCGAGTGGGGCGGTGCTGTACTGATGGCCGTCGAGCACGCCCCCAAGCGCAAGCGCGGCATCTTCGGAGCCTCGCCGCAGATCGGCGTCCCGCTCGGGCTGCTGCTGGCATCGGGCGTCATGGCGATCATGACCGCGATCGCGCCAGGGGACCAGTTCCTCGCCTGGGGCTGGCGCATCCCGTTCCTGCTCAGCGTCGTGCTGATCCTCATCGGCTACTACGTGCGCCGCAACGTCGAAGAGAGCCCCGTGTTCGCCGAGCTCGCCGCGCGCAAGGAGAAGGCGAAGATGCCGATCGTGCAGCTGTTCCGCAAGCACACGCTGCTCGTCGTCATCGCGGCTCTGGTCTTCGCGGGCAACAACGCCGTCGGTTACATGACGACGGGCGGCTACATCCAGGGCTACGCGACCAACCCCGAAGGGCCCATCGGCCTCGACCGCGGGCCGGTGCTGTGGGCCGTCACCGGATCGGCCGTCACCTGGCTGCTGACGACCCTGCTCGCCGGATGGGTCTCCGACAGGATCGGCAGACGCAATACCTACATCGCCGGGTGGATCCTGCAGCTCGTCGGCGTATTCCTCCTGTTCCCGCTGGTGAACACCGCGAACGTCGGGTTGCTGTTCCTCGGCCTCGCCGTCCTCACGATCGGGCTCGGGTTCACCTACGGCCCGCAGGCGGCGCTGTACACGGAGCTGTTCCCAGCATCCATCCGCTTCTCCGGAGTATCGATCTCGTACGCGATCGGCGCGATCGTCGGCGGCGCGTTCGCCCCGACCATCGCCGCAGCGATCGTGGATGCCACCGGCTCGACCGAGATGGTCACCTGGTACCTCGCCGGCATGACGGTGATCGGACTGATCGCAACGCTCCTGCTCCGCGACCGCAGCGGCATCCCGCTCGGCCCGGATCACGAGGAAGAGCAGTCGGTCAGCCCGATCCACGGCCTCGCCAGGGCCTGACAGATCGCTGGGGCGGATGCCGCAGCATCCGCCCCAGAACCGAAGAGTTCGCAAGAACGAAGAAGGAGTTCCGATGCAGTTCCATCACCACGGCTATGTCTCCGAGGACCCGCGCACCATCGCGGCGGCGGGCACCGGTGTCGATCGCCCCGCCGATCTGCCGGATGAGATGGACGTGCTCATCGTCGGCTCCGGTCCCGCCGGCATGCTGCTGGCCGCACAGATGTCGCAGTTCCCCGGCATCACCACGCGGATCATCGAAAAGCGCGACGGGCGCCTCGTGCTCGGTCAGGCCGACGGCATCCAGCCGCGCAGCGTCGAGACGTTCCAAGCTTTCGGATTCGCCGAGCGGATCACCGCCGAGGCGTACAACATCGCCTACATGAACTTCTGGAACCCGGATCCGGAGAACCCCGACAACATCGTCCGCACCACGCGCACCGAGGACTACGGGCTGAAGATCAGCGAGTTCCCGCACCTCATCGTGAACCAGGCGCGCGTGCTCGACTACTTCGCCGAGGCCGCAGCGCACGGCCCGGGGCGCATCGTTCCCGACTACGGCGTCGAGTTCCTCGGGCTCACCGTGCACGACGATGGCGAGTTCCCCGTCGAGGTGCGCGTTCAGGATGCCGCGGGGGAGCGCACCGTCCGCGCGAAGTACGTCGTCGGCTGCGACGGCGCCCGCAGCGGCGTGCGCGAGGCCATCGGCCGCACCCACGTCGGTGAATTCGCGGCCCACGCGTGGGGCGTCATGGATGTGCTCGTCAACACCGACTTCCCCGACTGGCGCACCAAGTGCGCGATCAACGCGAAGGCGGGGAACATCCTGCACATCCCGCGCGAGGGCGGGTACCTCAGTCGGGTGTACGTCGATCTCGGCGAGGTCGCCTCCGACGACAACCACCGGGTGCGTCAGACGCCGATCGAGAAGGTCATCGAGAAGGCCAATGAGATCCTGCACCCCTACACGCTCGACGTGAAGGAGATCGCCTGGCACAGCGTGTACGAGGTCGGGCACCGGGTCACGGACGGCTTCGACGACGCCCTGGACTCAGACCGTTCGCCGCGGGTCTTCCTCACTGGCGACGCCTGCCACACGCACAGCGCGAAGGCAGGGCAAGGCATGAACGTCTCGATGCAGGACGGTTTCAACCTCGGCTGGAAGCTCGGAGCGGTCCTCACGGAGCGTTCGCCGCAGAGCCTGCTGGCCACGTACTCGGCCGAGCGGCAGCCCGTCGCGCAGCACCTCATCGACTTCGACCGCGAATGGTCATCGCTCATGGCGCGTAAGCCCGAGGAGATCTCCGACCCGCAGGAGCTGTCGAACTACTACCTCGCGACGGCCGAGTTCCCGTCCGGATTCATGACGCAGTACACACCGTCGGCGATCACCGGCGGCAGCGAGCACCAGGCGCTCGCCGCAGGATTCCCGATCGGGCGGCGGTTCAAGTCGTCCGAGGTCGTGCGGGTGAGCGACGGAAACGCCGTGCACCTCGGCCACCACGCGAAGGCCGACGGCCGCTGGCGCGTGTACGCGTTCGCGGATGCCGGGGGCGCACGCCTGCGCGAATGGGCGTCGGCCGTCGCTCCGCTGATCGAGCGCGTCACGCCCGCGGATGCCGACGTGGATGCCGTCATCGACGCGAAGGTCATCTACCAGGAGGCGTTCGACGAGCTCGACGTGCTGTCGGCGCCGTCGCTGTTCGTGCCGCGCACTGGTCCGCTCGGGCTCATCGACTGGGAGAAGGTCTACGCCGCGACCCCGAACGCGTGGTGCTCGACGGACATCTTCGACGAGCGCGAGCTCTCGCGCGATGGCGTGGTGGTCGTCGTGCGGCCGGATCAGTACGTGGCGGCGGTGCTGCCGCTGGATGCTGTCGCCGAGCTCGACGCGTTCCTGCAGGGCGTCTTCCTCGCGGTCTGAGTCGTATGCCCGGGGCGTTGCCCGGGCTCGTTCAGGTCGCGAAACCTGCCGGTGTGGCGCCGCCAGAACGGCAACGTTTGCGACCTGAACTGCGCGCGTAGTCCGGGTCGTTGAGCAAAGGAGCGTAGCGACTGCGACGAAACGGGG
>JBQDFB010000115.1:0-4102 GCA_052085045.1 Microbacteriaceae bacterium | reverse complement strand
GAGCGTCCACGCACCGACGAGGGCTGTGCCGGCGACGAGGTACGGGCCGAATGCCAGCCGCGAGGGCCGGTCGGGGTTGTTGCGTCGTTGTGCGAGGCCGATCACCGCGTGAGGGACCGCGAGAAAGAATCCGGCGACTACCGCGAGGAAGGGCAGTTCCCAGGAGATCCCCCCGAGCAGCATTCCGATGGACAGCGATAGCTTGACGTCGCCGAGACCGAGGCCGCTGATGACTCCCAGGATGAATAGGACGCCGGCGAGCGCGGCCGAGAGGAGAACGGCGTTCGTCAGAGCGGTGGTGTCCCCTGTGGCGTTTCTCAGCGCGAAGACGCCGCCAAAAATGCCAGCGGCGAGTGGCAGGGTGCCGATGTCTGGCAGGCGATGGTGTCGGGCGTCGAAGATGGCGAGGCCGGCGCCGACGAGGACGAAGCACGCGAGAAGGATCCATCGGCCCGCGAGGGGAGATGCGTCGGCGATCAGGGTGATGGCGCCGAGGCCGGTCACGAACGCGGCAAGGCTCAATCCGGCGACGTCGCGTCGTCGGATCTTCTTGGCCGTGTTCGTGACCGTCATCATGCAGCCAGGCGGGTGGAGCGGTTGTGTAGCTCGTCGATCAGGGCTTGTGTTTCCGCGTCGGGCTCGTAGCCCTCGTCGACGCTAGTGAGGTGGTCCTCGAGCTGGGTGATGAGTCGTTCCACACCTTCGCTGTCGCCGATCTGGTACTCCGCGCGCATGGCGTTGCGCCAGTGCACCTCGGAGATCGGGTCGACGGTCAGCCCGACGGATGCGGCGTGGCGTGCGCGTCGGGGGTCGCCTGATTCGAGCGCTCGAGCAGCAACCTCGTGGGCGACGTCTCCGATCTTGCAGATCATCGTCTGCCGCACCGTGTCTGCCCACACGTACCGCTTGTCGGCGATGCCGGAGATCGGCTGCCCCTGCACCAGTTCCAGTGCGGCTACCAGCTGCTCATTCGATGCCTGGTGCACATCCTCGCCGGCGAGATCGCAGAACACATCCCAGTCCGTGCGAGCGGCGATGCGATACAGATCGATCTTCTTCGGGAGGTACTCCTGGCCTTCCTCGTTCGTTCCTAGCCAGTGCCGCAGCTTGCTGACCAGGCCGTTGCGTCGACTGTTGGCCTTCTTGCCCTCGGTTACCAGCCCTGGCCACATCGCGGCCGAGAGCTCGTGCGACGAGAGGCCGTCGGACAGCGCCAGCAGGGCGGCGAGCTCGGTGCCGTACTTCATCGCATGGCGAGAGGCCTTCGCATTCTTCTCATCCATCGGCAACGAACCGCGCGCACCGACCACCTTCGGCGTACCGAGCACGCGAATGTACAGCTCGTCATCATCGAGCCCCACCACGTCCGCCGCTGCCGTCACGGCCTCGGTGGTCTCGGCGATCGGCTCGGCAGCGACCGTCTCCGCAGCGGTGGATCCCTGCTCGTCGTCAGCGGGCAGAACGTCGGAGTCGGTGGCTCGTACCTCGGTGAGATAGGCGTCGGTGTCCGGGGCCAACGTCGGGATCTGTTCGATCGAGATCTCTGCCGGAGCCTCGTCACCGGTGGCTTCGTGGTTCGTGGCGGTGTCAAAGATGTCCTCGAGCTGCTGCGCTTCGGCGCTAGTCACCAGCTGCGGGATAACCGGGATCGATACGCCCCATGCCGGAATCGCGAGGGCAGCGGACGCTTCGTCCTCGAGGGTAAAGGTCCAATCGCCGGCGAGGTGGCCGTTGGCGATCGCAGCGATCCCGATCCGCGGGATCCGCGCGACCAGCTCGCCGAGCTCGGTCATAACCTCTTCCTCGAGGGGCTCGGTGAGCACGATCACTTCTGGCGCCCACCCTTCGGCGTCATCGTTCAGCAGACGCGCCTGCTCGGGACTGTCCACGCCCATCTCTGCCAGAACCTGCTCGGCCGCGGCCGCTTGCACTCGCAGATTCCGCATCAGCGTGTCCACATCCTCCACCTGCTCGATACGTCCCGTCCCAAGAGAACCAGGAACGTTCGCGGCCGAACCGACCATGAGCACGCGCACATCTTCGGACCACGAATTAACCGCAAGCTCGATCGCAAGAGCCGACAGCGACGAGATCCGCAGATCCTCACGCTCGCTCACAATGTTCAGCGCACCGACCTGCTCGAGGTCGACGTAGATAGATCCATCGTTCTCGTCACGCCCCAGCGCGATCAACGCCGGCATTGGAGCCGAAGGAACATCCTCCAGCGGAGGGATCGTCGCACGAGTCATCGACCACACAAGACCATCCTCGGAAGCCGCCACAAACGGCTCCGGGAGCTGCACGGCACCCTCTGTGAAATACAACGACACCTCGGCCGCATCAATCCTGACCATCGGCGGAACCGATACCGGCGACCCGGACGACTGTGCCCACAGCGCGAAGTGACGCAATACCGTGTCCAGGTGCTCCTGTCCGCCCGGATCCTCAACGGCGCGCATCTCGAGCTCGAGCTCCCCCAGCGTCTCCGGAAGCGCCATCCGCTGCCCCGGCTTCCGGCGCCGGCGCTGCATCACGCGACGCCAGCCCAACAGGCCCAGCAACCCAGCAGCCAGGACACCACCGATGCCCCCCAGCGTCGCAACGTTGAACACGCCCCATGACTCGCTCTCGTCGACGCTCTCAACCTCCCCAGCAGCAACGGAGCCCTCCGCACCAGACTGAGAAGCACGACCAGCAGACTGCGACTGCTCCTCCTGCGCCGACTGTGCCTCCTCCTGCGCGACTGCTCCGCCGCCAGCGCCGCCAGCCGATTCTTCCGCCGGAGCCTCCACGACAGGAGCCGGATTCTCCGCCGGCGCTGGCGATTCCTCTGGCACCGACGCGGGCGCAGAAACCTCCACCCGCTCCACATGCGGAACCTTCACCGTCCACCCCGGCTGAATAAGATCCGGATCCGTCAACCGCTGCCCATCCGCCTGGACAACATCAGCGCTCGCCGCTGCGATCTCACCGAACCGCTCACCTGATCCGAGCTCATCCTCGGCGATGTTCCAGAGAGTGTCTCCGGGCTGCACAGTCCGATCTGTGAGGGCCTCTCGCTCCTCGTAGACCGGCTCAGCGACCTGCGTCTGCTCAGCGACGTCCTGCGATGTCTCCTCGGCCGTGACAGCGACCTGCTGCACAGCCGGCACCTGTGTGGAAGGCTCCTCGGCAGCGAACGCTCCGGCAGGAGCACCGATCGCGATGATCGCACCGATCAGTACGCCCGCCGCCTTCTGCTGGACACCGAAGCCAGCCACGCGCACCTTGCGACGCGGCCGCGAACGAGAACCACGCTCAGCGCGCGCAGGCAACTGATTCGGGATCTCGAGCACGAAGCCGATCGCGAACGATGCCCACGCGACCCAACCGATTAGCGGCAGCACCGTCGCCGTGAGGAACACTCCCCCGACATCAGGGCCAGTGAACGCCGCAACGGTCTCCCCCCACGACGGAATTGGATTACCTGCAAAGAACCACAGCAGAGCCGGGATCCCCGCCAACAGGCCCATCGAAACGAGCAACGCGGCGAGCGCTTTAATCAATCGCATGGTGACTTCTTTCTCCGCGGCCCTTATCCGTTTGGTGAGACGTTGACCGTCTGCATCTCGTTAACTTCGAGCGATTCGCTGCTCTGCGTGTCGAGATCGATGGTGCCGGTCTGTCCGCCGGCCTCCCACTGGAATTGCCAGCGGGACGTTGCCGTAACTGCGTAGCGGTCACCTGCCTGAGACTGACTTGTCTGCTGGTACATGTGCCCGCAATCCGGCGACTCCGCCCACCCGAAGCCAGCTTCATATGACTGCCCCTTGGTGCCGCACACGACGACGGAACCGTCGCCCATGTTCCACTCGAGGCTCGACACCTTCACGCTGCCCGTCACTGATAGGCCGCCCTCGCTGTCGGAAACGGAGTACCCGTCGAACGTCGTCGGCCCGGGGTTGGCGACCCAGAGCCACACAGGCACCCCGACGTGTGTGCGACGGTGCCCCCAGTCAGGGTTTACACGCGGCGCCATTCCTATCTCGATGGCGTTGATCTCTAACCGCGCTGCGACCGCCTGAGCCGCCTGTTCCGGGCTGATCGCAACACCCGGTGGGCG
>JBQDFB010000114.1:0-4276 GCA_052085045.1 Microbacteriaceae bacterium | reverse complement strand
AAGTGTCTCCTTCAGAGATGAACCTCACCCCTTACACAGACCATTTGACAGGCTCGACCCTGTCACTATCGATCGTTTGCAACTTGCATTGCCCGGAACTCGAGAGGTACACCGATAACACTCGTCGGAACCTAAGCAGACGACGTCGGGAGGACGAGGTTCGCCTCCACTGCGCTGACGACCTTGTGGATAGCGCGTGCGTACAGGATCTCGCGACGAGTTGCGTCCCCGATGTACCCGCCTTCGCTCACAACACGTATCTCGTCAGCCAGGTCTATCCGTCTCAGGTGCAACTCACCGAGGGCCGCACGCGTACTCGCAGTCGCTTCCTCGTCGACGGGTTCCGGGGCGAGCACGATGACGCCTCGTGCGGTCAACCTCTTCCGTTCTGAATCGAGCAAGCGCTGAAAGCGCAGCGAACCGCACAGGCACACCACCTTGGGTCGCTCAACGATGGTTCTGCTCATTCCCTCGGGCAACAGGCTGGTGTCGTTAGTGATTGGCGTTCCCTGGTGAAACCTCATGCGAGGAACATCGCCCGCCGTATCCCACACGGATGAATGACGGCTGTCGAACTCTTGCCCGGATATGCGGTAGGTCAGCAGGATTAATGTGGGGCTGAGGGTGCTGAAACTCCACTCATCGGTGGGTGGCGTCTCTCGCTCTGCTTCGTCCGCCAACGATTCCACAATCTCTGCGCGTGTCCAACGGCGGCCCGAACGACCTACCTCGACGAACTCTTCATGCAGCAGCACCATTAGCCGTTCCCGGTCAGTCCGCACCGCAGTGGTGAGGAGTGATTCTTCAAGCGCTTGCAAGAGAGCATTGTTCATGTTCTAAGCCTGGCGCAGAGCTGCACCGAAAAGATCATCTACAACAGCCGCGTATCCGAACTTCGTACCGGGCGGGTTATGAGGATCTATCTCACGAGTAGGCTTCCGCCCATGGCAGGAAACGACTGGCAGCGCATCGCCGCGGACTATGAGAGTGGGCGCGCCAGCGAGACATCGCTGGATCACCTAATCGAGTGGCCTGCTCAAGAACGTGTGGTCGGCTCCGTCGAATCGCTCCGCGTACTGGATCTTGGGTGTGGGAATGGCAGCAAGTCGATCGCCTTCGCCTCAAGTGGTGCAGCGCGGGTGCTGGGCCTCGACATCGTCGACGCGTTCGCAGACGTACCGGACGGCCTCGACGTCACCTTCCGAGTAGGCGACCTCTCCGAGGTGCGCTCGATCGTGGGAGAGGAACGGTTCGATCTCGTGACGATTTTCCAAGCGATCGGATATGCGCAGGACGAACGTCGCCTGATGCACGACCTTTTTGAGGTGATTGCCCCGGGCGGTCATCTCGTTATTGCACGGTCACATCCGATTCGATTCGCCGTCGAACGCGCACGGGCTGAAGCCGTGCCGCTCGGTGTGGCGTATCGCGCGACTGAACCGTTCACCTATCCGGCTTCTTGGGGAACTGGGACTGTCACGCATCGGACTTTCACTTTCAGCGAGACGCTGAATCCTGCTCTCGAAGCGGGTTTCGAGCTTGAACACATCGACGAACCAGCGCCAACTGACGAGCTTCGCGAGCGCAGCCCGAAACGCGCTGCCTGGATGGACGACCACGTTGGTCTTATCATCTATCGGTTCAGCAGATCAACCGACGAAGCTGTGCACAGTGAAGGGGATGGACAGGCCGTCTAGCGAGAGCCCCCGCCGCAACGATCGCTTTCGGCAGAGAAACCCCTCAGCCGCCGCGCCCGGCAAGGGGGACTTCATCCGCCACGTTTCGTGCGACTCCGCCAACTTCGTGAGACGCTCCGACAGCTTTCGCGAGACTCCGACACTATTCGTGGGATCGGACACGCCTAAACCACAGATGCGTTGGCAGAAACTACAGATACGCCGTCACGACCACACGATCGATGGCACGAACTACAGATGCGCTGTCAACGGACAGCAGGCTTCCACCCTCAAACTTTCGTTACCCGACCGTTGCGTTCGTTACCTTGCCGTTATACAGTTGTCGCACGGTGAATGTTTGCTGTGGCATCCACCGCATGTGATTGCAGGACACTCTTGGTGCAAGGGATAAGGGCCGGTCGGAAGCCTCTCCGACCGGCCCTTCACCATTCCGTTACTCTTGTATGTCATGACAGACCGTAAGCTCGCGCTCGAAGCGTGGGAGGGCCTGTTCCGCGCACAACATGAACTTTTCACGGCCATGGCAGCGGACTTCGAGGACACTCCGATCACCCAGGCCGAATACGACGTGCTCCTCACCGTCACGCGTGCGCCGAGCATGACAGCGCGGCTTCGCGATGTCACGACCCAGATGCTCATCAGCCAGCCCAGCGTCTCGCGTCTCGTGGACCGCATGGTCTCACGCGGACTGATCACGAAGCGCGCCGACCCCGAGGACGGTCGCGGCTCCGTGCTTGTCGCGACGGATGCCGGGGCACGAAGCTTCCGCGAAGTGGCCATGACGCACAGCCGGTCGATCGCCGAGCGCATGGCCGTGCTCGACGACGACGAATTGCGAACGCTGCAGAAGCTGACCGACAAGCTCCGCGCGCGCTGACTCCACAGCATCCGCTTCCGACGCCATCCGACCTGCCATCTCTGGCATAGTCGTGGGTGCAGACTCCGGCCGGAACGGACCTGCAGAGAGGTACGCACATGGAGATCGCCGGAGCTGTCGGCATTCTGATTCTCGTCGGCATCGCCGTCGTCGCCCTGATCGTGATCGGCTTGGTCGTGCTGCTGTTCGCACGCAGTTGGATCAAGGTCGCACGCGCCGATGAGGCGCTGGTCATCTCGGGCCGCAAGCAAAAAGTGCAGCGCGCGATCATCAGCGCAGACGGAACCAGCAGCTCCGAGAGCGTTGACTCGCCGGTCACCGTCATCGTCAACGGCAAGTCGCTGGTCAACCCGATCACACAGCGCCACGAGATCATCTCCCTGCGCTCACGCCAAGTCTCGCTGAACGCCGAGGCGCAGTCGCTCGACAGCGTGACGCTGAACGTCGACGGCGTCGCCATCGTGAAGATCGGCTCCGACCCGCTGTACGTGCGCCGTGCCGCCGAGCGCTTCGCCTCGCAGGATGCCGCGATCGAGCAGTTCACGACCGAGCAGCTTGAGGGTGCGCTCCGCGGCATCGTCGCGACCCTGTCGGTCGTCGAGCTGATGCGCGAACGCAAGAAGTTCTCCGATCAGATCGCCGCCGACGTCTCGCACGAGCTCGCCGAGCAGGGCCTCATCCTCGACTCTTTCCAGATCAAGGGCATCACGGATGCCGTCGGATACATCCAGTCGCTCGGTGCGCCCGAGATTCAGTCGAAGCGTCAGGCCGCCGAGATCTCGCAGACCAACGCCGACCGTGCGATCAACCAGAAGGACATCGCCAACCAGGAATCCAACCTGGTCGAGCAGACCGCACTCGACACGAACACCGCCAACGCCAACGCCGGCATCGGGCGGGCACGTGCCGAAGCCGAGCAGGCCGAACACCTCGCGCGCGCTCAGGCCGAGCAGTCGGTCCTGCAGCAGAACGCCGAGAACCGCCAGGCCCAATTGGATGCTGACGTCAAGCGCGTCGCCGACGCGCAGCGGTACGAATCGGAGACCCGCGCCCAGGCCGATCTCTACACCCGTGAGCGCGCGGCAGAAGCAGCCGCGATCGAGCAGGTCAAGCAGGCTGAGGCACGCACCCGGATCGCTGAGCAGCAGGCCGAGGCAGACCGTGCCCGTGCCGCCGGTGAAGCCGCCGCAGCCGAAGCCAAGGCCAGCGGTGAGGCAAACGCACTGCGCGCTCAGGCCGACGCCGAAGCCGAAGCCCGACGCCTGCGCGCGAACGCCGAAGCAGAGGCGATCCGAGCCGAAGGTGAGGCGCGAGCGACGGCGACCGAAGCCGAAGCGAAGGCCATCGCGTCCAACCAGGAGGCGTTCCTCTCGCAGCGCGTGCTCGAGGTTCTCCCCACGATCATGGGCGAATTCGCCAAGGGCTACGCCGCGATCGGCAACGTGTCGATCATCGGCGGTGCCGGCGAGGACGGCGCATCGAACGTCGTCGGTGCCGACAACGCGAAGGCACTCAAGTCGGTCTTCGACAGCGTCAGCTCTGCGACAGGACTCGACCTCGCCGCGATCATCCAGGGCCAGGCCGTCGGCCAGGGGATCGGCGCGGGGATCGCGAAGACTCGGGGCGCGGGCTCTGGGTCAGCGTACGCCGAGGGCGACGACGAGCCGAGTACTACGGGATCACCTGAGCGCACCGCGACCAA
>JBQDFB010000113.1:0-4372 GCA_052085045.1 Microbacteriaceae bacterium | reverse complement strand
GCGCAAGCTCTCGTTCACCGGCTCGACCGAAGTGGGTCGCAAGCTCATCGCCCAGGCTGCTGAGGGCGTGCTGCGCGTGTCGATGGAGCTCGGCGGAAACGCGCCGTTCGTCGTCTTCGACGATGCCGATCTCGACAAGGCGGTCGAGGGGGCGATGGCCGCGAAGTTCCGCAACATCGGTCAGGCCTGCACGGCCGCGAACCGCTTCATCGTGCACGCCTCGATCGCCGACGACTTCACCGAGCGCGTCACCGAGCGCGTGAAGGCGATGAAGATCGGTCGCGGCACCGAAGACGGCGTCGCGATCGGCCCGCTCATCGATGCGGATGCCGTCGACAAGGCTGGTCAGCTGGTCAAGGATGCCGTCGACCGAGGTGCGAGCGTCCGCGCCGGCGGCAGCGCCATCGACGGCGAGGGCACGTTCTTCGAGCCGACCGTGATCACCGATGTGGCGAAGGGCAGCGACATCCTCCGCGAGGAGATCTTCGGACCGGTGCTGGCGATTGCGACCTTCGACACTGAAGAAGAGGCCGTGCGTCTGGCCAACGACACCGAGTACGGGCTGGTCTCCTACGTCTTCACCGAGGATCTCGCCCGTGGGCACCGCATGATCGACGCGCTCGAGACCGGGATGATGGGGTTGAACGTGGGTGTGGTCTCCAATGCCGCGGCTCCCTTCGGCGGCGTCAAGCAGTCGGGCGTCGGCCGCGAGGGCGGTTTCGAAGGCATCCACGAGTACCTGTCCACGAAGTACACGATGATCCCGAACTGAACGCCGATCCCACCAGGACGACCGGCACCCGCGAGAGGACGATGATGACCACTTACGCCGTGACCAACCCCGCAACGGGTGAGACGACCGCCACATACGACACCTTCACCGATGCGCAGATCGCCGATGCCGTCGCGCGGGCGGATGCTGCGGCATCCGTCTGGGCGGCGAAGCCGGCGGCCGAGCGCGCGGACGTGATCCGCCGTATCGCCCAACTGCACCGCGAGCGGGAGCATGAGCTCGCGGCGATCATCGTCAAGGAGATGGGCAAGCCGATCGTTGCCGCCGTCGGAGAAGTCGACTTCGCCGCCGACATCATCGAGTTCTACGCCGACAACATCGACAAGATCACCGGCGACCAGCCGCTTGACATCCTGGGCGACGGTCGTGCGGTGGTCCGGCGGGCGCCGCTCGGGCCGCTGCTGGGGATCATGCCGTGGAACTTCCCGGCGTACCAGGTCGCGAGGTTCGCGGCTCCGAACCTCGCGGTCGGGAACACGATCATCCTCAAGCATGCGCCGCAGTGCCCGGAATCGTCCGCGGCGCTGGAGGCGATCTACCGGGATGCCGGACTGCCAGATGGTGCGTACATCAACGTGTACGCCACGAATGAGCAGGCGGCATCGATCATCGCCGACCCGCGTGTGCGCGGGGTGTCGGTGACCGGGTCCGAGCGTGCCGGCGCTGCCGTGGCCGAGATCGCCGGACGCAACCTGAAGAAGGTGGCACTGGAGCTCGGCGGGTCCGACCCGTTCATCGTGCTGTCCACCGACGACATGGATGCCACAGTGCAGGCCGGGGTCGATGCACGCCTGGACACCAACGGTCAGGCCTGCAACGGTGCCAAGCGCTTCATCATCGTCGACGATCTGTACGAGGAGTTCACGGCGAAGTTCGTCGCCGCGCTCGCCGCCGTGCAGGCGGAGGACCCGACGCAGGAGGACACCGTGCTCGGCCCGCTCTCGTCGCTGGCCGCCGCTGAGCGGCTGCAGGAGCAGATCGATCGCGCCGTCGCGCAGGGAGCCACGCTGCTGACCGGTGGCACGCGCGACGGCGCGTTCTTCGCACCGACCGTGCTCGCTGGCGTCACCGCTGACATGGACGCGTACCGCGAAGAGCTGTTCGGGCCGGCCGCGGTCGTGTATCGCGCGGCGGATGAAGCGGACGCGGTGGCGATCGCCAACGGCACGCCCTTCGGGCTCGGGTCGTACGTGTTCACGACGGATGCCGAACAGGCCGAACGCGTCGCCGACCAGATCGAGGCGGGGATGGTCTACGTGAATCTCGTGCTCGCCGACAGCCCCGAGCTCCCGTTCGGCGGGGTCAAGCGCAGCGGCACTTCGCGCGAGCTCGGACTGCTCGCCGCCGACGAGTTCGTGAACAAGAAACTCATCCGCACGGCCTGAACCTCCCCGCCTTGCGTGGGGACGCTTCGACTCGTCGCTGGCGCTCCTCGCTCAACGCGTTTCGTCTTCAGCGCTTCGCGCCTGCGCTCAACGACCGGGGTGCGGCGCCATGCGGGGCGCGGCGCCATGCCGGGGCGCGGCGCCATGCCGGGGCGCAGCGCCATGCCGGGGCGCAGCGCCATGCGGGTCGTTGAGCGAGCGGAGCGAGTCGAAACGGGGTGAGCGAGCGCAGCGAGTCGAAGCCTTGGCGCCGCCAGACACGGGCCCCGCTGGCCCGGCGAGAGTAGGGTCGGACCCATGGCCACCGTCGCAGAGAACATCGTCCGCACCCTCCGCGCCAATGACATCGACCGGGTCTACGGCATCCCCGGTGATTCGCTCAACGGCTTCACCGACGCGCTGCGCAAAGACGGCACGATCCGCTGGATGCATGTGCGTCATGAGGAATCGGCCGCTTTCGCCGCCGCCGCGGATGCCGCGATCACCGGCGAACTCGCCGTCGTTGCCGGCTCCTGCGGCCCCGGCAACCTGCACCTGATCAACGGGCTGTTCGACGCGAACCGCTCCCGCGTACCCGTGCTCGCGATCGCGGCTCAGATCCCGACCAGCGAGATCGGCACCGGCTACTTCCAGGAGACCCACCCGCAGGAGCTGTTCCGCGAGTGCAGTGTCTACGTCGAGTACGTCGCCGACCCCGTGCAGATGCCGCGCATCCTTGAGATTGCGATGCGCGAGGCCATCGAGAAGCGCGGCGTCGCGGTGCTCGTGGTCCCCGGCGAAGTCGCACTCGCCGAGATCAAAGATGACAGGGCCACAGTCATCGAGCGAGCACGCCCCGTCGTGATGCCCAGCCCGGCAGAGCTCGAGAAGGCCGCAGAACTGCTGAACGCCGCCAAGAACGTGACGATCCTCGCCGGTGCTGGCGTCGAGGGAGCGCATGACGAGGTCATCGCGCTCGCCGACCGCCTGGGCGCACCGATCGTCCATGCCCTGCGCGGCAAGGAGTTCATCGAGTACGACAACCCGTTCGATGTCGGCATGACGGGCCTGCTCGGCTTCGCCTCCGGGTATCGGGCGATGGAGTCCGCCGACGCACTGCTGGTGCTGGGCTCCGACTTCCCCTATCCGCAGTTCTACCCGGAAGAGGCGACCACCATCCAGGTCGACATCCGCGGATCACAACTCGGCAAACGGCATCCGCTCGACCTGGGGCTTGTGGGCGACGTGCGCGCCACCGCAGACGCACTGCTCCCGCGCCTCGCCGCGAAGGACGACCGTTCGCACGTCGAAGACTCCGTCGCGCACTACCGCAAGACGCGCGCCAAGCTCGACGAGCTGGCGGTGCCGTCGAAAGGATCGACCCCCATCCACCCGCAGTATCTCGCACGCCTGCTCGACGAGGCGGCGAGCGATGACGCGATCTTCACCGCCGACGTCGGCTCGCCCACCGTGTGGGCTGCGCGCTACCTCACGATGAACGGCCGTCGGAGACTGGTCGGCTCGTTCACCCACGGTTCGATGGCGAACGCGCTGCTGCACGGCATCGGCGCGCAGACCGCACAGCCGGATCGCCAGGTGGTCGCACTCGCCGGAGACGGGGGACTGGCGATGATGCTCGGCGAACTCATCACCCTCACCCAGAACAAGTTGCCGGTCAAGACGATCGTGGTCAACAACTCCTCTCTCAACTTCGTCGAGCTCGAGATGAAGGCGGCGGGATTCGTCACCTACGCGACCGACCTCGACAATCCGAACTTCGCCGCGGTCGCCGAGGCGCTGGGCATCTTCGCACGGCGCGTCGAGCGCAGCGAATATCTCCCGGATGCCGTCGCCGAGGTCCTCGCCCACGACGGCCCCGCGCTGCTCGACGTCGTCACGGAGCGGCAGGAACTGTCGATGCCGCCGGCCGTCACGGCCGAACAGGTCAAGGGGTTCGCACTCTACGCGATCCGCACGGTGATGTCCGGCCGCGGCGACGAACTGCTCGATCTCGCCAGGGCGAACTGGCGGCAGCTGTTCTGAGTCCCGGCCCCTGCGTTCGCCCGGTCCCGCGGCATGCCGTACACTGGTCGGGCAGTTGTCTGCATTCTTTTCCCGTGCCTTCGGGCCCAGGATGAATGCAGATCCAGGGCCCGTCAGGGCTCTAGGGCGGTAGCTCAATTGGCAGAGCAGCGGTCTCCAAAACCGCAGGTTG
>JBQDFB010000112.1:0-4374 GCA_052085045.1 Microbacteriaceae bacterium | reverse complement strand
CAACCGATGCTGAGGCTGCTGACGCTGAGGCTGCTGACGCTGAGGCAACCGATGCAGAAGCAACGGACGCTGAGGCTGCTGACGCTGAGGCAACCGACGCAGAAGCCACCGACGCAGAAGCAACGGACGCTGAGGCCACCGATGCTGAGGCAACCGACGCAGAAGCCACCGATGCAGAGGCAACGGATGCTGAGGCAACCGACGCTGAAGCCGGCGATGCTGAGGCTGGCGATGCTGAGGCTGCTGACGGTGGCGACGCCGACGCAGGTGAGCTGGGCATCACGATCGAGCACCCTGTGATCGAGCGGGAGCAGACGCAGTCGGCGACGGGCACCGGTTTCGAGCCGGGCGAGGTCGTCACCGGCGTCATGAACTCCGACCCGGTCGAGCTGGGAACCCAGACGGCCAACGCTGACGGAACGGTCACGTTCACGTGGACGATTCCTGCGGGCACCGACCTGGGCGACCACACGGTTACCCTGACGGGTGCTGATTCGGGATCGGTGAGCATCGACTTCAAGGTCGTGGCGAAGGGTCTCGCTGTAACCGGATCCGAGTCCGGCCCGGCGATTCCGCTGGCGCTGATGCTCATCGCCGCCGGCACGCTGGCGGTCGTTGGATCTCGTCGGATGATCAAGAAGGCGCAGGCGTCAAGCTGAGCCTGACCGATACGAGAATTCGTATCGGATGAACGACGGCTGGCGGCCCGGACTCCGGGTCGCCAGCCGCGTTCCCGTTTGCTGAATGAAGAATAAAGGGAGTTCGGTGCGTAGGAAGCCTTCACCACCGGTGCTGACCAGGTCTGCACGCGTGACCGGGATTATTGCCACCCTCGTCGCCTTCGTGGTCATCGCGGGCACGGCGTTGATCGTCTCACCGGTCGGGACGCCACTCCGCGGCGAAGTCCGATCCGTTGCCTTGCCCTACTTTGGGCAGACCTGGCGAGTTTTTGCGCCGAACATTATGAAGGTCGATCGCACTCTGCAGTTCCGCGTCGGCTGGCTCGATGACAACGGCGACATGGTCAAATCCGGTTGGGTCAACTTCACACAGATCGAGCAACGCGCGGCTGAGGGGAATCCGTTCCCGTCGCGGATACAGAAGCCGAGCTGGAATACCTCGGCCACGTACCTGAATCGCTACCGCGCTTTGGAGGAAGAGCAGCAGACTCGCGCTCGCGATACCTTCATCGAATCGACCGGCGACGGGTTCCGCGCTATCCCGGTGGAGGAGTTGATCGCGGACCTGGGTGAAGAAGATGGCGATGTCATCCGGTACCTGCGGATGGACTACATGATGATGCGGAACATCACTCTGTTCGCCACCGCTGGCTTCGATGAGAAGATCGAGCGAGTCCAGTGGCGTGTTGTGCGCGAGCGGGCAAACGACTTCACTCATCGTTTCGATGAGGAGCAGCAGTTCAGTCCGACCATCTCAACCTTCGGGTGGCGGCAGTCGACGGTCGGAGTTGATCCAGAGATCGTGTCCGAGTATCGGGCGCTGATCGAACGCAATGGCGGGACCTTCGAGTTCGGGGAGGCCCGTCGTGAAGCTGAGTGAACGTTTCGATCGCTGGCTGGGATGGCTCACCTCCGCGTCTCACAACCTGCGCAGTTTCTCGATACTGCGCATCCTGTACGGCCTGGGGCTGCTGATAACGCTCGTTCCCAGCATTTCTGAGCGCTCGCTGCTGTGGGGCCCGGCATCGTTCTGGGTCGACCCGGAAGCAAAACGCCGCGGATTCTTCACCTTCAACACCTTGTTCCCCAAGGAGAATGCGTTGGTCTTCGACCTCGTCTTCTTCTTGCTGATCGCTATCGCGGTTGTTTTCACGATCGGTTACCAGACGCGTCTGATGACGGTGCTGACCTGGATCCTGGTGTTCGCCCTGCAGGCGAACAACCCCTACGTTCTCAACGGAGGAGACACTCTCTACCGCATCACGCTGCTGTTCCTGATCTTCGCGAATCTCGGTGCGCACTACTCAGTGGATTCCTGGCTTGCGAAACGTCGACAGCGCCGATCGCAGAGAGCAAGGACGCCAAGGCAGTTCATCCCGAGCTACATCGTCAACGCGGGGCACAACGTCGCGCTCATCCTGTGCTGTTTTCAGATCATCGTCGTCTACGTGGTCTCGGGGATCTGGAAGCTTCAGGGCAGCGAGTGGCTCGACGGCACAGCGCTGTTCTACGCTTTGCGCATTGACTCGTTCATGGTCTACCCGGCGTTCAACGAGTTGCTGTGGCAGTCCTCGTTGCTCATCTACATCGCGACGTTCATCGCGCTGTGGGTGCAGACGCTGTTCCCCCTGGCGCTGCTGTGGCGTCCTTCTCGCATCTTCGTCTTGATCTCGCTCGTGTTCATGCACTCGGGTATCGGCATCCTGCTGGGTCTGTGGCCCTTCTCGCTGCTGATGATCGCGCTCGACATGCTCTACATCCGAGACTCCACATGGGTGTCCATGACGAACTGGGCGCACTCGACGACGATAGGGAAGTTTGTCGACGAGAAACTTCGCGAGGTGGTCAAACTCGGCGGTGTCAGGTCGAACAGGTCACGCACATCGACGGATCCCGAGTCTGCGGCATCCGCTGGTGACACGCCATCCGCCGACGAGACCAGGTCGACACCAGTCAGCTGACCGCCGACCACGCCTCGGTATGCACGGCAACGGTCGCCGCCTCGCCGATGAGTTTCGACACCGGGCAGCGGGCGTGCGCGGCGTCGAGCACCCGCTGAGCTTCGTCGTCTGACGCACCCTCCACAGAGAGATACGCGTCGACGTGGAACTCGTATCCGATACCGGCCGAAGCATCGTGCAGTTCGACCTCGACGCGCACGGCCGTCCGTGACCTGCGGGTGACAACGGCCTGAGCGGTCGCGTTCAGACACGTCGCCCAGGCCAGCGCGAGCAACTGCTCGGGGTTCGTGCCAGCGGGATCGCGATCGGGATTCAACGGTGAAGAAACGGTCACCGTCAACCCGTCGCGAACGCGCGCTTCGCCATCGCCGCCATCGCGGTTGATCGCCTCGGTTCGGTACTTCATGCTCATCTCTCTATCTTCACTGCTCTGCGTCATGCTGGATCGGTTTGGTCGGTTACGCGGCGCGATAACCGACCAACTTCATACAGCATCCGCGCGCCAGTACGAGCCCCCGACCCATCGCGCCCAAAGCGCACTCACCCGCAACCTGTCGGCTCACGACAACGCGGCGTGTCCACACCCGCTACCTCCATTGGAGGGAATACACAGCACGCTTTACCGCGGATTGGAGGAGTCCTACGATCGAAGTATCCCTACTTCTCTCCGAGAGGAACCGCACCCATGGTCGACGCCGCCGTCCGCACTGCAACGACACATTCAGACGACGAAGCCCCGCGCATCGACGTCGATCGGGTGGGTGACCTGCTGCTGGGCACCTGGGCCGACACCCGCCGCACAGCGCGCGAGATGATCAAGGACCCTGCGTTCTGGCGCAAGGATGACCTCGGCAAGGACGAGCACCGCGAACGCGTGCTCAGTCAGCTGCACCTCCTCGTCGACAACAAGGCTGTGCACCGCGCCTTCCCGAAGGAGTACGGCGGGGAGGACAACAACGGCGCCAACATCTCGGGCTTCGAAGAGCTCGTCGCCGCCGACCCGAGCCTGCAGATCAAGGCCGGCGTGCAGTGGGGTCTGTTCGGCTCGGCGATCCTGCAGCTCGGCACCGAAGAGCACCACCGCAAGTGGCTGCCCGGAGTCATGGACCTCTCCATCCCCGGAGCCTTCGCGATGACCGAGATCGGCCACGGCTCCGACGTCGCCGCAGCGGCGACCACGGCGACGTACGACCCGGACACGGAAGAGTTCGTCATCCACACCCCGTTCCGTGCGGCGACGAAGGAGTTCCTCGGCAACGCCGCCCTGCACGGCGTCGCCGCCACCGTCTTCGCGCAGCTGATCACGAATGGTGTCAGCCATGGCGTGCACTGCTTCTACGTGCCGCTGCGCGGCGATGACGGCAACGACCTCCCCGGCATCACCCGCGAGGACGACGGTCTCAAGGGCGGGCTGAACGGCATCGACAACGGCCGGCTCGCCTTCGACAGCGTGCGCATCCCGCGCACCAACCTGCTGAACAAATACGGCGACGTCGCTCCCGATGGCACCTACACGAGCCCGATCGACAGCCCCGGCCGCCGCTTCTTCACGATGCTCGGCACCCTGGTTCAGGGACGCGTGTCCCTCGACGGTGCAGCATCCTGGGGCTCCGCACTCGGTCTGTACATCGCGATCACCTACGCGACCCAGCGCCGCCAGTTCGACGGAGCCGACGGCCAGGAGGTCGTGCTGCTCGACTACGGCAAGCACCAGCGCCGCCTGCTGCCGCGCC
>JBQDFB010000111.1:0-4401 GCA_052085045.1 Microbacteriaceae bacterium | reverse complement strand
GCACGCGAGAAGGAAGAGGACATGCGCAAGGTCATCATCATCGGCTCCGGCCCGGCCGGGTTCACCGCCGCCATCTACGCGGCCCGCGCGAGCCTCGAACCGCTCCTCATCGCGAGTTCGGTCGAAGTCGGCGGCGAGCTGATGAACACCACCGACGTCGAGAACTACCCCGGCTTTCCCGAGGGCATCCAGGGCCCCGAACTGATGATGAAGTTCCAGGAGCAGGCCGAGCGATTCGGCACCGAGGTCGTCTACGACGATGTCACCTCGCTCGACCTGGACGGACCGGTCAAGAAGGTCTCGCTCGGCAGCGGTGTCGAACATGAGGCGCGGACGGTTATCTACGCGACCGGCTCGGCCTACCGCAAGCTCGACATCGCGGGCGAAGAGCGCCTCTCCGGCTACGGCGTCTCGTGGTGCGCCACGTGCGACGGCTTCTTCTTCCAGAAGAAGACCATCGCCGTCGTCGGCGGCGGCGACTCGGCGATGGAAGAGGCCACCTTCCTCACCCGCTTCGCCGACAAGGTCTACGTGATCCACCGCAAGGACACCCTGCGCGCCTCGAAGATCATGCAGGAGCGAGCATTCGCGAACGAGAAGATCGAGTTCATCTGGAACAGCGAGGTCGAGGAGATCACCGGCGGTGACTCCGTCTCCGGCGTCACCCTGCGCTCGACGACCGACGGCACTTCTCGTGAGTTGGCCCTCGACGGTCTGTTCATCGCCATCGGCAACGACCCGCGCACCCACCTCGTGCACGACAAGCTGACGCTCACCCCCGAGGGCACGATCTGGGTCGACGGACGGTCGTCGCGCACGTCAGTCCCCGGTGTCTTCGCCGCCGGCGACGTCATCGACCCGACCTACCGTCAGGCGATCACCGCCGCCGGTTCCGGCACGGTCGCAGCCCTCGACGCCGAGCACTTCCTCGCGGATATCGAAGATGTGTCGGTGGAGGTCCCGGCCGCCGAGGCGGCCACCGTCGTCGCCTGACGCGCGGGGAACACATTCTTTCAGCTCGCTGTTGTAGCGGGTGAACCTCAATCAAGGAGAGAAGCTGATGACTGCCAAGGCAACCACCCAGGCGACGTTCGAGCAGGACGTCCTGCAGGCCGATGGCCCCGTGCTCGTGGACTTCTGGGCCGAATGGTGCGGACCGTGTCGCATGGTCGCGCCGGTCCTGGACCAGATTCAGGCCGAGCACCCCGACAAGATCACCATCGTGAAGCTCAACGTCGATGAGAACCCCGAGTTGGCGATGAAGTATCAGATCACCTCGATCCCGGCCATGAAGGTCTTCAGCGGCGGCGAGGTCAAGACGACCATCATCGGCGCCAAGCCCAAGCCCGCTCTCGAGCAGGACCTGGCCGCGTTCATCGGCTGATCCGCTTCGCCTCAGAGCCCGTCACTCCCTCCGGGGAGGGCGGGCTCTTTCGTGTGCAGTCCGGGCTCTCTTCGAGGGTGGATGCTACGAGACGTCTGCGATCGTGGCATCCCACACCCGCTGACGTTCGCCGTCACCGAGAAGCCCCCACACCGCGGGCGTGAGCTCCGGGTATTCCAGCGCGATCTGCCGCATGACGCGGTAGTTGCGGGCCGCATTCGGGCGCACGCCGTCGTTCGCGTTGATGTTGTCAGCGCGCAGCAAGTACACGACCAGCTCGTCGATGCTCGGCAGATCCTCCATGAAGTCCCAGGGATCCTCGCCGCTCAGCAGTCGCTCCTGAACGAGCACCGCCCGTTCATCGGCCGCCTCGGCACGCAGCACCTCGAGGCTGGCGCGGCGGGGAACGGCTTCAGACATGCATCCAGCCTACGCGCGCTTCTTGCCTCCGCGGCGCGGCAGATTCGCGACATCCGTCATGGTCTCGAGCTCTCGGCCCTTCGTTTCGGGCACTTGATAGAACACGAAGAAGAACGAAACGATCGCAAAGAACGCGTAGAACCCGTACGCGAAGGTGAGCCCGATCTCGGCGAATGCCGGGAACGTCGTCGAGATGAAGAAGTTCGCGATCCATTGCGCCGCCGCGGCGACCGCCAGTGCTCCGGCACGGATGCTGTTCGGGAACATCTCTCCCAGCAGCACCCAGACCAGCGGGCCCCACGTCGCCCCGAAAAACACCACGAAGCCGTTGGCGCAGATCAGCGCGATCAACGACCAGGGCTGAGGCAGCGTGACAGCGCCGTCCTGCAGGGTGCCGAACGAAAACGCGAGCGACATCATGCCGAGCGTGACCGCCATACCGATGGAGCCCGTGAGCAGCATCGGCCGCCGCCCGACCCTGTCAACGAGCAGGATCGCGACGATGGTGACGACGATGTTCGTGATCGACGTGATGACCGACGTCAGAAGGGCCTGCGATTCTTCGAACCCGACCGAGAGCCACAGCGTCGTCGAATAGTAGAAGATCACGTTGATGCCGACGAACTGCTGGAAGACACTGAGCAGAATGCCCACCCAGACGATCGGTTTCAAACCGAACCGGTCACCGCGTAGGTCCTTGAGCGATTCCTTCTGCTCAGAGTTGAGGGTGCCGCGGATCTCTTCGATCTTGATGTTCACATCGGTCTCGCCGGTGAAGTCGTGAAGCACCTGCGAGGCCTTGTCGATCTGGCCACGCGCCACGAGGAATCGCGGGGACTCGGGGAGACGCAGCGCCATGACTCCGTAGACGATCGCAGGAATCGCCTCCATCATGAACATCCAGCGCCACGCGTCGATGCCGAACCAAAGCACGTCTGCCGCAGATCCGGCGATGTTCGCGAGGAGGGCATTCGACAGCAGCGCGGTGAAGATACCGGTGACAATAGCCAGCTGCTGCAGAGAGCCGAGGCGGCCGCGCACCTTCGCGGGCGAGACCTCGGCGATGTAGGCCGGGGCGATGACGGATGCCGCACCGACGCCGAGTCCACCGATCACACGCCACACGATGAGGTCGACGACGCCGACAGCGAAGCCCGATCCGATCGATGAGGCGAGGAAGAGGATCGCGGCGATCACCATCACCGGAATCCGCCCGAGCTTGTTCGCGAGGCTGCCGGCGAACCAGGCACCCACCGCACAACCGAGCAGCGCGGATGAGACGGCGAAGCCCTGCAGGGCCGGCCCGAGTTCGAATGCTCCGGCCAGGGCGTCCACGGCCCCGTTGATGACAGCAGTGTCGAATCCGAACAGGAAGCCACCGAGTGCGGCGGCGATGCTGATTCCGACGACCCGTGCGCTCAGACGCCCGGCCGTGGACTTCTTCTCTGCCATGTGGCCCCCTCCGGTCTCAGCCCACTCTAGAGCCGGATGGATGCCGGGGCGATAAATCCGTACTGCGGGTCAGGAGCCGTATTGGCCTTCACCCAGTTCGGCAAGGATACGGTTAAGATCCTGGATAGACGCGAATTCGATCGCGACCTGGCCTTTTCTTGCGCCGAGCGTAATCTTCACCCGGGTATTCAGGCGATCGCCGAGCTTGCCTGACACCTCGTCGAGGTAGCCCCGTCGGGCCCCCGCCTGCGGCTTCGGCTTCGGGGTTCCATCCGACGGCTGCGCCTTGGCCGCCTCTTCGGTCGCGCGCACGGAGAGATCTTCGTTGACGATCTTGTCAGCGAGCTTCTGCATCTTCTCGTGGTCGTCGAGAGAGAGCAGGGCCCGGGCATGTCCGGCCGAGAGGACACCGGCCGCGACGCGCTGCTGGACGGGCACCGGGAGCCGCAGCAGGCGGATCGTGTTGCTGATCTGCGGGCGGGAGCGACCGATGCGGGTCGCCAATTCATCCTGGGTGATGCCGAAGTCTTCGAGCAGCTGCTGGTAGGCGGATGCCTCTTCCAGCGGGTTCAGCTCGGAGCGGTGCAGGTTCTCGAGCAGAGCATCGCGGAGGAGGTCTTCGTCGGCGGTGTCGCGGACGATTGCCGGGATCGCTTCGAGGCCGGCCTCGCGCGCGGCCCGGGTGCGCCGCTCCCCCATGATGAGCTCGAAGTCGCCGTCGCCATTCCTCCGGACGACGACAGGCTGGAGCACGCCGAACTCGCGCACACTATGGACGAGCTCTGCGAGGTCGTCGGCGTCGAAGTGCTGACGCGGCTGACGCGGGTTGGGGACGATGCTCTTCGGGTCGATCTGCATCAGGTGGATGCCGGGAACCGCTGCGAGCTCCTCCTCGACGGCGTCGCCCGTCTCGTTATCGACCTCGGGTTCGCTGACCGTCTCGACCGGGGTAATCGTGGCGCCGGGGAAGAAGACGTCGACGGGACGTGCCGACTGGTCAGCCGTGGGTATGAGTGCGCCGATACCTCGGCCCAGTCCGGTGCGCTTCGCCATCAGTTCTCCTCGCTCTGCGTCCGTCGGGACGCGATTTCGACAGCGGCCTCGCGGTAGGCGACCGCGCCGGCGGATGATCCGTCGTATGCGAT
>JBQDFB010000110.1:0-4474 GCA_052085045.1 Microbacteriaceae bacterium | reverse complement strand
AGCAGGTTGAACACGTCGGGGTGCGCCTTCTCGATCTCGTCGAACAGCACGATCGAGTACGGGTTGCGCCGCACGCGCTCGGTGAGCTGGCCGGCCTCGTCGTAGCCGACGTATCCCGGAGGGGCGCCGACCAGCCGCGACACGGTGTGCCGCTCGCCGAACTCGCTCATGTCGAAGCGGATCACGGCGTTCTCGTCGTCGAACAGGCGGTCGGCGAGGGCCTTCGCGAGTTCGGTCTTGCCGACGCCCGTCGGGCCGAGGAACAGGAAGGATCCGACCGGTCGGCGCGCATCGCCCATGCCGGTGCGGCTGCGGCGCACGGATCGTGCCACGGCGGTCACGGCGTCATCCTGCCCGATCACGCGATCGTGCAGCTCGGCTTCGAGGTCTGCGAGACGCTCGCGCTCGCCCTCGGTGAGGCGGCTGGCCGGAATGCCGGTCGCCCGTGCGATCACCTCGGCGATCTCGCGCTCGTCGACGACGGCGTCACCGGTGGTGGGTGCCTGGCCGGTGGATGCCGCGTCGATCCGCGCCTGCGTCGCTGTGATCTCATCACGCAGCTGCGAAGCCTCTTCGTACATCTCGGCCGTCACGGCAGCGTTCTTGCGCGACTCGAGGTCGGCGAGCTCGGTCAGCAGAGCCGACGTGTCCACGGGCAGCCCCCGCTTCAGGCGCAACCGGGCACCGGCCTGGTCGATCAGGTCGATCGCCTTGTCGGGCAGCACCCGGTCAGGCAGGTACCGGGCGCTCATGGTCACCGCGGCACGCAGTGCGGCATCGGTGAACGTCACGCTGTGGTGGTCTTCGTACGCGGCGCGCAGACCCTGCAGGATCAGCACGGCATCCTCGTTGGACGGTTCGTCGACCTTGACCGGCTGGAAGCGGCGCTCCAGCGCCGGGTCCTTCTCGATCGTGCGGTACTCGTTGAGCGTCGTCGCGCCGACCATGTGCAGGTCACCACGCGCGAGTCGTGGCTTGAGAATGTTTCCGGCATCCATGCCGCCATCGCCGGCGGCCCCGGCGCCCACGACCGTGTGCACTTCGTCGATGAACACGATCAGCTCGTCCTTGCGGGCGGCGATCTCGTCCATGGTCTTGGTGAGGCGCTCCTCGAAATCGCCGCGGTAACGAGCGCCGGCGAGCATGCCCGGAAGATCGAGCGTGATGACGCGGCGGCCTTCGAGCTGCGCGGGAACCGTGCCAGCGACGATCGCCTGGGCGATGCCGTCGACGATCGCGGTCTTGCCGACGCCCGCCTCACCGATCAGCACCGGGTTGTTCTTGGTGCGCCGACTGAGGATCTCGATGGTCTGCTCGATCTCGTCGGCCCGGCCGATCACCGGGTCGAGCGCGCCTTCGCGGGCACGGGCGGTGAGGTCGGAGCCGTATGTGTCGAGCATGGGCGAATCGGATGCTGTCGCCTCCGGCCCCGCGCCCTCTCCGCCGACCGGCGCGGAGACGTGCTCGCGCACACCCTGCGTGAGGGCTTCGGCGGTGACGCCGGCTTCGGCCAGCACCCGCCCTGCGGGCACGTCCTGTCCGAGCACCAGCGCGAAGAAGAGGTGCTCGGGGTCGATGTACGTGGCGCCGGACGAGCGGGCGACCTGGTAGGCGTGGAAGAGCGCGCGGCTCGCGCTCGGGGTGATGGTGGCGGCGCCGGCATTCGCGGATTCGCTCGGCATCGGCAGTCGTGATTCCACGGCTTCGATGATCTGCTTGGCCGTCACGCCGATGTTCTCGATGGCGCGCACGACGGCGTCGTCCTCGACGATCATGCGCAGCACGTGCAGCGCGTCGAGCTCGGTCTGGCCGCGTTCGAGGGCGAAGCGCCCTGCGCGCTGCAGAATCTGCTGGGTGCGCGCGGTCAGGAACCGGCTGAGGTCGATGGATCGGGTCTGCCGGGCCTGCTCGCCCGCGAGATACCGAGCCAGGAACTCGTCGAACGAACCGGCTCCGGTGTCGCTGTATTCGTTAGGCAATGCGTCCTCCTGAAAGTTGAGCGTATGTCACTCAGGTATGAAGTTGAGTGTACATCACTCAAGTTAAACGCGGCTCCGGCGAAGTTATTCCCTGAGGCCGAATAGAATCGTGAGGTGGCCTCGATCCTGTACGTCTGCGTGAGGCCGGAGCAGGGTGCGGCGGATGCCGAGCACCAGTCGTTCCGGCGCGCTCTCGGCGTGCCCGCGCTCGATCGGTGGGATCTGTTGGAGCGACCGCTCGACGCCTCGACCGCCGAGCAATACGACGGCATCGTGGTCGGCGGGTCGCCGTTCAACGTCACAGCCGAAGAGCGCGGAGAGGTTCAGCGACGCGTCGAGAACTCCCTCGAGCAGGTCGCTCAGGATGCCGTGGACGGCCGCCTCGCCGGCATGTTCACCTGCTACAGCATCGGCGTCGTGACCCGGATGCTGGGCGGCACTGTCGGCACGGCGGTGCCGGAGTCGACGCGGGCGACGAGCATCCGCATCACCACCGCCGGTGCGGATGATCCTCTGTTCGGCCCCTCGGCTCCGCAGATGTCGGTGCTGACAGCGCACAAGGAGGGCTCGATCGAGCCGCCGCCCGGTGCCGTGCTGCTCGCCACGAACGACGACTGCCCGGTGCAGGCCTATCGCGTCGGCGACCGGCTCTACGCCACGCAGTTCCATCCGGAGGTCACCCCGCAGGACTTCGTCGACCGGATGACGTACTACCGGACCACGGGGTACTTCGCCCCGCATGAGTACGATCTGACGGCCGCGCGGGTGCTCGCGGCATCCGTCACCGGCACGGACCTGCTGCGCCGCTTTGCGGAGGTCGTTTCGACTCGCTGACGCTCGCTCAACGCGTTTCGTCTGCGGCGGCTGCGCCGCCTCCGCTCAACGACCCGCAGAGATACGACTCCACGCAGGGCCCGGACGTTGAGCTAGCGGAGCGAGTCGAAGCCGCTCGCTCACTCCTCGAGCATCAGTTCGATCTGCTCCCGCAGGTACGCCTCCAGCGGCCGATACGCCGCGCCCGACCACCGCACCATCGGCACGCCATCACGCAGGGACAGCGGGCCAGACGAGTCGCCGGCATCCACAGCATCCACGTCGACGACCGACCATCCGACGTGCGCGACCTCGCCCTCGCCGAACCCGCCGCGCAGGGCCATCTGCCGTCGGGCCGCGCGCTCGCGTGCCGACTCGGCGGTGTACCCGCGGCGCCCGGGGTCGGCGGCGCGCAGCACCTCTCCCGTCGCAAGCACCCGATCATCGGTGAGCAGCAGCACGCCGACGTGCCAGGCTTCCCCGACCCGCACGATCCGGTCGCCGCGCCAGCGCGAGGAGCGTTCCTCACCGAGCCCTTCCTTCGGGATGCCGGTGAGCTGCGCCCGCGCGGCGGCCAGCAGATCCGCGGTGAGCTTCATCCGCACAGATTACCGATTCGCCACGTCCGCCGTCGAAGCGGCAGAATCGATGCACACCCCTGCAAGGAGCATCCATGTCTCAGCCCGATACCGCACGTCTGCTCATCGCCTGCGATGACCAGCCCGGAATCGTCGCCGCCGTCGCGAACGTCCTCGCGCAGCACGGTGCGAACATCATCTCGCTCGACCAGCATTCGACGGATGCCGCGGGCGGACGCTTCTTCCAGCGCACGGTGATCCACCTCGACGGCCTGGCCGCGGCGCGCCCGGCGCTGGAGGCGTCGCTCGACGAGGTGGCCGCGAGGTTCGCCATGGAATGGTCACTGCACGACACCGCGCGCCGCAAGCGCGTCGCGATCTTCGTGTCGAAGTACGACCACTGTCTGATGGAGCTGCTGTGGCGTCAGCAGCGTGGGCAGCTCGACGTCGACATCACCATGGTCGTCTCGAACCACCCCGACCTGGCGGAGTCCGTGCGCACCTTCGGCGTGCCGTTCGTGCACATCCCCGGCGGCCCGGATGCCGAGGCGAAGGCCGCCATGGAATCGCGTCAGCTCGAACTGCTGCAGGGCAACGTCGACCTCGTCGTGCTCGCGCGGTACATGCAGATCCTCACCGACGACTTCATCGAGCGCATCGGTGCGCCCGTCATCAATATCCACCACTCGTTCCTCCCAGCGTTCATCGGCGCAAACCCGTACGCGCGCGCCAAGGAGCGCGGAGTGAAGCTCATCGGCGCGACCGCCCACTACGCCACCGCCGACCTCGACGAGGGGCCGATCATCGAGCAGGACGTCACCCGCGTCACGCACGCCGATTCCGCAGCCGCGCTGCAGAGTCGCGGCGCCGACGTCGAGCGTCAGGTGCTCGCCCGCGCCGTCCAGTGGCACGCCGAGGACCGCGTGATCGTGCACGGCCGCTCGACCGTCATCCTGTAGGGCGCCGGCTTCCGCGCGCTCGTTCGGGTCGCGATTTCTGTCGTTATGCCGCGCTGAGACCGGCAAAAATCGCGACCTGAACGTCGGGATCGACCGTCACACTCCGGCGACAAGCTCCGCGAACACCTCGTCAGCCGTGTCGAAC
>JBQDFB010000109.1:0-4511 GCA_052085045.1 Microbacteriaceae bacterium | reverse complement strand
CTGCCAGTCGCCCTCGAACACCCAGTAGCCGAACTCGCCGCGCACGGAGAGGATCCGACCGAAGAACCCCGAGTCGACGAGCCGCTTGAGCTTCTGCAATCCGGGCAGATAGAGCTTGTCGTGCACGACGCCGGTCTTGACGCCGGCCTCGCGGGCGAGGCGGGCGAGCTCCAGCGATTCCTCAACGGACTCGGCGGTCGGCTTCTCGGTGTAGATGGTCTTGCCCGCCGCAATCGCCTTGCGCAGCGCGCTCGCGCGGGCCTTCGTCACGAGGAAGTCGGCGTAGATCTCCCATTGCGGATCCGCCAGGGCGGCGTCGAGATCGGTCGTGTAGTCGGTGATCCCGTGCCGCTCGGCGAGTTCAGCGAGCTTCGCCTCGCTGCGACCGACCAGCAGCGGTCGAACCGTGACCTTCGTCCCGTCGGAGAGCTCGATGCCGCCCTGGTCTCGGATCGCCAGGATGCTGCGCACCAGGTGCTGGCGGTACCCCATGCGTCCCGAGACTCCGTTCATGATGATGCCGATCTCCCGTGTCTTCGCGAACGCGGAAGCCGGGGTCGGAGCAGTGGTGGTCAGTGACATCTCGTTCCGTTCTTGTCTCATGGTCTTACCGCGCGCGATGTTCTAGAGGCCCGCGCCGGGCGTTGTCGCATCGGCGGCGGCCGGCTTGCCGCCCAGATACAGAGCGGCAAGCGTCGGGTCGGCGAGCAATTCGGATGCCGGTCCGGAGATGTGCACGCGTCCGAGGTCGAGCACGCATCCGATGTCGGCGGTCTCGAGCGCCCGCCGAGCATTCTGCTCGACGAGCAGCACCGCGGTGCCGGCATCCCGCATGCGCACGATCTGTTCGAAGACCTTCTCGGTCGTCTTGGGGTCGAGCCCCATCGATGGCTCGTCGAGCAGTACGACCTTCGGGCTCACCATCAGCGAGCGTGCGAACTCGACCTGCTTCTGCTGGCCGCCCGACAGGAGCCCGGCGAGCTGCTTCCACCGCTCCCCGACGATCGGGAAGAGATTCTGCACGAACTCGACGCGTTCCTGGATGACCTTCTGGTCTTTGAGGGTGAAGGCGCCGAGCATCACGTTCTCACCCACCGACATCTCGCGGAACACACTGTGCCCTTGCAGGACGTGTGCGAGTCCGTGGCGCAGCATCGACTGCGGACCTTCGCCGGTGATGTCACGGCCGTCGACGCTGATGCTTCCCGATCGGGGCTTCAGCATGCCGCTGGCCACCTTCAGCACCGTCGACTTGCCGGCACCGTTCGGACCGACCAGGCACACCACCGACCCGGGCGGCACCTCGACCGTCAGACCACGGAGCACGAGCGCCGCGCGTCCGTAACCAGCCTCGATGTCGCGCAGTTCGAGCAGGTTCTTCGCTTCAGACTCCAAGGTAGGCCTCCAGGACTCGCGGGTCTTGCTGGATGATCTCGGGGGCGCCCTCGGCGATCTGGCGTCCGCGATCGAAAACCACGACGTGGTCGCACAGGCTCATGACCATCTCCATGTTGTGCTCGACGATGATGAAGGTCTTGCCCTCCTCGTTGAGCTCGCGCACGAGGGTGGCGATGCGTCCGATGAGCGCAGGGTTCACCCCACCGGCGGGCTCATCGAGCATGATCGTGTCCGGCTCGCCCATGAGAACGCCCGCCAGTTCCAGCAGCTTCTGCTGTCCGTAGCTGAGATTGCGCGCCTCGGCGTGTTCGAGATGGTCGATGCCGACACGGCGCAACCACCCGCGCGCCCGTTCGAGTTCTTCCGGATCATGGGCGGAGCGCAACTGCTGACGGATGCTCGTGCTGCGCACGGCCACCAGCAGGTTCTCCATCACCGTCATGCGAGGGAAAACCCGGCACAGCTGGAAGCTGCGGCCGATCCCGGCGCGGGCGACGCGGTCTGGCGACTTGCGAGTGATCGCGCGTCCGCGATAGCGGACTTCGCCGGAGTCCGGCTTGATCATGCCCGTCACGCAGTTGAAGAAGGTCGTCTTGCCCGACCCGTTCGGCCCGATCAGACCGTTGACCTTGCCCTCCTGGAACGTGACCGTGGCTCCGTCGACGGCGGTGACGCCGCCGAAGGACTTCGTCATCGAGACCGTGCTCAGATTCTCGAGCGTGGCGGTGGATGGTGCGGTCGGAGCGTTCATGACGGCGTCTCCTCTGTCGAAGCATCCGCTGTCTGCTTCTTGTTCTGCTCGAGCAGCTCTCCGGCGGTGAACTCGCGGATCGACGCCTCGTTCGACGATCGGGTGAACAGGCCCTTCACGGCCGGGATGATGCCGTCCGGCATGAAGAGCACGACGATGCCGAGCAGGATGCCGGTGGCGATGAGGTGGAACTGCGTGTCGCCGAACTCGAGCTTGAAGTACTCGAGCGCAATGCCCACGACCAGTGCGCCCAGCAGCGGGCCGAACAGGTTCCGCACACCGCCGAGAAGGGCCATGAGCACCATGTACGAGCCGATGAGGATCGAGAACTGGAAGATCGGATCCAGGTCGCCGAACCACAGCGCGTAGAGACCTCCGCCGAGCGATACGAACAGCGCCGAGAGAATGTAGGCGATGAGCTTGTACCGGGTGGTGGGGACACCGAGCGACTGAGCTTTGTCTTCGTCCTCGCGGATCGACTTCAACGCGGTGCCGAACTTCGACCGGTCGATGATCCACCACACGGCGAGCGCGACGGCCAACAGCAGGACGAACAGGTAGAAGAAGACGCGATGGTGCTCCGGGCGGAGCATGTCAGGGAACGGGCGGGGGACGATCAGGCCCTCGGAACCGCCGGTGACTTCGCGCCAGCTCTGGAACACCAGAAGCATGATCAGCACGAAGGCGATCGAGACGATCACGAAGGAGGCGCCGCGCACACGCAATGCGGCGATGCCGATCGGGATGGCGATGATCGCGACGAGCACCGCGGCGACGATCCAGGCGACGAAGCCCGGGAGTGCGAGGTACTTGATCAGCAGTCCGGTGCCGTAGGCACCGAGTCCGAAGTACGCGGCGTGCCCCAGGGAGATGTATCCCGTGAAACCGCCCATGAAGTTCCACCCCGTCGACAGCACGGCGTAGTTGAGGATGACCACTCCGGCCGACAGGATGTACGGGTTCGGCGCGATCGTCGGGAACGACAGGATGAGTGCGGCTCCGACGATGATGAGGACGATCTTCACCCACGTCGCCGACGGGCGTCTGCGGGGAGCGGGCGGAGCGACCACGACCGTCTCGGTGGCGATCGGGTCTCTGCTAGAAACGCTGGGCAAGACGACCTCCGAAGAATCCTTGCGGACGGAACATGAGCGTGGCGAACAGCGCGACGTAGAAGACCGTCTGCGCCCACGTCGGCCCCAGCGGGAGCTGGAGCAGACTCTGTGCGATGCCGAGCAGGAGGGCCGCTATGGCCGCGCCCGGGATGCTGCCGAGACCGCCGACGACGATGATCGCCATGAGCGGGCCGATCCAGTGCCAGTGCAACGAGGGATAGATCGTGGCGTCGAGCGAGAGCGCCGTGCCGCCGATCGCGGCGGTCGCGAGGCCGAGCCCGAACCCGTAGCCGGCGACCCGATCGGTGTTGATGCCGACGAGCCGTGCCGCCTCCGGGTGCTGGATGGTGGCGCGCAGCGCCTGGCCGAACCGCGTGTACTTCAGCAGCACGAACAGCAGCGCGAGCGCGAGGGCCGCAAGGCCGAAGGCGATGAGCTTCACCACGGGAACCTGCGCACCGAAGAAGTCGAAGCTCGCACTCGCATACGGCAGCGGAATGCGACGCTGCGTTCCCGTGAAGAAGAACCCGAGCGCACCTTCGATGATGAGCGCGACCGCGAAAGTGAGCAGCACCGACATCATCGTGAGCGTCAGGGGCTTCAGTCGCGAGATGAGCAGCCGCTGCATCACGACACCGGTCAGGAAGAACAGCGGCACGGTGACGACGAGCGACACCAGGGGATCGATGCCCGTCTCACGGTTGAACCACCACGCGAGGTAGGCCGCGAGGATGAGGAAGGCGGAGTGCGCGATCATGACAACGCGCATGATCCCGAAGTAGAGGGTGAGCCCGGCGGCCAGGAGGGCGTAGAGCCCTCCCAGCAGCACGCCGAGCACGAGGCTTTGCAGTAACAGTGCTCCACTCACGATGCGTGGATCACCAGGCCGGCTTCGGGAAGACGAAGTCGGTCTCCTTGACGTCCTCGGGGAGGACGATCTGGATCTCGCCGTCGACCCACTGCTGGATGAGGTGGGCGCCGGTGGGCTTCCCCGTCTCATCCCAACTGAGGGTGCCGACCACGGTGTCGACCTCATTGTCACGCAGCCAGTCGATGAGTTCCTGCTGGCATTCGCCCTGCTCGGCGCAGCCGACGCCCTCGACCGCAGCGGCGACGACCTGCCCGGTCGTGTAGGCATTGGCTTCATCTTCTGAGGGCGGGTTGCCGTGCATCTCGGTGTACTTCTCGACGAACTCCACGTTGCTGGGGAACTGCGACTTCGGCGAGTACCCGGTCGGCGCGAGGAT
>JBQDFB010000108.1:0-4656 GCA_052085045.1 Microbacteriaceae bacterium | reverse complement strand
CGGGGCGTCCGCTTACTTCAGCGCGCGGCGGATGAGGATCGAAGCGCTCTCGACCACAACCACCATCGCAATGATGACGAGCACGTACGCGAGCACTTCGTCGAAGTGACGCCCCTGCAGCGCGTTGAGCAGCAGGAATCCGATCCCGCCCGCGCCGACGATGCCGAGCAGGGTCGCCGAGCGGATGTTCTGCTCGAGCAGATACATCAGGTGACTGACCATCGCAGGCACCGACATCGGCATCGTCGAAGAGAAGAACACCTGCGTGCGAGTGCTGCCACCGGCGACCAGAGCGCGCTCCGGACCGTTCGGCACCTCTTCCATCGAGTCGCCGATGAGCTTGGCGAGCAGGCCCACTCCGCCGATGCCGAGCGCCAGCGCACCGGCCTGCGGGCCGATGCCGGCGGCGATGATGAACAGGATCGCGACGACGAGGTCGGGGATCGCGCGGATGACCAGAGCGATGCCGCGGAACAGGTTGCGCACCCCGCTGTTCGGGGCGACGTTTCGCGCCGAGAGCGGCCCGACCACGGCCGAGACGATCGCTCCCATGAGGGTCGCCGCGAAGGCGATCTGGATCGTCGTGATCACGGCGGCCATGACGTCGTCCCAGCCCCGGCTGCCGAAGTGCGGCGGCCAGATCGCGCGATCGCGCGCAGGATCGACGATCTCGTTCCACGACGGGCTGAAGATCTTCGTCACGTCGGGCGCGGTGTAGATGAACGCGGCGACGACGACGAGGATGCCGAGCCAGATCCACAGCGTATTGCTGACGCGATTGCGGTCCCACGGCCGGTGCATGGCCGCTTCGATGCGTGCGTTGCGATCCAGCGTCTTGATGGCGCCGGTGCTCGTGGCGCCCTCAGCAGAGGCGCTCTTGCGCGCGGCGGCGCGAGCGACGGTGTCGCCGAGGCCCTTGCCCGTCGGCTGGACACCGAGCAGACGGGTGCGCAGCAGCGACGAGACGATCTCGAACAGCACGCACAGCACGATGATGATGATCACGAGCGGGATGACGCGGCGCATTCCCGCCGGGCCTCCGTGCAGCGCCTCGTCGAGTTCGTAGCCGACGCCGATGACACCGACGACACCGAGGATGACGGTGCCGCGCAAGTTGATGTCGGCGCGGTGCAGAGTGACCGCGACCCAGGCCGGCAGCACCTGTGGCACCACGCCCGACCAGAACTCCTGCGCCTTCGATCCTCCCGCAGAGCGGATCGAGAGCCGCGGGCCCTCGTCGATCTGCTCGATGGCGTCGGCGAACATCTTCGAGATCATGCCGACGGAGTGCAGTCCGATGGCGACGATCGCGGGAAGCATCCCAGAGTTGAACCACAGGAACGCGAGCACCACGACGAAGACGACGTCGGGAATGGCGCGCGCGACAACGCCGATGCCGCGGCACAGCGCGAGCACCGTGACGTGCGGGGTGGTGTTGCGGGCGGCGCCGTAGGCGACCGGCACCGAGAGCACGGCGGCGAGCGCTGTTCCCGCGACGACCAGCGCCAGGGTGATGACGATCGTGAGGAACATGTCCCAGATCGGCTCGAACCCGACCCAGGTGGTCGTGTAGATCTTGGCTCCGCCGGCCCCGACCTCGGCGGTGACATCCCAGCCCGGCCACTGCATGGGCACGGCCATGCCGAGGAAGCGGGAGATGTTGCTCCCCGTGGTCTCCAGACTCTTCAGGCTGTAGTCGAGGCCGATGAACGACCAGACTCCGAGCCCGAGAATTGCGACGATGACACCGTACGAGACGACGGTGGAGAGCCGGGGTGCCGGGCGCGGGACGCGTGCGATCCGCTCGGCGAGGGCGACGGGGCGCTCGGCGACCGTGGTCACGCGGGCTCCTCGTTGGCGAGGTCCTCGGCGAAGCGATCTCGGGCGGAGCGTCGCATCTCCTGGCTGAGAACCTGCTCGCGGGCTTCGGCGAGCTCGTCCTCGAGCGCCTCGATCTCGCTGGTGGTGGTGGCCACGCGGCCGTAGATCTCCATGACCTCTTCGCGGGTCAGGCTGTCGGTATGCGTGTCGAGCACGACCTGGCCCGCGCGCAGACCGAGGATGCGATCCCCCCAGCTGAGCGCCAGGTCGACCTGGTGCAGCGAGCAGATCACGGTCAGCGCTCGCTCGGCGGCGATCTCGCGAATCAGCGACATGACCTGGCTGCTCGACTCCGGGTCGAGGGAGGCGACCGGTTCGTCGGCGAGCAGGATCTCCGGATCCTGCATGAGTGCGCGGGCGATGCCGACGCGCTGCTGCTGGCCGCCGGAGAGCTGGTCGGCCCGCTGATAGGCGAACTCGAGCAGACCGACTCGGTCGAGGTGGCCGAGAGCCTTCTCGCGCAGACCCCGCGGGTAGGTGAAGATGCCGACGCGCGGACCGCGCAGTGTCGACAGTCCCCCGGTGAGCACGTTCTCGAGCACAGTGAGCGCCCCGACGAGCTCGAACTGCTGGAAGATGAAGCCGATGCGTCCGCGCAGCCCGCGCAGTGCCCGGCCACGCAGATCCGAGACCGTCTCACCGAGCGAGACGACCTTGCCCTCGGTGGGGGTCTCGAGCCCGTTCACGTGACGCAGG
The DNA here is from genome assembly GCA_052085045.1 of Microbacteriaceae bacterium. GTDB lineage: Bacteria > Actinomycetota > Actinomycetes > Actinomycetales > Microbacteriaceae > Microbacterium. The sequence continues at coordinate 2,079 of JBQDFB010000108.1, read as the reverse complement.
AGCGTCGACTTGCCCGAGCCGGAGAGCCCGAGCAGGACGACGATCTCGCCAGGTTCGACAGACAGCGACACCCCCGACAGGGCCGGACTGGCGGCTCCGGGGTATGTCTTTCCCAGATCGGTGATCCGGACGGCGGGGGTGTCGCTGTTCGTCATTTCAGATGCTCCTGACTGCTTCTGCGTGGATCGGCGGCGAGGCTCAGGCCTGGCAGGCCTCGACCTCGTCGGCGATCTCGCTGCACAGCGTGCGGATCAGGTCGTAGTACTCGTCGTCAACCGCGCCGAAGCCGAACCAGCCGTCGGTGAGGAACTCGTTGAGCTCGACACCGGCGTCGGTGAGGTCGGACTGAGTGCTGTCGGCGAGGGCCTCGGTGAGCTGGTCCTGGACGTCCTGCGGGAGGGCTCCCTGCATGACGATGGGAGCCGCGGGGACCAGCACGCGCTGGACCTCTTCGAGCTCGCCCGCCTCGATCAGCGGGTCAGCGTCGATGTCCTGCGCGAAACCGACCTCGCAGTCGGTGCCCTCGGCGACCTTCCTGGCATTGAGGTCGTGCTCCTCGCCGAAGAAGCGGTTGTCCTCGGAGACGGTCACGCCGGCCTCGAGGAGACCGCCCATCGGAACGGCGAAGCCCGAGGTGGAGGTCGGGTTGACGAAGCACACCGGGCGGTCGGCGAAGTCCTCGAGCGAGGACACATCGGTCGCATCCGGGTTCTTGACGGCGACGGAGTAGTAGCCGGGCTCGGCGCCCTCCTCGGTGATCTGCGCACCGATGGGAACGATGTCGGCACCGGCGTTCTGCGACTGGAAGTACGTGAAGGCCGAGATCTGTGCGATGTCGATCTGGTCGGCGGCGAGCCCCTGCACGACGGCGGTGTAGTCGGTCGCCTGGAAGAACTCGACGTTCTTGCCGGTGATCTCGGCGATCCAGTCGGCGATCGGCTGAGCGTCCTGGTCGGCGCCCTCATGGTCGGGCAGGACGGCGAAGACCAGCGTGTCGGAGTCGCCCGAGGCGAAGGTGCCTTCGGCGTTGCCGTCCTCGGCCGAGCCGTCCGTCGAGGAGTCTGCGCTGTCAGCAGCACAGGCAGTGAGGCCGACGGCGAGGGTGAGACCAGCGGCGATCGCGAGACCGCGCTTGATGGTGGACTGCATGTGAGAACCTTTCGAAGGTGCGGGTGCAGGGTGGTGTGATCGGCAGTGCAGCCGACGAAAGGAGTCAATGCGGACAGTGCGACGAGAACGGATAGAGAGCCTGACGTGTTTGTGAACTCGACATGAACAGCCGAGTACGCTGATTCCATGGCATCGCGCATGTTCCGTCTCGGAGCCGTTCCGGGCGCGACCCCCGGCAAGTGGATCGACACCTGGAAGCAGCGGATGCCCCGGGTCCCGCTGGAACTCGTGCCGATCGAGTTCGCATCGCAGCGCTCCGCTATCGACGAGGTGGATGCTGCGCTGGTGCGCCGTCCGATCGTCGACGACGCCGACCTGCACGTGATCCCGCTCTACGACGAGGTGCCCGTTGTCGTGGCATCCGCCGAGTCGCACCTCATGGCAGCCGATGAACTGACCACCGATGACCTCACCGGTGAGGTCCTCATCACGCCGCTCGACGACGTCCTCGGTCCGCTCGATCTGCCGACCGTCGCTCCCGGTTTCTCGCCGCTCCAGACGACGGCCGACGCCATCGCCACGGCGGCCACGGGCGTCGGGATCGTCGTCGTGCCGATGTCACTCGCGCGGCTTCACCAGCGCAAGGATGCCGGGTATCGGCCGCTCCTGGACGCACCGACGTCCTCCGTCGCGCTCGCCTGGCTGCGAGATCGTACGACGGAGGACGTCGAGACCTTCATCGGCATCGTCCGAGGGCGCACCGCGAACTCGTCGCGTTGAGCCGGTCAGGTCGGATGCAGCTTCGACTCGCTTGCGGTTCGCTCACCCCGTTTCGTCTCGCTCCGCTCGCTCAACGACCCCCGGAAGAGTGGTTCGGGGCGTTGAGCGAGGGGCGAAGCCCGCAGACGAAACGGGCTGAGCGACCGGAGGGAGCCGAAGCCGACCTCCTCCTCAGCCGACGAGCACCGG
>JBQDFB010000107.1:0-4684 GCA_052085045.1 Microbacteriaceae bacterium | reverse complement strand
GTACGGCGAGAGCACGACCTCGACGCGCTGGAACTCCTTCAGGTCGGAGTACCCCGTGGTGGCCATGGACTTGCGCAGCGCCCCGATGAGGTTCGCCGTGCCGTCGGCGACCGGCGCCGGCCCGTAGAGGATCTGCTCCAGCGTGGCGATGCCGGGCGTCTCGACACGCCGGCCGCGCGGCAGGTTCGGGTGGTGGGCCTCGGGTCCCCAGTGGAAGCCGCGCCCCGGCGCATCCGTGGCCCGTGCGAGGGCGACGCCGAGCATGACGGCATCCGCGCCCATGGCGATCGCCTTGACGACGTCCCCGGAGGTTCCGACGCCGCCGTCGGCGATGACGTGCACGTAGCGTCCGCCCGACTCGTCGAGATAGTCGCGACGGGCGGCGGCGACGTCCGATACGGCCGTCGCCATCGGAGCGTGGATGCCGAGGGTGGTGCGCGTCGTGGATGCTGCTCCCCCGCCGAACCCGACGAGGACACCGGCTGCGCCGGTGCGCATGAGGTGCAGGGCGGCGGTGTAGGTGGCCGCTCCTCCGACGATGACGGGGACGTCGAGGTCGTAGATGAACTTCTTCAGGTTCAGCGGTTCGGCGACGCTGGAGACGTGCTCGGCGGACACCGTGGTGCCGCGGATGACGAACAGGTCGACGCCGGCTGCTGCGACGGTGTCGTACAGCTCTTGGGTGCGCTGCGGGGTGAGGGAGCCGGCGACCGTGACACCGCCGTCGCGGATCTCGGCGAGGCGCGAGGTGATGAGTTCGGGCTTGATCGGCTCGGCGTACAGGTTCTGCATCCGCACCGTCGCCTTCTCGGGCGGCAGCGAGGCGATCTCGGCGAGCAGGGGCTCGGGGTTCTCGTAGCGCGTCCACAGCCCCTCGAGGTCGAGGACGCCGAGGCCGCCGAGCTTGCCGAGCATGATCGCCGTGGCCGGGCTCACGACCGAGTCCATCGGCGCGCCGATCACCGGGGTGTCGAACGAGAAGGCGTCGATCGACCACACCGTCGAGACATCTTCGGGATTGCGGGTGCGTCGCGATGGCACGACGGCGATGTCGTCGAACGTGTATGCGCGACGCGCGCGCTTGGCCCGACCGAGTTCGATGTCCATGCTCACCCTTCCAGCCTACCCGCGGGCCGCGCGCTTCTCCTCCTGGTAGAGGCGGATCGCCTCGTAGCGCTCGGCGGAGCGGGCGCGGCGCTTCGTCGCCTCCTGCTCGCGGTTCTTCGGCGGCGCGGAGGTCACGAGTGCGTCGAGAAGCTCGCGGGTCGACTGCGCGATCTCTTCGATTGCTCGGTCGAAGACCGCCTGATTCGCCCTCGACGGGGCATTCGAGCCAGAGATCTTGCGCACGAACTGCAGGGCGGCATCCTGACACTCCTGATCAGTCGCGGCAGGCTCCAGATTGTTCAGCGGGACGATGTTGCGGCACATACCGGCACGCTACGCCGCACCGCAGACAGGTGCCAGAGCGAGGTTTCGACTCGGTCGCTGCGCGGCCGACTCACTTCTTGTAGTTGGGCGCCTCGACGACGATCTGCACGTCGTGCGGGTGCGACTCCTTGAGCCCGGCCGAGGTGATGCGCACGAACTTGCCGCGCGTCGTCAGCTCTTCGATGGTGCGGGCACCGACGTAGAACATCGACTGCCGCAGCCCGCCGATGAGCTGGTACGCCACCGCCGACACCGGGCCGCGGTACGGCACCTGCCCTTCGATCCCCTCGGGGATGAGCTTGTCGTCGCTGGGCACGTCGGCCTGGAAGTAGCGGTCCTTCGAGTACGAGGTCTGCTTGCCGCGGGTCTGCATGGCGCCGAGCGACCCCATGCCGCGGTACTGCTTGAACTGCTTGCCCGACTGGAAGACGATCTCGCCCGGCGACTCGTCCGTTCCTGCGAGCAGCGAGCCCAGCATGACAGCATCCGCTCCGGCGACGAGCGCCTTGGCGATGTCGCCCGAGTACTGCAGTCCGCCGTCGGCGATCACCGGCACGCCCGCGGGACGCGCAGCGAGCGAGGCCTCGTACACCGCGGTCACCTGCGGCACGCCGACACCGGCGACGACGCGGGTGGTGCAGATCGACCCAGGGCCGACGCCGACCTTGACGGCATCCACACCGGCATCGATGAGCGCCTGCGCGCCCTGACGGGTCGCGACGTTGCCGCCGATGACGTCGATGTGCTCGAACGACTCGTCAGCCTTCAGCCGCTGGATGATGTCGATGACGCCCTGCGACTGGCCGTTCGCGGTGTCGACCACGAGAACGTCGACACCGGCGTCGCGCAGCGCCTCGGCGCGCTCCCACGCGTCGCCGAAGAAGCCGATGGCCGCGCCGACGCGCAGACGCCCGTGCTCGTCCTTGGTGGCGAGCGGGTACTTCTCGCTCTTGTCGAAGTCCTTGATGGTGATGAGCCCCGCGAGCTTGCCGTCGTCGTCGATGAGCGGCAGCTTCTCGACGCGGTGCCTGGCGAACAGCGCGATGACCTCGCCCGCCGCGACGCCGACCGGAGCGGTGACCAGGTCGGTCGAGGTCATGACGTCTTTGACGAACGTGGTGGGCCGCTCGAAGCCCGACACGAACCGCATGTCGCGATTGGTGATGATGCCCACCAGGTGCCCGGAGTCGTCGACGACGGGAAGCCCCGAGATGCGGTACTTCGCGCACATCTCGTCGACCTCTTCGACGGTCGCATCCGGCGACGTGGTGATCGGGTCGGTGATCATGCCCGACTCGCTGCGCTTGACGCGATCGACGTGCGCGGCCTGGTCGGCGATGGAGAGATTGCGATGCAGGATGCCGATGCCGCCCTCGCGCGCCATCGCGATGGCCATGCGGGATTCGGTGACGGTGTCCATGGCGCTGGACAGCAGCGGCGTCGCCACGGAGATGCGGCGGGTGATGCGCGAGGACGTGTCGGCGTCACTGGGGATCACATCGGTGTGCCCGGGAAGAAGAAGGACATCGTCGTAGGTGAGTCCGACGAAGCCGAAGGGATCGTGCTGTTCCATGGATGATCCTCCTGCAGGCGAAAGCTGGGCGCGTTCACCAATCCTAAACCGCGCGGGCGTAACAATAATTCCTCGGTTCGGTTCAGTTACTAGTGAATAACCGCGCGTCACAGTACGCTCGATCCCACGCCTCCACGGACCCGAAGTCGAGGCGAGCACTCATCGTGGAGGTTGCGTGAGACCCACGTCTACAGCTGTCCGTCGAGCCAAACCCTGGCTCATCGCCGTGCTCGGCATACTGATGGCTTTCTCATCACTGGCACTGATGCCACCAGCATCCGCTCTCGCGGACGAGACCGACGACGGTCAGGAGGTCACGGACTTCTACTTCGCCGGCGTCATCACCTTCGATGACGAGCCGGTCGCCGACGTCACCGTCGCCATCGAGGGCAACGGCTTCGGCGCCGAGACCGTGACGGATGCCGACGGCAAATGGCGCCTGTACGTGCCCGAGAAAGAGGCGTACACCCTCACCGTCGACGAGGACACCCTGCCCGACGGGGTCATCGTCGAAGGCGACTCGGCCTCGCAGGAGGTGGAGTTCGAGCTGACCGGAACGAAGATCGTCAACCTGTTCCTCGGTGAGGGGGTGCGCGAGACGACGTCGTTCGTCGACCAGCTGCTCTCGCGCATGGTCGGCGGGCTGAACTTCGGACTGCTGCTCGGGCTCGCGGCCATGGGCGCGGCCCTCATCTACGGCACCACGCGCCTGTCGAACTTCGCCCACGGCGAGATGGTGACCTGGGGCGCAGTGATCGCCCTGCTGTGCACGACGTTCTGGCACCTGCCGATGTGGTTGGGCATCATCGCCGCGATCGCCGCCGGTGGTCTGCTCGGCCTCGCGATGGATGCCGGTCTCTGGCGGCCGCTGCGACGTCGCGGGCTCGGCATCGTGCAGCTGATGATCGTCAGCATCGGCCTGTCCCTGGCGCTGCGGTACTTCATGCAGTACATGATCGGCGGCCCCACCTACCAACTGCAGGGCGCGAGCCCCGCGCCGATCAAGCTCGGTCCGATCTCGCTGTCGTACATCGACATGATCGGCATGGGCACGAGCATCGTCATCATCCTGGGTGTAGCGTACTTCCTCACCCGCACGAGGATCGGCAAGGCGACCAGGGCCATCTCGGACAATCCGCAGCTCGCCGCGGCATCCGGCATCGACGTCGACCGGGTGGTGCGGATCGTCTGGATCCTCTCCGGCTCGCTGGCGGCGATGTCCGGCATCCTGTGGGCGTACTTCCGCCCCGGCGTGAAGTGGGACATGGGCATGCAGATGCTGCTGCTGATCTTCTGCGCGATCACGCTCGGCGGCCTGGGATCGGCGATCGGCGCACTGATCGGCTCGATCATCGTCGGCCTCGCCGTCGAGGTGTCGACGCTGCTGGGCGTCCCGTCGGATCTGAAGTACGCTTCCGCGCTCGTGGCGCTGATCGTGATCCTTCTCGTCCGGCCTCAGGGGCTGCTCGGGCGCAAGGAAAGGTTGGGCTGACGCATGGACTTCGGAAGCATCTTCGGCAACACCGCCGCATACCTGTTCAGCCCGACGACGATCGCGTACGCGCTGGCGGCCACCGGCCTCGCCGTGCACTTCGGCTACGCGGGCCTGCTCAACTTCGGCATGGCGGCCTTCATGGCCGTCGGCGGCTACGGCTACGCGATCTCGATCCTCAGCTTCGG
>JBQDFB010000106.1:0-4768 GCA_052085045.1 Microbacteriaceae bacterium | reverse complement strand
CGGGCGTGCACGACCTCCCACGGGGCGATCTCGCGCAGCCCGTCGAGCACGGTCGTGATCATCTCGCGCGGCTGTCCGTCGAGCCAGCCGGCCTGGCCGGATCCACCCGCCCAGTCGCCGAGCTGCTCCTGATCGTCGTCGGCGAGCGGTCCGACGACGGCGATGCGCTTCGTCGCAGAGGGCGAGAGCGGCAACGTCCCGTCGTTCTCGAGCAGCACGAGCGAGCGCCGCGCGACCTCGAGGTTCAGCTCCGCGTGCGCGGCCGTACCGACGATCGCGTCGAGGTCATCGCGGGGCGTCCGCGGGTCTTCGAACAGTCCCAGCTCGAACTTCAGGGTGAGGATCCGCTCGACGGCGGCGTCAAAAGCATCTTCTGCCAGCAGGCCCTGGGCGACGGCATTCAGAGCGCCCTCGAAGAAGGTCGGCGTCGTCATGATCATGTCGTTTCCGGCTTTCACCGCAGCGGCGGCGGCATGCGTGACGTCGGGCTGCACGTGCTGCTCCCAGACCATCCGGCCGACGTTGTCCCAGTCGGTGATGAGCGTGCCGGTGTAGCCCCACTCGCCGCGCAGCACGTCGCTGAGCAGCCACTCGTTGAGGGTGATCGGCACGCCGTCGGTGGTCTGGTAGCCGAGCATGAACGAGCGGCACCCCTCGCGGGCGACGCGCTCGAACGGCGGCAGGAACCACGAGATGAGCTTTCGTCGCGAGATGTCGGCCTCTGAGGCGTCTCGCCCGCCCTGCGTCTCGGAGTATCCGGCGAAGTGCTTGGCTGTGGCGAGGATCGCGCTCGGGTCGTCGAGCCCCTCGCCCTGGTAGCCGCGCACCATCGCGCTGGCGAGCTCGCCGATGAGGTGCGGGTCTTCGCCGAACGTCTCGTTCACGCGGCCCCAGCGCAGATCGCGGGCGATGCAGAGCACTGGAGAGAACGTCCAGTGGATGCCGGTCGCCGCCACCTCGACGGCGGTCGCGCGAGCGACCTTCTCGACGAGGCCGGCATCCCAGGATGCCGCCATGCCGAGCTGCGTCGGATAGATCGTGCCGCCGGGCCAGAAGGAGTGGCCGTGGATGCAGTCCTCGCCGACTATCAGCGGGATCTGTAAGCGCGTCTGCAGCGTCAGCTCACGCGCGGCGACGATGCGCTCGGGGGACGTGTGCAGGATCGACCCGGCCATCCGGCGCAGCACGTGGTCGTCGAGATCATCCCGGGCGTCGAGCTGCAGCATCTGCCCGACCTTCTCCTCGAGCGTCATGCGCCCGAGCAGGTCGGCGACGCGTTCGGCGATCGAGAGGGCGGGGTCCCGGTAGGGATGCAGGTCGGCGAGCGTTTCAGTCATTTCCAGAATTCTTGAGATCGGAGCGGACGGCCGTCACGGCGTCATTGACGTCGAGGCCCTTCTTCTTCATGGCGCGGGCCCGCTCGCCGGCAGAGCGCAGGCGCGGGTTGACGTACTCGTCGATGCCGAAGTTGATCAGCGACAGGGCGACGCCGATCGCGGCGATGCAGAGCCCCGGGGGCAGGTACCACCACCACTGGTTCTGCCCGAACGCCCCCTGCGCCGAAGCCCAGTTGAGGATCGTGCCCCAGTTGTAGGTAGTCACGGGGATCACGCCGATGTACGACAGGGTCGTGAGCCCCAGGATCGCGGCGGTCACCGTGCCGACGAAGCTCGCGGCGATCAGCGCCATGAGGTTCGGCAGCATCTCGACCGTGATGATCCGGCTCAGCGGCTCGCCGTTCGCGCGCGCGGCCTGAATGAAGTCGCGGTTGCGCAGTGACATCGTCTGGGCGCGCAGCACGCGAGCTCCCCACGCCCACCCGGTGATGCCGAGGACGGCGGCGATGAGCACGAGCGGCGGCTCTTCGAACATCGCCGCGACGATGATGATCAGCGGCAGACCGGGGATCACGAGGAACACGTTGGTCAGCGCCGAGAGCGCCTCGCTCTTCCACCCGGACAGGTATCCGGCGATCACACCGACCGTGATGGCGATCAGGGTCGCGATGATCGCGGCGAGGAAGCCGACGACGATGACGCCGCGGGTGCCGTGGATGACCTGGCTCAGCACGTCTTCGCCGATGTGCGTCGTGCCGAGCCAGTGCTCGGCCGACGGCGGCTGCAGACGGGCGGCGTTGTCGACCAGGGTCGGCGAGTACGGCGCGATCAGGTCGGCGAAGATCGCGATGAGCACGAAGAACCCGAGGATCGCGAGCCCGGCGATCGACTTGCCGTTGCGGAACATCGCGAAGGCGCCGGCGACCTTCGCCCAGAAGCTCTTGTCGTGATCGTGTCCGCCCGGGCTGCTGGTGCGCAGCAGCAGCGTCTCGGGGGTGCCGGCGCTCCGGCGGCGCGGGGTGGTCGTCGTCATTTCTCAGGCCTCCGTCTGGCGCGTGCGCGGGTCGAGGAACGCGTAGGCGACGTCGGCGAAGATGTTCGCGACGAGCACCGAGAGGGTGATGACCAGGAACACGCCCTGCATCAGCGCGTAGTCCTTGGCGTTGGTGGCATCCAGCAGCAGCTTGCCCACGCCGGGATAGCTGAAGACCATCTCCATGACGATCGTGCCGCCGACGATGAAGCCGATCGACAGCGCGAAGCTCTGGATCTGAGGGAGCACGGCGTTGCGGGCCGCGTACCCCCACAGCACGCGCCGGTTCGGCATGCCCTTGGCCTGCGCGACGGTGATGTAGTCCTCATCGAGCACGGTGAGCATCATGTTGCGCATTCCCAGCATCCATCCGCCGAGCGAGGCGATCACGATCGTCACGAGCGGAAGCGCGCCGTGATGGATCACCTGTCCGACGAACTCGAGGTTCCACCCCGGCGCCATGCCGACGCCGTACGCCTTGCCGATCGGGAACCAGCCGAGGTTGACCGAGAACACCGCGATCGCGAGGAGTCCCAGCCAGAAGTACGGGATGGTGCTGAGGAACGTCGTGATCGGGATGAACGCGTCGAGACTGCTGCCCCGGCGCCAGCCGATGAACGCGCCGCCGATCGTGCCGATCGCGAATGACACGAGAGTCGCCAGTCCCACCAGGCCGATCGTCCATGGCAGCGCCTGTGCGATCACCTCGGTGACCGGACGCAGACCGTGCAGCAGCGAGACACCGAGGTCGCCGTGCAGCAGGAGCCCCCAGTAGTCGAGGTACTGCTGCCACGGGCTCTTGTCGGTGTCGAGGCCGAGCAGGGCGCGCAGGGCATCGGCTGCCTCGGGTGAGACGTTGCGGTTGCGCGCGAGATACTGCGTGACCGCGTCGCCCTTCATCATGCGGGGCAGGAAGAAGTTGATCGTCAGCGCCGCCCACAGTGTGAACAGGTAGAAGGCCGCACGTCCGCCGAGGAAACGCCACGGCACGCGCGAGCGACGGGCGCCCACCTTCGTCGCTGTCGTGCCCGCCTCGACGGCGTCGGTCACCGGCCGCGGCTCGGTCTGCGGGAGCTGGGGTTCGACCGCGGTCATCGCTCGCCTCCCGCCGTGATCGACGAGCCGCCGGTTGCGGCGAAGTGCCGCTCCGGGTCGGGGGATGCTGCGCGCAACTGCTGCGTGTAGGGGTCCTGGGGCCGGAGGATCACGTCGTCGGCCGTGCCGTGCTCGACGATGCGGCCCTGGTTGAGCACGATGATCTCGTCGCTGAAGTGCCGGGCGGTCGCCAGATCATGGGTGATGTAGAGCACGCCGAGCCCTTCTTCGCGCTGCAGGTCGGCGAGCAGGTTCAGCACGCCGAGACGGATCGAGACGTCGAGCATCGAGACCGGCTCGTCGGCGACGAGGATCTGGGGCCGCGATGCCAGGGCCCGGGCGATCGCGATGCGCTGGCGCTGCCCGCCGGAGAGCTCGTGCGGGCGTCGGTCGATCACGGCATCCGGATCGAGGCGCACCCGTTCGAGCAGCCGGCGCACCTCGTCTTCGACCTCGTTCTTCGGCACCACGTCGTCGAGCTCGAGCGGACGCTCGAGGTGATAGCGGATCGAGTGGTACGGGTTGAGCGAGGCGAACGGGTCCTGGAAGACCATCCGCAGCTTTTGCCGGTAGGCGCGCAGACCGCGTCCGCGGCGCGGGATCGGTGTGCCATCGAGCAGCACCTCGCCGCTGGTGGGGGTCTCGAGCTGGGTGAGGATCTTCGCGATCGTCGACTTGCCGCTGCCGGACTGGCCGACCAGGCCGATCGTCCGACCGGACTCGATCGTGAAATTGAGATCGTCGAGGGCCTTGAGCTGGCCGGCGCCTCGAACGTTGTAGACCTTGGTGACGTGGCGGACTTCGAGGGTGCTCATCGCACCACCACCCCCTTCTCGCCGGTGAGGCGCGGGAACGCCGACAGCAGCGTCTTCGTGTACTCGTCCTGCGGGTCGCGCCAGATCTGCTCGGCGCTCTGGAGCTCGACGATCTCGCCGTCGCGCATGATCGCGATGCGGTCGCTGATCTCGAGCAGCAGCGGCAGGTCGTGGGTGATGAAGATGACCGAGAAACCGAACTCCGATCGCAACTGCGAGATCTGGCGCAGGATCTCGCGCTGCACGAGCACGTCCAGCGCCGTGGTCGGCTCGTCCATGACCATGAGCTGCGGGCGGAGAGCCAGAGCCATGGCGATCATGACGCGCTGGCGCATGCCGCCGGAGAGCTCGTGCGGGAACGACCGGGCGCGCTGCGCCCCGACCTTGACGATCTCGAGCAGCTCGTCGACAGCATCCCGGCGCTGCCGGCGGTTCATGCCTGGGCGGTGCACCTCGAAGACGTCCTCGAGCTGCGACCCGATCGTCGC
>JBQDFB010000105.1:0-4797 GCA_052085045.1 Microbacteriaceae bacterium | reverse complement strand
GATACCGGCACAGATTGCGACCTGAACACGGTGTGGACGGTCGCGCGGCGCACGACGGGGCGCGGGCGGCGCGCACGACGGGGCGCGACGGCGCACGACGCGCCCGCGTCAGCGCTCGACGAGGATGCCGTCCTCGTCGGCGTAGAGGCGCTTGCCGACGCGGAAGACCACTCCCCCGAACTCGAGGTCCACGTCGATCTCGCCGGCGCCGAGCTTGGCGCTCTTGCGGGGGTTCGTGCCCAGCGCCTTGACTCCGAGGGCGAGGCCTCCGACGGCGACGCTGTCGCGGATCGCCCCGTGGATGACGACGCCGGCCCAACCGCTCTTCACGGCCGACTCGGCGATCAGGTCGCCCATCAGGGCGGTGTTCAGAGAGCCCGCGCCATCGATCACGAGCACGGCGCCCTCACCGGGGGTCGCGAGCGTCGACTTCACGAGTGCGTTGTCCTCGAGGCAGCGGATCGTGCGGATCGGCCCCTCGAACGCTGAACGTCCGCCGAAGGAGCGGAACTGCATGGACACCGACTGGAGGTCGTCGCCGAACTCGTCGTAGAGGTCTGCTGTGGCGTTGGTCATGCGGCCATCTTCGCATGGGCGGAGTATCCGCCGTTCGCGCGACGGCAGCTGATGCGCGCGACAGGGCGTGGCATCCGCGGCATCGATCGATGGGGCGGATGCCACGAAGTGCAGCGCACCCCGCCGCCAGCACCGCGGGAATACCCCCTAGGGGTATACAGTTGTCGTCAGTGAACGCCAAACTGCGGCATCCGAAGAAGGGAACACGATGAGCACGACCGAGTACCAGGTGACCGGCATGACCTGTGGACACTGCGAGATGTCCGTGCGCGAAGAGGTCGCTCACCTCGCGGGGGTCGACACGATCGAGGTCAGTGCGCAGACCGGCAGGCTCGTGGTCACAGCATCCGCTCCGGTCGACGACGCCGCCGTTCTCGCGGCCGTCGACGAGGCGGGCTACTCCGCCGTTCGCGCCTGAGAACGCCCATCCCAAAGGGAGCACCATGACCAGCGTCGAACTCGAGATCGGCGGCATGACCTGCGCCTCGTGCGCGACGCGGATCGAGCGCAAACTCAACAAGCTCGACGGCATCGCGGCGACCGTCAACTACGCCACCGAGAAGGCGAAGGTCACCGCTGCAGCAGGCATCGACGCGTCGGTGCTCATCGCCGAGGTTGAGAAGGCCGGGTACTCCGCCCAGCTCCCCGCGGCGAAACAGGAGGAGACGACCGACGAAGACCCCGAGCTCGCATCGCTCCGCCTGCGCCTGATCATCTCGATCATCCTGACGGTGCCGGTGATCCTCATGGCGATGATCCCCGCGCTGCAGTTCACGTACTGGCAGTGGGCGTCGCTGGCGCTCGCGGCTCCCGTGATCGTGTGGGGCGCCTGGCCGTTCCACCGGGCCGCCTGGACGAACCTGCGCCACGGGGCCGCGACCATGGACACGCTGATCTCGATGGGCACACTCGCCGCGTTCGGCTGGTCGCTGTATGCCCTGTTCTTCGGCACTGCCGGGATGCCGGGGATGACCCACGGCTTCGAGTTCACGCTGTCGCGCTCCGACGGCGCCGCCAACATCTATTTCGAGGTCGGCGCCGGGGTGACGATGTTCCTCCTCGCCGGACGCTACTTCGAGAAGCGCGCCAAGCGCCGGGCCGGCGCCGCGATGCGCGCCCTGCTCGAACTCGGCGCGAAGGACGTTGCGGTGCTCCGCGACGGGGTCGAGACGAAGATCCCCGTCGAGCAGCTGCGCGTCGGGGACGAGTTCGTCGTGCGGCCGGGCGAGAAGATCGCGACCGACGGCGTCGTCGTCTCGGGCCATTCGGCTGTGGATGCGTCGATGCTCACCGGCGAGTCGGTTCCGGTCGAGGTCGACACGGGCGATGCCGTCACCGGAGCGACGGTGAACGCGAGTGGTCGGCTCATCGTCCGCGCGACGCGGGTCGGTTCGGACACGCAGCTCGCCCAGATGGCCCAGCTGGTCGAAGACGCGCAGACCGGCAAGGCCGAGGTGCAGCGCCTCGCCGACCGGATCTCGGGCGTCTTCGTGCCGATCGTCATCGTGATCGCGCTGGCGGCTCTCGTCGGGTGGCTGATCGCCGGTTTCCCGGTGTCTGCCGCGTTCACCGCCGCCGTCGCCGTGCTCGTGATCGCCTGCCCATGCGCACTCGGGCTCGCGACGCCGACCGCCCTGCTGGTCGGCACGGGTCGCGGCGCGCAGTTGGGCATTCTCATCAAGGGCCCGGAGGTCTTGGATTCCACCCGCCGAGTCGACACGGTCGTGCTCGACAAGACCGGAACGGTCACGGCGGGTCGGATGACGCTCGTCGACGTCGTCGCCGAGGACGGTGTGGATGCTGTGGAGCTGCTGCGCCTGGCCGGGTCGGTCGAGCAGGCATCCGAGCATCCCATCGCCCAGGCGATCGCCGCCGGCGCTCCCGAGATCGTGCCGGTGACCGATTTCACCAACATCGCGGGCACAGGCGTGCAGGGTGTCGTCGACGGTCACAGCGTCGTCGTCGGGCGCGAATCGCTGCTCGCTGACTGGGGCATCTCGCTGAGCCCCGAGATCGCTGCGGCGAAGCAGGCCGCTGAGAGCGAGGGCAAGACGGTCGTCGCCGTCGCGTGGGATGGTGCCGCCCGCGGCATCCTGATCGTGGCCGATACGGTGAAGCCGACCAGTGCCGAGGCCGTCCGCGGGCTGCGAGCGCTGGGACTGACGCCGATCCTGCTGACCGGCGACAACGAGGCGGCCGGCCGCCACATCGCCGCCCTGGTCGGCATCGATGAGGTGATCGCCGAGGTGCTGCCGCAGGACAAGGTCGATGTCGTCAAGGAGCTGCAGCGCGACGGGAAGGTCGTCGCGATGGTCGGCGACGGCGTGAACGATGCCCCGGCGCTGGTTCAAGCAGACCTGGGACTCGCGATGGGAACCGGCACGGACGTCGCGATCGAAGCATCCGACATCGCCCTCGTGCGCGGTGATCTGCGCAGCGCCGTCGACGCGATCCGCCTGTCGCGCCGGACGCTCGGCACCATCAAGACGAACCTGTTCTGGGCGTTCGCGTACAACGTCGCAGCCATCCCGATCGCCGCCCTCGGGATGCTGAACCCGATGCTCGCCGGAGCGGCGATGGCACTGTCGAGCGTGTTCGTCGTCGGCAACAGCCTGCGGCTGCGAGGGTTCAGATGAGCCACTCCGGCTGATGCGCGACGCGGCGGCGCCGTTCAGCCCAGCGTCGCCGCGAACGGGTCGAAATCAGCAGGCACCAGCGGCACAGGCCCCACCCTGCTCTCGATCTCGAGGTAGTGGCCCGTCGCGGCAGAGTCCTGCGCCGACAGCAGCACGTCGAGCACGTGATAGCCGAGCTCTCCGGTGGCGACGTGCGGGTGATCGGCAGCGATGGCGCGTGCCATGTCGAGCACGCCAAGACCGCGGCCGACCACCGTGCCCTGCTGCTCGACGTCGATCCACTCCTGCTCGACAGACATGCCGTCGCGCAGCATGCCGAGCGGCTTGACGTACGCCGTCCGCCCCGAGAACGCATTCGGATCCGGCATCACCAGCGTTCCCTCGCTGCCGTGGATCTCGATGATGCCGTGGCGCTCGAGCGCCGAGTCGAAGCTCAGCAGATGCGTGCCCTGCTGCCCACCCTCGAAGGTCGACAGCACCTGAACCGTGGACGGCACGTCGACCGCGAAGCTCTCCCCGGCGCGGGGCCCGGTGTGGATCTGACGCTCGGTGCGCCAGCGCGATCCGCGCGCCGCGACGCCCGCGATCGGGCCGAGCAGACTCACCAGTGCCGAGAAATAGTACGGCCCCATGTCGAGGAGCGGGCCGGCCCCGGCCGCGAACAGAAAGGCGGGTTCCGGATGCCACAGGTCAGGGCCCTGGGTCTGGAACGCCGTCTGCACGAACTGCGGAGTCCCGATGACACCCTCGGCGATCGCGCGCTTGGCCGTCTGGAATCCCGGTCCGAGGA
Organism: Microbacteriaceae bacterium; assembly: GCA_052085045.1. Lineage (GTDB taxonomy): Bacteria > Actinomycetota > Actinomycetes > Actinomycetales > Microbacteriaceae > Microbacterium. Next base: position 795 of record JBQDFB010000105.1, on the reverse strand, counting down.
TCGTGTCGGGTGCCGACCCGATGCGCACCCCCGCAGCATCCGCTTCGCGCAGCAGCGCGCGTGTGCTCTCACGGTCAAGGCCCAGGGGCTTCTCGGTCCAGACGTGCTTGCCCGCCGCGACAGCGCGTGAGGAGATCTCGACGTGCGTGGCCGGGATGGTGAGGTTCACTACGAGGTCGACGTCGGGGTTCGAGAGCACAGCATCCGCGTCTCCCCACGCCGGTACGCCATGCTCGTCAGCCTGCGCGCGCGCACGCTCGGGGATCAGATCGCCCACGGCGACGACACGGACGTCGGGGAACGAAGTGAGGTTCTCGAGATAGGTCTGGCTGATGACACCGGCCCCGATGATGCCGACGCCCAGGGGCGCGCTCATGCGACGAACCCGCCGTCACGCAGGAAGGCGAAACCGGCCGCGATGTCTTCGAACACGTCGCCGGGCGCGTGGTCGTATTCGATGACGGCAAACTGGATACTGTCGTTCGCGCGCAGGGCCTCGGCGAGCGGCACGTCGCCGGTTCCGGGATGCCGCTGGTCGAGGCTGTCCGACGAGAACGTAGCCCCGTCCGGGCCCCACGGGTTGACGTCGGGGATGACGCCGTCCTTGACGTGCACCGCGGAGAGGCGGTCGCCGAGGCGCGTGGCCAGGGCCGTGACGTCCTGCCCACCGGTCTGCGCCCAGAAGAGATCGAGTTCGATCTGCACACGATCCTCGGTGAGCTCGATGAAGCGCTCGTACGCCGTCTGGCCGCCGAAGGATGCGACGAACTCCTGCGCGTGGTTGTGATACCCGAC
>JBQDFB010000104.1:0-4894 GCA_052085045.1 Microbacteriaceae bacterium | reverse complement strand
AGCCGAAGGCGAGACGAAACGCGTTGAGCGAGGAGCGCAGCGACGAGTCGAAACGTCCACCCAACCGCTCGTCATCGACCTCGGCTGCGGCACCGGAGTGCTCGCCGCCGCCTACGCCCTCGCGCACCCCGCCGCACGGGTCATCGCGACCGACCGGTCGGCAGCAGCCGCGGCATCCGCTCGTGAGACGATGCGCGCGAACGGCGTTTACGACCGTGTCACCGTCACGCACGACGACGCCGGCTCCGAGATCCCCGACCACACGGCAGATCTGGTGCTGCTGAACCCACCGTTCCATCTCGGCGCGAGCATCCACACCGGCGCCGCGACCCGCTTGTTCGACGCGGCGGCCCGCCTCCTGAGGCCGGGCGGCGAACTGTTGACGGTCTACAACTCCCACCTCTCGTACCGGCCCGAGCTCACCCGGCGCGTGGGGCCCACCGAGCAGTTGCACCGCACGCCGAAGTTCACCGTGACCCGCAGCATCCTGCCGTGATTCCGCGTCGCGTGAGAGGTTGTCGACATTCGACAGACGCGAGCATGTTTGTTACTTTGAAATGTAGGCCTATTGGTCTGAGACCAGTCCGCGGCTACGCCCTGTTTTGATCTGTTGTGCTGCTGAGGGGTGTGGACGTATGGTCGGTGTTCTTTACGGGGAGTCCGAAACTCGTCGTCCGAGCCGCTAGCGCAGGGAAGTCGAAACGGCCTTGTGAACACCACCCGGACGCAACCGAGTCGGCTTCGAGACCCGAAGAATCGACAGCCGCGGGGGAAAAGTGACCGAGACCGTTCTTGAAGCGCGCCATCTCTTCAAAGTTTTCGGGCGAAATCCGAAGCAGGCCGTCCAGCGCCTGAAGGCCGGGGAGTCCCGTGCCGACGTGCAGGATGCCGGGACCGCCGCCGTCATCGACGCCAGCTTCACCGTCGAAAAGGGCGAGATCTTCGTCATCATGGGCCTGTCCGGATCGGGCAAGTCCACCATCATCCGCATGCTCAACGGCCTCCACAGCATCACCGACGGCACCGTCGTGATCAACGGCGACCAGATCACCGGCATCCCGTCATCGCGCCTGCGCGAGATCCGCCGTGAGAACGTGTCGATGGTCTTCCAGCACTTCGCGCTGCTGCCACACCGCACGGTCGCCGACAACGTCGCGTATCCGCTCGAGCTGAAGGGCGTCGACCGCGCCACCCGCCTCGAGAAGGCCGGCGAGGTCCTCGGCATGGTCGGGCTCACCGGCTGGGGCGACAAGCTGCCCAGCCAGTTGTCCGGCGGAATGCAGCAGCGCGTCGGCATCGCCCGCGCGCTCGCCGCCGACACCGAGATCCTGCTCATGGACGAGGCGTTCAGCGCCCTTGACCCGCTGATCCGCCGCGAGATGCAGGAGCAGCTGGTCGAACTGCAGCAGAAGCTGCAGAAGACCATCGTCTTCATCACCCACGACCTCAACGAGGCGATGTTCCTCGGCGACCGCATCGCGGTCATGCGCGACGGCCGGATCGTCCAGATCGGCACGCCGGAGGACATCCTCACCGACCCTGCCAACGAATACGTCGAGCAGTTCGTGCAGGATGTCGACCGGGCGCGTGTGCTCACGGCAGCCAACGTCATGGAGCGTCCGCGCGCGGTCGTTCCCGAGAGCGGCGGACCCCGCGCGGCACTGCACGAGATGCGCGATGCGTACTCGTCGGCGGTGTACGTCGTCGGACGCGACCGCAAGCTGCTGGGCATGATCACCGACCGTGACGCGGTCAAGCTCATCCGCAACGGCGAGAGCTCGCTCCAGTCGATCCTCAAGCCGGTGCCGCAGAGCGTGAACGAGTCCGACGTGCTCGCCGACCTGTTCGTCCCGGCCGCCGAGTCACGGCTCCCGCTGGCGGTGACGGATTCCGAGGACCGCCTGGTCGGGGTCATCCCGCGCGTGACGCTGCTGACCGCTCTCGGACCCGGCCCGAACGCGACCGGAGAACTGACGATTCCACTGCAGCCGATACCGACCACGGTCATCGACGAGGTTCTCGGGGAGTCCGCCGACGAAGCGCCGGCCGCCGATGCGAAGGAGGCGAACTGATGGACGGGTTCCGTATTCCGATCGGTGAGGTCGCGGATGTCATCGTCGACTGGATTCGCGACAATCTCAAGATCCTGCTCGACATCATCTCGAACATCGTCGGCTTCCTCGTCGAGGGTCTGGCCGATGTGCTGAACTTCCTGCCCGCGCCGCTGATGATCGTCCTGTTCGCGCTGATCGCGTGGCTGTTCCGTTCGTGGCAGCTCGCGGTGGGAACCGCGGTGACCTTCACCATCATCGTCGGCATGGATCAGTGGGATCACGCGATGGAGACTCTGGCGCTGGTGCTCATCGCCGCGCTGGTGACCGTGGCGATCTCCGTTCCTCTCGGGATCTGGGCCGCACGCAACGACCGCGTCAGCGCGTTCGTGAAGCCCGTGCTCGACTTCATGCAGACGATGCCCTCGATGGTGTATCTGATCCCGGTGATCGTGTTCTTCGGCGTCGGCTTCGTGCCGGGCGTGATCGCGACCGTGATCTTCTCGCTGCCCCCCGGCGTGCGATTGACTGAGCTGGGCATCCGCGGCGTGGACTCTGAGACCGTCGAGGCCGGGCACGCATTCGGCGCCGCCCCGGGGCAGATCCTGCGCGGCATCCAGCTTCCGCTAGCGATGCCGACCATCATGGCCGGTATCAACCAGGTCATCATGCTCGCCCTGTCGATGGCCGTCATCGCCGGTATCGGCGGTGCCAACGGTCTGGGTAAGGAAGTTGCGGCGGCCCTGTCGACCATCAACATCCCTCAGGGTGTTGAGGCCGGTCTCGGCGTGGTGTTCATCGCCATCTTCCTCGATCGCGTCACCGCGGCCCTCGGCGACCCGAGCTCGCAGAAGTCGTCGCTGCTGGGAATCCTGGCGCGCCGCCGCGCCGCGAAGAGCGCGGCGCAGGCAGATGCCGCGGCGCAGACCGTTCCCGCATGACCCCCTGAACCCATACGAAACGCAGCAGAAGATACGAAAGGAAGCACCATGAAGAAGTTCCGGCACATCACAGCCATCACAGCAATCGGTGTCACCGCATCCCTGGCCCTCGCGGGCTGTGCAGGCGGCGGCGGCGACAACGGCGGAGGAGACGACGGCGGCGACCTGGGCACCATCACGCTCGGCTACCTGCCCAGCTGGACCGACGGTCTGAGCATGTCCTACCTCGCGCAGGACCAGCTCGAGAAGCTCGGCTACACGGTCGAGATGGAAGAGATGACCGAGGCTGGTCCGCTGTACACCGGGCTCGCCCAGGGCGACTTCGACGTGTACCCCTCGGCATGGCCCGAGGTGACGCACGCGGCGTACATGGAGCAGTACGGCGACGACCTCGAGGACCTCGGCGCCTACTACGAAGGTGCCGTGCTGACGCTCGCCGTGCCGACGTACATGGACGACATCAACTCGATCGAAGACCTCGCCGGTCAGGCAGACCGCTTCGGTGGACAGATCACCGGCATCGAGCCGGGCGCAGGTCTGACCGCGCAGACCCAGGATTCGGCGATGCCCGAGTACGGTCTGGATGGCGAGTACGAGCTGCTCACCTCGTCGACGGCGGGCATGCTCGCCGAGCTCGACACTGCGTACTCTTCGGAAGAGGACATCGTTGTGACGCTGTGGCGTCCGTTCTGGGCGTACAACGACTGGGACATGAAGGACCTTGAGGACCCGAAGGGCGCCATGGGCGACCCGGAGACGCTCAACTTCATCGCCCACGCCGGTACCAGCGACGAGTTCCCCGAGGCAGCCGAGCTGTTCGGCCAGATCAAGCTGGACGACGAGCAGTACGGTTCGCTCGAGGGCCTGGTCACCAGTGACGAGTACGAGGGCGACCCGGAAGCTGCCGTGGACGCTTGGATCGAGGAGAGCGGCGACCAGTTCGACTGGCTCGTCACCGAGTAATTTCTCACGCTCTCAGGGCGCCGCGACTTCGGTCGCGGCGCCCTTTCTCGTTCACAACGGATGCTGCCGTGTCGGGCGGCCGCCGGATGTCAGACCGCGGGGTCGGGGGGCGCTTGCTTCGCGGCGGGCTCGGGTGCCGGTGAAGCCGTGATCTCGCGGGCGACCTGTTTCTCGAGAACCTCGACGGCGCTGTCGCTGAGCACGATGAGCCCGTCGAGTTCTTCGCGCACCCGCTTGTAGGCGACGTTCCGCTCGGCTTGGGTGGCCGAGTCGTCGACGGCGACCTTCAGCAGCTTCTGGGCCCGGTCGAGCTTCTTGCGCTCGGCCTCCGTGAAGGTGGAATTGCGCAGCCGCTTGGCGTCTTTTTCGGCGACTTCGAAGGCGACGGCGGCGTTGCCGACAGCATCCAGATACTCCGCGACCTGCTGTTCGCTGACCTTGGCGCTCGCCGACGATGGGCGCAGATTGTCGGCGGTCTTCTTCGCCCGCAGGAACGCGGCCGTCAGCGGCTGACGCCCGTCGCTCATGGCGGGGTAGGCGATGAGTTTGGCGACGTCGAGCTCGTAGTCGAGCCAGCGCGCGGTGATCTCGTCATGCTCGGTGAACAGGCGCTCCAGAAGCTCTTTCGACGAGAGCTGAGAGTCGGATGCCACGTCCTTCGCTGGCAGCACCTGCCCGCGTGCGGCGAGCTGAGCGGTCTTGATCTCGCCCTTGAGCCGCAGCGTCTCGAGTCGGCGTTCGTGCCGGCGCTTCGCTCCCTGCTCCCATGCCTTGGCGGCGCCACCGGCCATCGCCAGGATGGGGAAAATGACCCACCAGGGTACGTGGCTCAGCCATTCGAAGAGCGGTTCCATGATGCGTTCAGCCTACTGCGCGGCCCCGTCATCGTCCCGGTGTGACCAGACCTGTCTCGTACGCGAGCACGACGAGGGCGGCACG
>JBQDFB010000103.1:3155-4943 GCA_052085045.1 Microbacteriaceae bacterium | reverse complement strand
CCTCTCGTCGGCACTCGATCAGAGCCCGGCCGTCGTCGTCAGCGCTCCGCCCGGCACCGGCAAGACCACGCTCGTGCCGCCGGTGGTCGCGAACCGCACGGCCGGAAGAGTGATCGTCACGCAGCCGAGACGGGTCGCCGCCCGTGCCGCCGCACGACGGCTCGCCCAGCTCGATGACTCCCCGCTCGGTGACCGGATCGGCTTCACCGTCCGCGGCGAGCGCCAGGTCGGCCCGCAGACGCGCATCGAGTTCGTCACGGCGGGCGTGCTGCTGCGCCGCCTTCTCGACGATCCTGCGCTGGACGGCGTCGACGCGATCATCATCGACGAGGTCCACGAGCGCGCTCTGGAGACCGACCTGCTGATCGGGCTTCTCGGCGAAGTGCGCCAGCTGCGCGACGACCTCGTTCTCGTCGCGATGTCGGCGACGCTCGACGCCGATCGCGTCGCGGCGGTGGTCGGCACGGATGCTGCGCCCGCTCCCGTCGTCACGCAGACGATTCCGCAGCATCCGCTGGAAGAGCGCTGGGCGCCGAGCCCCGCGCCACGACTCGATGAACGCGGCGTCACCCGAGCCTTCCTCGACCATGTCGCCGGCACCGCGGCATCCGCCGGCCGTGAACTGGCGCGCACCGATCCGTCCGCCGACGTCCTGGTGTTCGCCCCCGGAGCGCGTGAGGTCGCCGAGATCGCCCGCGGCATCCGAGCCCGCGCCGACGACGTCGACGTCCGCGAGCTGCACGGCCAACTGCCCGCGGCAGACCAGGATGCCGTCATCCGCGGGCGCGGTGCGCACGAGATGCCGCGCGTCATCGTCACCACGTCGCTGGCAGAGTCCTCGCTTACCGTCCCCGGCGTCCACCTCGTGGTCGACACCTGCCTGTCGCGACAGCCGCAGCGCGATGCCGCCCGCGGAATGAGCGGCCTCGTCACCGTGCCCACGTCGCGCTCTTCCGCCGTCCAGCGGGCCGGACGCGCGACCCGACAGGGACCGGGCACCGTCATCCGCTGCGTCGATGAGCGCACGTTCGCGGCAGCACCGGCGCGACCCTCCCCCGAGATCGCCACGACCGACCTCACCGACGCCGCCCTGCTGCTCGCGTGCTGGGGCACCCCAGGCGGCGCGGGGCTCCGCCTGCTCGATCCGCTCCCTGCCGACAGTCTGCGCGATGCGGTCGCCGTGCTGCGCGGCCTCGGCGCGATCGACGACGACGGCAGAGCCACGCCCGCCGGACGGGAACTCGGCCGGGTGCCGACCGACCCGCGTCTCGCCCGCGCTCTCCGCGACGGCGCACCGCGGGTCGGACGCAGGTTCGCCGCCGAAGTCGTCGCCCTGCTCAACGGGGAGATCCGCATCACCGACGCGGACATCGCAGCAGCGCTCGTCGCGATGCGGCAGCACCGGTCACCGGATTCTCGACGCTGGGCCGCAGAGGTCACGCGCCTGCTCCGGTTCGCAGGCTCCGCGGCCGCCGACCGGACCGGGGCGACCACCGACGACATCGGCCTCGTCATCGCCCTCGCGTTCCCCGACCGGGTCGCCCGGCGCGCCGATCGCACAGCCCACGGCGCGACGTTCCTGCTGGCCTCCGGCACCCGCGCTGGGATCACCGGCCCGCTCGCCGAGGCCGAGTGGTTGGCCGTCGCAGATGTCACCCGAGCACAGGGGCGGGTTGCCGCCGGCACCGGCGCCGTCATCCGCGCCGCCGCCGTGATCTCGGAGAGCGACGTGGAACGCGCAGCCGACCACCTCGTCACCGACCGCGTCGAGGCCGAGTTCATCGACGG
>JBQDFB010000103.1:0-3055 GCA_052085045.1 Microbacteriaceae bacterium | reverse complement strand
GAGGTGCCGAGCGGCTCGCGCGTTCGCATCGCCTATCCGCCGCTGGACGATCCGACGGCGAAACCCGTGGTCGCCGTGAAGCTGCAGGAGTGCTTCGGGTGGGCCGAGACACCACGGCTCGTGGGCGGACGGGTTCCGGTGCTGTTCCATCTGCTCTCCCCCGCCGGACGGCCACTGGCTGTGACCGATGACCTCGCCTCGTTCTGGTCCGGCCCCTATGCGCAGGTGCGCGCAGAGATGCGCGGGCGGTACCCGAAGCATCCCTGGCCGGAGGATCCGTGGGAGGCGGCGCCGACGCGGCATACGACCAAGCGGGCCGGGCGAGGCTGAGTCAGCGCGTGCGGCGGCGCAGGGTGAGCGATGCCAGCAGCAGCGCACCCACCGCGAACGCCAGCACGATGAGCAGCGGAGCGAAGATGTCCCAGCCCTCATCCCCCGCGGTGACCGCGCCGATGGCGTCGATCGCGTAGCTCAGCGGCAGCCAGTCCGAGATCGCGTGCAGTACGTCGGGCATCTGATCGCGCGGCATGAACAGGCCGCCGAGGATGATCTGCGGGAACACCAGCAGCGGCATGAACTGCACCGCCTGGAACTCCGTCTGCGCGAACGCGCTGGCCAGCAGCCCGAGTGCGGTGCCGAGCAGCGCATCGACCACCGCGACCAGGCCCAGCTGCCACAGCGGACCGTCGACCGTCAGCCCGCAGACCCACACCGCGAAGGTCACCGTGATGATCGCCTGAAGCAGTGCCACCAGACCGAACGCCAGCGCGTAACCGAGGATGAAGTCGGGCTTCTCCAGCGGTGTCGTCATGAGGCGCTCCAGCGTCCCCGAGCGCCGCTCGCGCAGCGTCGTGATCGACGTGACCAGGAACATCACGATGAACGGGAACAGCGCGAGAATCGCTCCGCCGAACCGATCGAATACCCCCTCCTGGTCGCTGAACAGCCAGGCGAACAACCCGACGAGCAGGCTCGGAGCGACCAGCATGAGCGCGATCGAGCGTGGATCGTGGCGCAACTGGGCGAGCACGCGCCCGGCCGTGGCGAAAATCCGGCGGACGCTCATGCTCCGGCTCCTTCGTCGTGCTCGCGCACTTCTCGACGTGAGCGGCGGGTGTCGGCGGATGCTGAGCGGTCGCGTTCGATGAGGGCGAGGAAGGCGGCCTCGGCATCCGTCGTCCCGGTATCGGCCAGCAGTGACGACGGCGTCGTGTCGGCGATGATCCGGCCCTCGCGCATCAGCAGCAGACGGTCGCAGCGCTGCGCTTCGTCCATCACATGGCTGGAGACGATCAGCGTCACCCCGCGATCGGCGAGCCCGCGGAACAGCTCCCAGAGCTCGGATCGCAGCACCGGGTCGAGTCCGACGGTCGGCTCATCGAGCACGATCAGCTCCGGCGCGCCGATCAGCGCCATCGCGAGCGACACGCGTGTGCTCTGGCCACCGCTGAGCGCGTCGACGAGTTGCCCGGCCTGCCCCTGCAAGCCGACCTGATCGATGACACGGTCGACGTCACCGCGAGGTGCCTTCAGCAGCGCTGCGACATAGGCGAGATTCTGACGAACGCTGAGGTCGCCGTACACTGCGGCGCCCTGCGTGCCGTATGCGACCCGGTGCCGCAGCTGCCGCGATCCGCCCGGCTCGCCGAGCACCGTGACCTCACCGAAGGCGATCTTCTGCACGCCGACGATCGAGCGCATGAGCGTGGTCTTGCCGCATCCGGAAGGCCCGAGCAGCCCGGTGATCTCGCCCCGCGGGATCGTGAGATCGACCCCGTCGAAGACCTGCACGCGGCCGCGGCGTACGCGCAACTGCGAGATCTCGACCACCGAGTTATTCATCATGTGATGAATTATCCGCCCGCCGCGACCACCGGGTCAAGGGCAGGAGTCAGCCGAACAGATACCGCTGGATCGTGGGGCCGATCCGCACGACGAGCTCGTCCACCGGAGCATCGGCGAGTGCGGGAACCTTCACCACGTACCGGGCGATCAGCAGCCCCGCGATCTGCGATGCGACGAGGCCGGCGCGCAGCTCGGCATCCGGAGCATCCAGCTCGGCCGCGACACGGGGCAGCAGTTCGCGCGTCATGAATCCGGTCACCAGCGGAGCGGTGAGCTTTCCGCTCACCGCGGTACGCAGCACCATGACGCCGCGCTTGCGCACCTCGGGGCGCTCGAACGCCTCGAGCACGAACCGGATGATGCGCTCCCCCGCGTCATCGCGCCCCTCGCGGAGGATGATGGGGACCTCGATGTCGGGCCGGACAGGGAACCCAGCGGCATCGGCGAACAGATCGGCCTTCGTGCCGAAATAGTGGTGCACGAGCGCGGAGTCGACCTCGGCGCGCGCAGCGATGGCACGGATGGTCGCGCTGTCGTAGCCGTGCTCACCGAACTCGTGCACGGCCGCCGCAGCGATTCGCGAACGGGCGTCGGAGGCCCCGCGGGGGCGGCCGCGTCCTCGGGTGCTCGACATGGTGTCAGCCTACGACGCCGGATCCGCCGCGCGGCCTCAGCACTCGATGACGTTGACCGCGAGGCCGCCCTCGCTGGTCTCCTTGTATTTCGTCGACATGTCGGCGCCGGTCTGCCGCATCGTCTCGACGACGGCATCCAGCGAGACATAGTGCTCGCCATCGCCGCGCAGGGCGAGACGGGCGGCGGTCACCGCCGTGGATGCTGCGATCGCATTGCGCTCGATGCACGGGATCTGCACGAGCCCGCCGATCGGGTCGCAGGTGAGGCCGAGGTGATGCTCCATCGCGATCTCGGCGGCGTTCTCGACCTGCCGCGTCGTGCCGCCCATCACTGCGGTGAGCCCGCCCGCCGCCATCGCGCACGCAGAGCCGACCTCGGCCTGGCAGCCGCCCTCGGCGCCCGAGATCGACGCGTTGGCTTTGAACAGCGATCCGAGTGCCGTCGCGGTGAGCAGGAAACGACGGATGCCGCGGCGACGGTTCGCCTCGGTGATGTCGGCGGTTTCGGGGGTTTCGACGCTTTCGTCTCGCTGCGCTCGCTCAAGCCGTTTCGTCTCGCTGCGCTCGCTCAACGA
>JBQDFB010000102.1:0-4951 GCA_052085045.1 Microbacteriaceae bacterium | reverse complement strand
ACGTCTGCTCGACCACGAGCTGTGCGGGGATCTGCTCCTGCATCGACTCGACGTGACTGATCACGCCGACCGTGCGACCGCCGGAGCGCAGCTCGTCGAGCGTGCGCATCGCAACCTCGAGCGTGTCGGCATCGAGCGATCCGAAGCCCTCGTCGATGAACAGCGTGTCGAGCTGGATACCGCCCGCACGGGCTGTGACGACCTCGGCGAGCCCGAGCGCGAGCGCCAGCGAGCCGAGGAATGTCTCCCCGCCGGACAGCGACTGCGCGGGACGGGTCTGTCCCGTGAATGCGTCGAACACGACGATGCCAAGACCGGATGCCGCGCCCCGCGACGCCAGCGCGTCGGAGTGCCGCAGCTGGTAGCGACCGGTCGACATGTCGCTGAGTCGCCGGTTCGCCGCGTCGACGATCTCTTCGAGCTCGGCAGCCAGCACAAAGGTCTCGAGCGTCATCTTGTGGGTGTTACCGGCACGCCCGGCGATGGTGTCGGCGAGTCCGCGGAGCACCTCGTGCTCCTCCTGCTGCTCCGCGCTGCGCGCATGCTCTGATGCCGCCGATTCGATCAGGCTCGCGAGCTGCTCGGCCGTCGACTCCGCGCGCCCGGCGGCATCCATCGCGGTCTTCCACACCGCTCTGGCGTCGGTGGCCGCGGTTTCGGCGGGCGCCAGGTCGATCGGCTCCTCGGGCAGGGTGCGCAGCTCGAGATCGAGCAGCGTCGACTTCTCCTTCTCGCGCTGCACGGTGTGCGCGGAGACACGCGCATCGAGCGCCTCCTGCTCGTCTGGCGAGCGCATCGCCTCCCGTGCCGCCGCGACACCATCGAAGTCGGATGCCGCGAGCGCGGCATTCTGCTCTTCTTTAGCCGCCGCGTATGACTGCTCGCTGCGCGATCGTTCGGTGAGGGCAGCCGCCAGACGGCGAGCGATGTCAGCGTGCGCGACAACCTCGGCGATCCGCTGCGCGACCGTCTGGAACGTTCCTCTGGCGGCGCTGATCTGCGCCGCCGCCTGTTGCTCCCGCTGGGTGGCGAGCGCTAGGGCCTCGCGCGCGGCAGACAGCGCCGTGGCGGATTCTGCACGCTTCTCGTCGAGCGCTGCGATCGCTTCGGCGACCTGTGCTACCTGTGTTTCGAGGTCGGCGAGTTCGCCGGATGCCCGATCTGCATCAGCGTGCGCCTGCACGGCGACGGCGAGTTCTCCTTCGGCGATCTCGACCGTGCGGCCATCGGCCACGGCGGCGGCCGCGGCGCGCTCGGCCCGCAGCTTCGCCGCTTCTTCCTGTGCCGCACGCTCGACCGACTGTGCGCTGTCGCGCACCGTTTCAGCCGTCTCGATGTCTTCAGCAGACACCGGGTCGCTGTGTTCGGCGGGTGCCGGGTGCTCGGTCGATCCGCACACCGCGCACGGCCGCCCGGGGACCAACGCGGTCGCGAGCTCGCCGGCGAAGCCGTCCAGGCGGCGCTTCCGCAGCTGTGCGAGCGTGGTCTGCGCTTCGGCCAGCGTCGCACTCGCGTCGACGAGCGCGCGGTCGGCAATGACGAGTTCGTCATCGACCTTCACGACGGAAACAGCCGCATCGCGGCGCGACGTCGCGGCTGCGAGGGCGCGCGTCAGGTCATCGACACGGTCGGCATTCCGCCTCGCGACATCGCGCTTCGCCGTGAGTTCGGCCTGTCGCGCCGGCAAGGCGGCACGCTCGGCCTCTCCCGCGTCGATCAGAGCGGATGCTGCCTCCACACTCTCGCGCGCCCCCTCGACCTCGGCGCGCAGCGCCTCCGCCCCCGCCTCCAGTTCGGCCGCGTGCTCCCAGGCGCCGCTCTCACGGGTACGCGCAGCGGCCCACGCCTCGAGTTTGGCAGGGAGATCGACCGCGGAGAGCTCGGCCGCTTCGACCTCGTCGAGTTCGACACCCGTCGCATCCCAGTCGTGGCGCGCGACGACCTCGGCAGCCGCGGACGCATCGCGCACCTCCTCGGCCCGCGCGGTCGCCGCGAGGGTCGCACGCAGCCCCTCGGCCGCACGTGCCCGCTGCAGGGCCATCTGGGTGGCGTCGATCTCAGGCTGCTCGGCATCCAGTTTCGTCATGGCCGCACGCGCACGGTAGCGCTCCTGCTGGGCCTTCTGCTCTTCTCTGGCCGCCGTCAGCGCGGCGTCGGCCGCGGTCAGACGCTCCTCGGCATCGTCACGCTCGGCGCCGCGGCGTTCGACCCGGTACTCGGCGCGCGTCAGAGCCGCCCGCAGCGCGTCGATGCGCTCTTGCGTCGAGGCGACATCGGAGTCAGCAGCGCGCTCGCCCCACAACTCTGCCGCGGTCACGACCCGCTCGGCCTCGCCGAGCCGCGCGTCAACGGTGGCGTGGGCCCCGGTGAGGGCGTTCTCGGAGGCACGACGGCGCTCCTCGAAACGGCTCTGCACGTCTTCGAAGCGTTCGGTGCCGAACAGTCGGCGCAGCAGCCCCTGCCGCTCTTTGCTGTCTGCGAGCAGGAACCGCGCGAACCGATTCTGCGCGAGCAGGATCACCTGCAGGAACTGCTCGCGGCTCAACTGCAGGATCTCGTCGAGCTCGTGCGCGACCTCGCGCTCCTTCGCAGCAACTGTGACCCAGCCGTCATCGCCCAACGAGTCGAGCTGCACTCCCGACGCCTGTTTCGTCAGCCCGCCGCCGCGTTTGGCCGGTCGCAGATACTCCGGCGAGCGCGTGACCCGGAATCGCCCTGCCGTCGTGCTGAACTCGACGACGACCTCGCTCGGGTCGTCGGGTGCGCAGTGGTCGCTGCGTAATCGCCTGTCGCCGCCCTCGTATCTCGGCACGGAACCGTACAGGCCGAAGCAGACGGCATCCAGAATGCTGGACTTGCCGGCGCCGGTGCGCCCGGCAATCAGGAAGATGCCGTCATCGGCGAACCCGTCGAAGTCGACGGTCTGCCTGTCGAGAAACGGGCCGAACCCCTCGATCTCGAGACGGTGAAGGCGCACTAGACGAGGGCCTCGGCGACGACGCGCTCGTCGAGCACCTCGCGGATGAGCTCGCTCTCGCGCTCGTTCGGCCCCTGCCCGGCACGTACGTGCTCAAGGAAGGCCCCGATGCGCTCGGTGTCGGTCACCGCGGTCTTCAGTCGCGCCGCATAGGAGCGCTCCTCCTGCGCGCCGTCATCAATCGGAGCATGCTGCACCATCGCGCAGTACGGGAAGCGCTCCTTCAGCCGGCGCATCGGCTCGGCCTGAGGCAGCGCGTCGGTGTAGACGGCGCACACCCAGTCATCGGCGTGCTCTGCGACATTCGACGCGGCGAGGATCTCATCGAGGGTTCCCGTCAGCGTCACCAAGCGGCGCGGCACCGGCAGGGCGAGCCACTCCACGGCCGCGAGCCCGGAAGCGTCGAGGTCGACGAGCCAGGAGCCGCGCTCCTTGTGCTGCTCGCCGAAGCTGTAGTGCAGTGGAGCCCCCGCGTACCGCACCCGATCGCTGATTTTCTGCCGCCCGTGGATGTGGCCGAGTGCGACGTAGTCGGGCCCGTCGAACACCTCGAGCGGCACGACGTCGAGCCCGCCCTGGCGGACCTCGCGCTCGAGCCCGACCGTGGCATCCACCCCTGCGGCGAAGCAGTGCGCGATGGCGACCGAACGGCCCTCGTGCCCGGCCATTCCGGCACGCACCAGCCTCATCGCGTGGGCCATGGTCTGCGCCTGCGTGCGCAGCGCGACGTCGCTCCAGTGCTGCCGGACGATCGCCGGTTCGAGATACGGGATGCCGTAGAAGTGCACGGGGCCATCCGCGTCATCGATCGTGACGGGTTCGCCGATAGAAAGCGGATCGGTGATCATGTGAATGCCGTCACGAAGCAGCCGCGCCTGGAAGCCGAGCCGAGCGGCAGAGTCATGGTTGCCGCTCGTGACGATCACACGGGCACCCGTGTCGTGCAGGGCGGCAAGAGTGTCGCCGAGCAGTGTGTAGGCGGGTCCGGCCGGTGTCGCCGAATCGAACACGTCGCCCGCGACGACCACCACGTCGACCCCATACTCCCGCACCTGGGCGACGAGCGCACCGAAGACCTCGGCCAGAGCATCCATGGTCGAGTTGCCATGGAAGGTGCGGCCGATATGCCAGTCGGAGGTGTGCAGGATTCGCATATTCACACCGTACGGAGAGCCTCGGACATTCCCTCAGAGGCGTGCCGCGGCATCCCGCCCTCGACCGGCGGATAAGAACCGGAAGGTCCCCTGACCCACCCTCACCATGACGATCGGCACGCGGTGATACGTAGTGCGACGTGCACCTTCACATGTACGACGTGCGGGGCTGCGCGATGCGAGATCGTGGGCTGCCCTCCGCCCTACATGGGCCGGAATTGACCCTCCGGCAGGGCTTGTGCCCGCTTCGTCATGACTACCGACTTCCGGCTCTACTCCTCCAGGTCGTGCGTCCAGTTCGCCTGCTGGATCTTGTTGTCCAGCTCACGCAGCTGCTGCGCGACGCCGTCGGCTGCCGCGCGCAGCTCCGCGACCGGCAGCGCTGCGATCTGCCGCAACTCCGACCGCATCTGCCGGAATCCGGGCTGGTTGGATCCGGATGCTGCGGCCGCGGCATCCACCAGCAGCGAATGCTGCAGACGGAGGACATCTCTGGAGGCCAGCGCGTCGGTCATCGTGCCATCTGCGCCGAGGTCGATCCGTGCATTCGTCGCATTGATCCAGCGGATGAGGTCACGCAGCGCCGCGAGGTCGCGCTCGGCTTCGCTCAGGAGGGACGCAGCATCCTCAGCGGGCTCCTCGCCCTCCTGGTAGCGGGCGTTCGCAACGACGCGCGCACGCAGCTGCTCGATGCGGCGCTGCAGGTCGGCTCGTGCGGTCAGTGCCTCTGCGATCTTCATGTGGTCATCCTCGCAGGCACCGAGACGCCGCGAGACGGAGCGTCACATCTTTCCCGCTCAGCGCCGGCGCAGCAGCCCCG
>JBQDFB010000101.1:0-5155 GCA_052085045.1 Microbacteriaceae bacterium | reverse complement strand
ATGACAATGACCACCGAACAGGCGGCCTGGTTCCAGGGCACCTTCACCCGTCTCGTCGAGAACATCGACAAGGCCGTGCAGGGCAAGCACGAGGTCGTCGGCCTGGTGCTGGCAGCCATGCTCGCCGAGGGCCACGTCCTCCTCGAGGACGCGCCAGGAACTGGCAAGACGAGCCTCGCGAAGGCGCTGGCGGCGACCGTGCAGGGCACGAGTTCGCGCATCCAGTTCACACCCGACCTGCTGCCCTCCGACGTCACCGGCGTCACGATCTACGACCAGCAGGCGCACAAGTTCGAGTTCCACAAGGGCCCGATCTTCGCATCCATCGTCCTGGCTGACGAGATCAACCGTGCCTCCCCCAAGACCCAGTCGGCGCTGCTCGAGGTCATGGAGGAGTCCAAGGTGACGGTCGACGGCGTGACCCACGAGGCGGGCCGGCCGTTCCTCGTGATCGCGACGCAGAACCCGGTCGAGCAGGCCGGAACCTACAAGCTCCCCGAGGCGCAGCTTGACCGGTTCCTCATCAAGACCTCGATCGGCTACCCCGACCTCGCGACGACTGCGAGCATCCTCGCCGGAGCATCCGACCGCAACCCGTCGGCGCACCTGAGCGCGATCATCACCACCAGTGCTGTCGCCGACATGGCCGATCTGGCCGCCAGCGTGCACGTCGAACCGGCCGTGCTGCAGTATGTCGCCGAGCTCGCCGAGGCGACTCGTGAAGATGCGGGCGTGCGTCTCGGCGTCTCCGTGCGCGGCGCGATCGCCATGGTGCGACTGGCCAAGGTGTGGGCAGCGTCCCGCGGCCGGCACTACGTGCTGCCCGACGACATCAAGGCGCTGGTGGCACCCGCCTGGCAGCACCGCCTGCTGCTCGACGCCGAGGCGGAGTTCGCCGGTACAACGGCCGATGTCGTCGTAGCCCGCGTGATCGAGCGCGTCGCGGCACCCCAGGCGCGAACGGCGGCTTGATGACGGCACAGACACTGCCCGCCGCACCCGAGAGCGCCCGAGACGCCGGCTGGCGTGACATCGCGGCGCTCATCGGCGCGCGCGTCGGGGGGCGTCTGCAGAAGATCGCCGCGGTGATCCGGCCGCTGGCGTGGGTGCTCATCGCGCTGGCGATCGTGTTCTGGATCATGGGCAGCGCTCTGGGGTGGATGGAGCTGATCATCGCCGCGGTGATCATCACGATCACGCTGCTGCTGTGTGCGCTGTTCCTCATCGGCCGTACGGAGTACGACGTGGCGCTCGACCTCGCCCGCACCCGGGTCGTCGTCGGCGAGCGCGCTGTGGGTGCATTGACCCTGGCGAACCCCGGCAGCCGTGCCATCCTGCCCTCGCGCGTCGTGCTGCCCGTCGGCAGCGGCCGCGGCGAGTTCGGCATCCAGCGCCTCGCGCCGGGGGAGAAGGCCGAAGAACTGTTCGCTATCCCCACCCAGCGACGGGGCGTCGTCGAAGTCGGACCGGTCAGCGTCGTCCGCGGCGATCCGCTCGGCCTTTTCGAGCGGGCGCATCGGCGTGATGACCCCGTCGACCTGTACGTGCACCCGCAGACCGTGCTGTTCGACGGGCAGTCGCTGGGCTTCCTGCGCGACCTCGAAGGTCTTCCCGCCGCCGATCTCTCCCGCGACGACGTCTCGTTCCACGCGCTCAACGAGTACCAGCCCGGCGACGACCTGCGGCACGTGCACTGGCGCTCCACCGCGCGCACCGGCGTGATGATGGTGCGGCAGTACGAAGAGACCCGTCGCTCGCACTTCGTGATCGGCCTGTCTCGCTCGAGTGGCGACTACGCCGTCGATGCCGACCTCGAGCTCGGCATCTCGGTGGCCGGCTCCATCGGCCTGCGTGCGATCCGCGACTCGCAGCGGGTGGACGTGCGGGTGCAGGGCGGTGAACTGCGCGCCGGCACCGGCAAGCAGTTGCTCGACTCGCTCGCCGGCGTCGAGTCCTCGAAGTCACGTGAGGGCGGCATCGCCGAGCTCAGCGGTGTCATCGCGGCCACGCTGCCACTGGCCAGCGTCGTCGTGCTGGTGTGCGGAAACAGAGTCTCGAACGAAGACCTCCGAGTCGCCTGCGCGCGCCTGCCCTTCGGCGCCAAGGTCATCGCGATCGTCGCCGACACCAACGTCGAGATGCCGGCGCTGCGCCGCATCGGCGAAGCAGACGTCGTCAGTGTCGGAACCCTGCAGCAGATCCCGCTCGCACTGCAGAAGGTGCTCGCATGAGCGCGCAGACGTCCCCGGCATCCGCCTCGCCGGCATCCATCGGGGGGATTCCGCTGCGCCGCTGGATGCTCGACATCGGTGCCGTCATCGTGCTCCTCGGCACCTCGGTGGTCGGCTTCTGGCCGAGCTTCGCCGGCCCCAGCTTCCTGGGGGCGGCGCTCGGCGGAGTGCTGATCGGCATCGCCATCGCGGTCGTGTCGGCCTGGCGCCACTGGGGTGTGCTCATCGTCACCGGGCTGACCATGCTGGCCTACTTCGTGTTCGGCGGTGCACTTGCGCTGCCGCACACGACGATCCTCGGGATCATCCCGTCCATCGACACGCTCCAGCAACTCGCGGTCGGCGTCATCACGTCGTGGAAGCAGATGCTCACCACGGTCGCTCCCGTTGCGGGCGCCGACGGGCACTTCATCGTCCCGTTCCTGCTCCTGCTCGTGACGGCGGTGCTCACGGCATCCCTCGCGCTGCGGCTGCGGCAGCCGGCCTGGGCCCTGATCCCGGCGGGCGCGCTCCTCGCCGCCGTCATTGCCCTCGGCACGCCCGAGCCCGCCGTTCCCGTCATCCAGGGCGCCGTGTTCGCCATCGCGAGCATCGCCTGGCTCGCGGTGCGACAGATCTGGGCGCCGCAGAACGCCGCGGTGTCCGTCGGCGAGGTCGACGCCGCTCGGGCGAACCAGATGCGCATGCGCCGCCTCATCTCCGGCGCGGCCGTGCTCGTCGTCGCCGCCGGAGCGGGCGTCGCCACCAGCGCTTTGACCGCCCCCGCCGAGGTCCGCCACGTCCTGCGCGACACGATCATCCCGCCCTTCGACGTGCGCGATTTCCCGAGCGCGCTGCAATCATTCCGCGGACACGTCCGCGACGACGCGGACAGCACGCTGTTCACCGTTCAGGGTCTGCCGGAAGACGCACGCATCCGGCTCGCGGCCATGGACGAGTTCGACGGACAGGTGATCAACGTCGTCGACGGCGGCCCGGGCACCTCGAGCGCTTTCGCGCCGATCCGCTCGAATATGTCGCCCGATGCCGAGGGGCTCCCGGTCACGTTGCAGGTCGAGATCGACGGGTACAACGACGTCTGGGTGCCGCAGGCCGGTCTCGTCTCCGAGATCCGCTTCGAAGGCGATGACGCCGATGCCCTGCGCCGGTCGACGTACTACAGCAGCGGATCGGCGACCGCGGTGGCCACGCCCGGTCTGAGCACGGGGGACAGCTACACCGTGCAGACGACGGTGCCGGCGACCGTCACAGACGAGCAGCTCGCCGAGGCGGAGTTCGGATCCGTGCGTCTGCCGAAGAACGACAACGTGCCCGAAGAGCTCACCTCGCTGGCCGCCGAGGTCGTCTCGGAGGCGACGACGCCCGTCGAGCAGGTGCAGGCGCTGTCGAGCTTCCTCTCGGAGGACGGCTTCTTCAGCCACGGGCTGGAGGGCGAGGTCCTCTCCCGCTCCGGACACACCTCGGAGCGCATCTCTGCGCTCATCGGCGGAGACCAGATGATCGGCGACGACGAGCAGTACGCCGTCGCCATGGCGCTGCTCTCCGGCGAGCTCGGGATCCCCGCGCGCGTCGTGATGGGCTTCTACCCCGACGAGAAGGATGCCGGCGCTGCGAGCTTCGCCGCGAACGGAGAGAACATCCACGCCTGGGTCGAGGTGAACTTCGACGGGTTCGGCTGGGTGCCGTTCGACCCGACACCGCCCGAGGATCAGGTGCCGAACGACCAGAACACGAAGCCGCGCGCCGACCCGAAGCCGCAGGTGCTGCAGCCGCCGCCTCCGCCGCAGGAGCCGGTCGATCTTCCGCCGACGCTGCCCGACGACCGCGAGTCCGAAGACGAATCGCTGAACATCCTCGGCATCATCGGCGCGATCCTCCTGATCGGCGGCATCTCGCTCGGCATCCTCGCGCTGCTCGCCGCGCCGTTCATCATCATCGGTGCTTGGAAGGCCTCGCGTCGTCGTGCCCGTCGCAGCGCTGAGCGCACCGCCGACCGGATCGCCGGCGGGTGGGACGAACTCACCGACCGCGCCGTCGACTACGGTGCCCGCCTGACCGCGGGCGCGACCCGCGGCGAGGAGGCCTCGCTGCTGGCCGGTTCCCTCGCCGTGCCGACCGTCACGATGCTCGCCGATCGCGCGGATGCCGAGGTCTTCGGCCCGCGCGACCCGAGCGTCGAAGACGTCGACGCATTCTGGCAGGAAGTCGACGGCATCGTCGTGGGCCTGGGCAGCGAGGCGGGGTTCTGGAAGCGCATGAAGGCGCGACTCAGTCTGCGATCACTGCTGGGCGGATCGGCCCTGTCATCTGGATTCCAGAGCCTGAAGGATGCCGCGACTGCGCGCATCCGGCGAGAACCTGGCACCATCAAGAACAGCACTCCCGAAGCACCCGAGAGCGAGACACCATGACGCAACCGTCGTTCGGCACCGTCGCCCCGACGTCACGCCGTGCAGTGGCATACATCATCGATGCCCTGATCGCGGCCGGGATCGGGATCATCCTGTCGATCTTGCTGACCATCTTCTCCGTGATCGCGGGGCCAGAGGGGATGCTCGGCGTCCTCGCCGTCGGCGGCCCGATCATCTGGCTGCTGCTGGTGGGCTGGTTCGTGTTCTACACCTTCATGCAGGCCGGGAACGGCTCGATCGGCATGCGCGCGCAGGGGCTGCGGCTGGTGCGCGAGGCCGATGGCACGCCTCTCGGTTTCGGCAAGGCGCTGCTGCGCAACATCATCTTCGGTCTCTCGGCAGCCATCGTCGTCGGCTACTTCACCCCGCTGTTCGACGGTTCCGGGCGCTTTCAGGGCTGGCACGACAAGGTCGTCGGGTCTCTGATGCTCGACGCGCGTGCCGGCGGCGGCGCGATCACGGCCCCGCTGACGCAGGCGGTGACCGTGCCGCCTCGTCCGTCGATGCCGAACG
>JBQDFB010000100.1:0-5179 GCA_052085045.1 Microbacteriaceae bacterium | reverse complement strand
TCCGTCTCCGAGGCGATCCTGGCGAAGGACGAGGGCACCCTCGACCTGCAGGCGAAGGTCCGCATCCGCATCCCCGGTCTGACCTTCCTCGAGGGTCAGGGACCGGAGGGCTACGAGAAGCACGGTCTCGTCGACGCGTCGCTCGGACAGGCGATCTTCAACGCGACCCTGCCGAAGGGCTACCCCTTCGTCCGCGAGCCTGCCGACAAGGGCAAGCTGTCGCAGATCGTCAACAAGCTGGCCGAGGAGTACCCCAAGGTCGAGACGGCTGCCACGCTGGACCGCATCAAGGATGCCGGTTTCTACTGGGCCACGCGCTCCGGTGTGACCGTTGCGCTCAGCGACGTGCTGACGCCTCCGAACAAGAAGGAGATCGTCGCCAAGCACGAGCAGCTGGCCGGCAAGGTCCAGTCGCAGTACGAGAAGGGTCTCACCACCGACGCCGAGCGTCGTCAGGAGCTCATCAAGATCTGGACCGAGGCGACCGACGAGGTTCAGGCCGCGATGCGCGAGAACTTCCCCGAGGAGAACACCATCAACCGCATGGTGTCCTCCGGTGCTCGTGGTAACTGGTTGCAGATCCGCAACATCGCGGGTATGCGCGGTCTGGTGAACAACCCCAAGGGCGAGATCATCCCGCGTCCGATCATCTCCTCGTACCGCGAGGGTCTGTCGGTGGCGGAGTACTTCATCGCGACGCACGGTACCCGTAAGGGTCTGGCCGACACCGCTCTGCGCACCGCCGACTCGGGTTATCTGACTCGTCGTCTGGTGGATGTCTCGCAGGACGTCATCATCCGCGAAGAGGACTGCGGCACGTCGAAGGGCCTCGAGCTCCCGATCGCTGCTCCGAACTCGCAGGGTGAGCTCGTGCGCGATGCGAACGTCGAGAACTCGGTGTTCGCGCGCACACTGGCCTCGGACGTCGTCAGCGAGTCGGGCGATGTGCTCGCCGCGGCCGGTGACGATGTGGGCGACGTGCTGATCGACAAGCTCGTCGAGCTCGGTGTCGAGAGCATCAAGGTGCGCTCGGTGCTGACCTGCGACTCGGCTGTCGGCGTCTGCGCGCAGTGCTACGGCCGCTCGCTCGCGACCGGCAAGACGGTCGACATCGGAGAGGCCGTCGGCATCATCGCCGCACAGTCGATCGGTGAGCCCGGCACGCAGCTGACGATGCGCACGTTCCACACCGGTGGTTCGGCATCGGCGGAAGACATCACCCAGGGTCTGCCCCGTGTGCAGGAGCTCTTCGAGGCTCGTACCCCCAAGGGCGCGTCGCCGATCGCCGAGGCCGATGGCCGCATCACGATCGACGAGACCGAGAAGGCCAAGAAGGTCATCCTCACGCCCGACAACGGTGATGATGAGGTCGTCTACCCGGTGCTGAAGCGTGCGACGCTTCTCGTCGAGGACGGTCAGCACGTCACGGTCGGTCAGCCCCTGCAGGTCGGCACGCTCGACCCCAAGGAGGTCATGCGCATCATGGGTGCCCGCGAGGTGCAGAAGTACCTCGTCGGCGGCGTTCAGGGCGTCTACCGCTCGCAGGGTGTGCCGATCCACGACAAGCACATCGAGGTCATCGTCCGCCAGATGCTCCGCAAGGTCACCGTCGTCGATCACGCCGACACGATCCTGCTGCCGGGTGAGATGGTCGACCTCAAGCGCTACCAGCTGATCAACCGCGAGGCCGTGGGCGAGGGCAAGCGTCCCGCGTCCGGTCGCTCGGAGCTGATGGGTATCACCAAGGCGTCGCTGGCGACCGAGTCGTGGCTGTCGGCCGCGTCGTTCCAGGAGACGACCCGCGTGCTCACCGAGGCTGCGATGCAGGGCAAGCGCGACCCGCTGGTCGGTCTCAAGGAGAACGTCATCATCGGTAAGCTCATCCCCGCCGGAACCGGTCTGTCGAAGTACCGCAACGTCACGGTCGAGGCTACGGAAGAAGCCAAGAGCGAGCGCTACCCGAACCGGATCTTCGCATCCGACGGCGCGTACGCCGAGGGCGACTTCGGTTATGTCGACTTCGACGCGTTCTCGACGGATGACGTGACCCCGGGCACGTATAACTGATCGAGCTCGTCACGAAGGCCCCGCACCTCTTCGGAGGGGCGGGGCCTTCGTGCTGCGCGCCCGCCGGTCGAACAGTGCTCGTTCAGGTCGCAAATTCTGCCGCTCTCAGCCACGCGATGCGGCAATAGTTGCGACCTGAACGCCCCCATGTGCGCGAGAATGAATGGATGCCGCGCACACCTTACGCCGTCGTCATCGGCGACGCCCTCATCGACGAGATCCACGACTCCGGAGGAGTCCGCGAACTGGTCGGCGGGGCCGCGCTCAATGTCGCGGTCGGGCTGCGGCGCCTCGGCATCCCGTGCACGCTCATCGCGATGGTGGGTGATGATGAGGCCGGCGCGCATATCCGCGAGTACCTCGTCGATCACGGTGTGACGCTCGTCGCAAGTCATGCTCCGCTCGGATCGTCCCGCGCGATCGTGCGGCGCGACGCGAACGGCGAACCGAGCTACGTGTTCAACCAGGCGGCGCAGCAGCGCAGCATCCACTATGGTGATGAGGCGCGGCGGGTGATCGCCGGCGCCGATCTCGCCGTGATCAGCTGCTTCCCGTTCGACCGGCAGGGCGAGGTGGATGCCGTGGCCGATGCGCTGGTCGGCACCCGTGTCGCGCTCGACCCGAACCCGCGCATGGGCATGCTCAGTGACCGTGCCGAGTTCGTAAGGGGATTCGAGCGCATGGCGCAGGGTGCTGCGATCGTGAAGGTCGGCGCGGACGACGCCGCGCTGTTGTACGACGGAGACCTCGAGGCGCTGCGTGCGCGATTGCGCGCGCTCGGTGCTGAGGCCGTGCTGGCGACGGCGGGCGGCGACGGTGCGATCCTCGAAGCGGATGCCGGTGTTCTCACGGCGCCGATCTCGGAGTTTCCGGGGCGGATCGTCGACACCGTGGGCGCTGGGGATGCCACGCTCGCGGCAGTGGCCGCGGGGCTGGTCGGCGCGCGTCCGGAGACGAAGGGGGAGTGGCGGCAGCTGCTCGAGCGCGCCATGGAGGTCGCGGCCGCGACCTGTCGCTCGGAGGGTGGTCTGCTGCGCACTCCGGAGTCGCTGGAAGACGCCGCACGCGGCGTGCACGGCAGCTGACGTTTCGATTTCTTACGCCTGCTTCTGGCAGGTATGATTGATAGTCGCGCCCCCGGTTGGCTGTACAAGCTGGACGGGTGTGCACTTGGCAAGTTACCCAAGCGGCCAAAGGGAGCTGACTGTAAATCAGCCTGCATTGCATTCGGGGGTTCGAATCCCTCACTTGCCACCAAAATGAGAAGGACCTCCGCTGAGCGGGGGTCCTTCTCATTCATATCAGTTCGGTTGCTCTTCGGACTGATCCAGTGGGTGCGCCCGTTCGTCCTGCGGCATCCGACCGGCGATGACCGCCACGGCGGCCAGCACACAGGGAATGAGTCCGGCGGCGAGGAAGATCACCGGGATCGGCACGACCGTCGCGATGGGGCCGACCAGCGCGATCGACAACGGCATGAGGGCGATCGAGACGAAGAAGTCCAGGCTCGCGACCCGTCCGATCATATCGATCGGTACCCGACGCTGCAGGAGCGTGCCCCAGATCACCAGTCCCGCGCCGGTGGTGAAACCGACCGTGAACAGGGCGGCGGCGAGGATCCAGAACGATGTCGTGAGCCCGGCCAGCAGCAGCGGTGCGGAGCCGAAGCCCCAGCACAGCACCATCACGGTGAGATAGCGGCGGGGGAGTCGCCAGGACGACATCGCCAGCGACCCGATCGCGCCGCCTGCTCCCCAGGCGGTCAGCAGGAATCCGAACACCTGCTCACCGTTGTCGAAGTTGTCGCGTGCGATGAACGGCAGCAGCACCTCGATCGGTCCCATCACCACCAGGGCCTGAAGGAACGCGAACAGGAGCGTCCAGAGCAGCCAGCGCGTGCGGACGACGAAACGTACGCCGCCGCGCAGATCGGCGAACATACTGGTCCGGGGAGCGGGTTCGTCCTCGGCTTCTGCCGGTTTCGGCAGTGGCGCGAGGAACAGTGTCAGCACGAACGCGGCGGCGAACAGCACGGTGACGGCGACTGCTCCGACTGCGGGGAAGAACGCCCCCACGATGATGCCGCCGAGCGCGGGGCCGGCTGCCTGCTGCAGCGTCGGGCGCAGCGCACCCTCCAGGCCGTTCGCCGCGAGGAGTTCCTCGGGCGGCAGCACCTGGGGCAGGTACCCGCTGTAGGCGGGATAGAAGAACGCGCTGCCCGCGCCGAGCACGGCGGATGTGACGGCGAGGTGCCACAGCTGCACGTGACCGGTGAGGGCGAGGGCGGTGGCCGCTCCCACCGCGACGGTGTTGGTCAGCTGCACGACGATGACGATCGTCCGGCGTGAGAACCTGTCGGCGGCGACACCGCCGACGAGCGCGAAGACGAACAGCCCGATGCTCAGACATGCGACCACGGACGACAGTGCAACCGGACTGTCATCGATCGCGAACACCTGGAAGACCAGCACGATCGTCCACATCCCCATGCCGAAGATCGACAGGGCGACGCTGCCGATGAGCAGGCGGTAGTCCTTCGTCAGCAGCGGCCGCAGGGCCCGCCATCGCATCGTGCGGCGCGCGGCAGTCATGAGGCGAGTCCCTGCATACGGGCAGGCACGGAAAGAGTGATGGGCATGAGATTCCTATGGTTCTGAGGGCGGTGCACGCGCAGAACGGCGTGCGGAGTCGCAGAAGTCCGCCCGCGGCCGAAGGGGCGCGGAACGGTCAGCTCAGATCACAGGAAGTACAAATGCACGAGAGCACGATATCAGTCTGAGGTGAATGAGCGGTGAAGGCAGCCGGAAGCGCCCGCCCCGAGCGGACTTTCATAGACTGGGGCGATGCGAGCGCTCACCGAGTCCGACGTCCGCGCGGCGTTCATCAACGCAACCGACGACGAACTGCGGATGATCGAGATGCCGCATGACTTCCTGCTCGTCGACTGGGACTTCCACGATTTTCTGGCGTGGCGGGATCCAGCATCCAGCAAGCGCGGGTGCGTGCTCGTCCAGACCGACGACGGGGTGATCGGCGTCGTCGTGCGCGCGAGCGATCCGGGGCGAAGCCGCAACGGCATGTGCAACATCTGCCAGACCATGCAGCCGGGAAA
>JBQDFB010000099.1:3691-5211 GCA_052085045.1 Microbacteriaceae bacterium | reverse complement strand
GCGTAGGCGACGACGTCGAGGGTCGACATGACAAGGCCTGCGCCGTTGCCGATGATGCCGACCTGACCGTCGAGCTTGACGTAGTTCAGCCCCGACTCCTTGGCCTTGGCCTCGAGCGGGTCTGCGGCGCCCTTGTCCTCGAGCGCCTCGTGCTCGGGGTGGCGGATCTCGGAGGCGTTCTCGTCGAGCGTGACCTTGCCGTCGAGCGCGATGATGTCGCCCTCTTCGGTGCGCACGAGCGGGTTGACCTCGACGAGCGTGGCATCCTCGCCCTTGTAGACGTCGTACAGCTTCACGAAGACGTCGGAGACCTTCTCGACGAGGTCTTCGGGGAACTTCGCCGCGCGAGCGATCTCGACGGCCTTCGCCTTGTCGATGCCGGTCAGCGGGTCGACCTCGATGCGTGCGAGCGCCTCGGGCTTCTCGACCGCGAGCTGTTCGATCTCCACGCCGCCCTCGACGCTGCACAGCGACAGGTACGAGCGGTTGGCGCGGTCGAGCAGCACGGAGAAGTAGTACTCCTCAGCGATGCGGGCACCGGCGGCGACCATGACGCGCTTGACGATGTGGCCTTTGATGTCGAGGCCGAGGATGGCCTTCGCGGCCTCATACGCCTCGTCGGGGTTCTTGGCGACCTTCACGCCGCCGGCCTTGCCACGACCACCGGTCTTGACCTGCGCCTTGACGACGACCACTCCGCCGAGCTTCTCTGCTGCCGCTTTCACCTCCTCGGGGGTGTCCGCGACGATACCGGCGAGGACCGGCACTCCGTACTTCTCGAAAACGTCTCGTGCCTGGTACTCGTACAGATCCACTGTGCTTCCTTCACTGGGTCTCGGTCCGGAAATTCTCTCGATGTCGAGACATCGCCCAGTCCTCAAGCTTACTACTCCCCACTGAACGGCTGAGCCGACGGCGGCTGCGACACCGCGGCGTTAGGCTTCTCGCTATGCATGAGTCCGCAGAAATGCCGGGCGGCGTCGTTGCCGCGGCACTCGCCCTGTTCCAGGAGCAGGGATTCGACCAGACCTCGGTCGAACAGATCGCGAAGGCTGCGGGGATGTCGCGGTCGACGTTCTTCCGTCAGTTCGGCGGCAAGGAAGACGTCGTCTTCGCCGACCACGAGGTGCTGCTGGCAGAGCTGCGTGCATTCCTCGCCGACCGGCATCCCGACCCGTGGGAGGCGGTCTGCCGCGCATCGCAGCATGTGTTCGACCACTTCGCGAACGACCCGCAACTCGCGCGACGCCGCTACCAGATCGTCCGCCGCGTACCAGCGCTGCGCGAGCGCGAGATCGTGACGGTGTTCCGATACGAGCGCCTCTTCGACGATTACCTGCGCCGCGCGCTGCCCGGTATCGACCCCCTGGATGCTGTCGGGTTCGCCGCCCTGGTCACCGCCGTGCACAACCACGTGCTGCGCCAGCTGCTGCGCGGCTCGACGCGCGTGAAGCCGTCGGTGCTGGAGTTCGCGCTCGATGACGTGCGACGTCGGTACGGGGTGCTGCCGGATGCCGCCG
>JBQDFB010000099.1:0-3591 GCA_052085045.1 Microbacteriaceae bacterium | reverse complement strand
GAGCCGCCGAAGACGAAACGCGTTGAGCGAGGAGCCGCAGGCGACGAGTCGAAACGGCCGGTTCAGTCGCAGGCGCAGCCGCCCGACGCCGTGCGCACCATGAAGCAGACGTCGCACACGCCGTAGTCCCGCTCGGACACGGGTGTGGCCTTGGGCTTCGCGGGCGCCACGGGGCTGGTGCGCGAGACACGGGAGGCTTTCTTCTTCGCGGGCGTCATCGGCAGGAACTCGCTGGGGTGCACTGCGTAGTAGTACGGCGCGCGCCCCTCGCTCGGCTGCAGCCGCAGCGGCGCGGAGCCGACGATGATCTGCTCGTCCGCGGTGAACCCGTTGGTGTACGTCCTGCCGATGTGCAGCGGGGCGCCATCACCGCGGCGGATCGCCTCGATGTACCGGCCTCGATCGATCAGGGTCGTGATGCCGACGGCATCCACGATCGCCGTGATGAAGGTGTGGTTGGCGGGATCGATCCGGTGCGCGCGAAGCGCCTCGGTGAGATTCCGATAGGGGCGGGAGGTGCCGGTGGGCGTGGGGCCCTGGGTCTCGTTCATCACCTCCAGGATCGCACGTCCTCCGATCGTCTGAAAGACTGATCGGCATGACACGGGCGACGATCATCGGCAGCGGTCCGAACGGTCTCGCCGCGGCTGTGTCCCTCGCCCGTGCCGGATATGAGGTGCGCGTCATCGAGGCCTCCGACACGATCGGCGGCGGCGTGAGCACCATCGATTCGTCACTGTCGGGCTTCCGGTTCGATGTCGGGTCGTCTGTGCATCCGGCATCCCTCGCCTCTCCCTTCTTCCAGGCTTTCGGGCTCGCCGAGCGCATCGAATGGATCCGCCCGGAGATCGCGTACGCCCACCCACTCGACGACGGCCGCGCAGGTGTCGCCTGGCACGACATCGAGCGCACGGCGGCGGGCCTCGGGTTCGACGAGCGCGCCTGGCTGTCGCTGCTGCGCCCGCTCAGTGCGCACATCGACGGCGTCGTCGACTTCACCGGCAACCAGATGCTGCGCATCCCCCGCGAGCCCATCACTGCGGTGCGCTACGCGCTGCGGATGCTGGAACAGGGCACACCCCTGGCCCGCCGCTCGTTCCGCACCGACGAGGCCGCAGCCCTCCTGTCGGGGGTGCTCGCGCACGCGAACACCCCCCACCCGTCTCTCGCCGGTGCCGCGGCCGGACTGCTGCTGGCAGCGCAGGCGCATGCCGGCGGCTGGATGTACCCGCGCGGCGGCGCGCAGCGGATCACGGATGCCCTGGTCGCCGACCTCGAGGCGCACGGCGGCACGGTCGAGACCGGCACACGCATCACCGACCTGGCTGCGCTCGACTGGGGCGATGCCGGTCGCGGCGACGTGTTGCTGCTGAACTCTTCGCCGCGCCTGGCGCTCACGCATCCCGGCATCCCCGCCGGTTACGCCAAGGCGATCTCCGCGTACCGCTACGGACCGGCGGCGGCGAAGGTCGACTTCGCCCTCGACGGGCCGGTGCCGTGGACGAACCCGCAGGTCGCGAAGTCGCCCACCGTGCACGTCGGCGGCACGCAGGCAGAGGTCTGGGAGAGCGAGAACGCCGTGGCGAAGGGACGCGTCAGCGACAGCCCGTACGTGCTCGCCGTGCAGCCCTCGGTGCTAGACGACACCAGAGCACCGGAGGGCAAAGCGGTGCTGTGGTCGTACATCCACGTGCCGCGGGACTCGGACCTCGATGCGACCGAGCTCATCACGCGTCAGGTGGAGCGTTTCGCGCCCGGCTTCCGCGACCGCATCCTCGCGCACACGTCTGTTCCGGCATCCGCTCGCGAGGCGATCAATCCGGCGAATATCGGCGGCGACATCCTCGGCGGGGCGTTCACGATCCCGCAGGCGCTGGCGCGCCCGGTGCTGTCGACGCACCCGTGGCGCACGCCGATGCGCGGCGTGTATCTCGCATCGGCGTCGACCCCACCAGGACCGGGTGTGAACGGCATGGCCGGCTGGCACGCCGCCCGCACGGTGCTCAAGGATGCGCGGCACCCGGCCGGGCTCGACGAACTGTTCGGGTGACCTGGGCCCCGCCCCTCGACACTCGTCAGCTGAAATCACACCTGTCAGTCGATTTCGCCCGATTTCTGCAGACACCTGTGATCTGGACCGACATCTGTACCTGTCGCACGGCGCGCGCAAGCGCAATGATGGTCGCATGCGCTACGAGATCCCTGCACCGATGCTCGCGAAGGCCGCCGCACGCGTTCCTGATCCGACGAAGACACCGGGCGGGATGCTGTTCGAGCCGAAGTGGGATGGCTTCCGGGGGCTGATCGCGTGGGATGGCGACACCATCGAGATCGGCTCGCGCGGGGCGAAGCCGCTCACGCGGTACTTCCCCGAGCTCGTCGAGGAGTTGCCGAAGATCCTGCCCGAGCCGTGTCTGCTCGACGGCGAGATCGTCGTCGCGACCGGAGATCCGGGCTCTCAGCGACTGGACTGGGAGGCGCTGAGCCAGCGCATCCATCCCGCAGCATCCCGCGTCGCCCTGCTGTCGGAACAGACCCCGGCGATGTTCGTCGCGTTCGATCTGCTCGCCCTCGGCGAGGAGATGCTGCTCGATGAACCGTTCCACCAGCGCCGTGCGCGCCTCGAAGCGCTGCTCGATGGAGCACGGCATCCGCTCCACCTCACCCGCACGACGACCGACCACGATGTCGCGACCGGGTGGCTGGCAGAGTTCGAGGGCGCGGGGCTCGACGGCGTCGTCGCCAAGCCGCTCGATCAGCCGTACGCACCGGGCAAGCGCACCCTGATCAAGATCAAGCACGCCCGCACCGCCGATGTCGTGGCGCTCGGGTACCGCCTCCACAAGTCCGGGTCGGGTGTCGGATCTCTGCTGGTCGGTCTGTACGACACTGATGGCGTGCTGCGGCAGGTCGGCGGCGTGGCCGCCTGGAGCGACAAGCGGCGCCAGGAGCTCGTCGACGAACTCGCTCCCCTGGTCGTGCGCGATGAAGACGGCGCGGCGGTCACAGCCGAAGGCGAGCGCAGCCGCTTCACCGGCTCCAAGGACGTGTCGTTCGTGCGACTGCGCCCCGAACGCGTCCTCGAAGTGCGCTACGACCAGCTCGAGGGGGCGCGCTTCCGCCACACGGTGCAGTTCGAACGGTGGCGCCCCGACCGCGAGGCGCGCTCCTGCACGTACGACCAGCTCGACACCGTCGCCGGCTACGACCTCGCCGATGTCCTCGCCTGACCTGTGATCGGAAGCGGCGCCAGCGCCGCTAGCCTCTTTCACACGAGGAGGTCACCATGCGCGGGTGGAAGGCACTGACCGTTCTGCTGGGTCTGATCGTGGTGTTCTGCGGCGTCGGCACCTGGGCATTCATCACCTGGATCGCTCCTCTGATCTTCTCGACGGCGCAGCTGTGGCCCACCGGCCCGAACGAGCTGTGGAGGTGGCTGTGCATCGGCGGCACGATCGCCGGCATCGTGCTCGGATTCACGATCGACGATTCCCCGCTGTGGACGGACCGGCTGCCGTTCCTGTCGGACGCGGGAGCGGCAGCATCCAACACGGGGGCCACCATCGGCATCCTCGGCTCCGCGATCACGAT
>JBQDFB010000098.1:3925-5263 GCA_052085045.1 Microbacteriaceae bacterium | reverse complement strand
CGCGCCGACGGGCTCGCGCGGGTCGTCTCGAAGCTGTCGCGCTGGCGCACTCCGGCCCTGAAGGATCCGCGCGTGCTGTACGACATCCTCGTCGCAGCCGGTCTGCCGACGCGCAGAGGCCGTCCGCCCGCGGGCCTCGTCTGGCGCTGAGGGTCGCTCGCGCGGCATCCCGTGGCATCCGCCCCATCGATCGATGCCGCGATTGTCACAAGGTGTAGCGGATGCTGCGGGGCAGGCGCCCGCCCCGCACACCGGGACACCTAGGGTGGAGCAGTGAGCATCGAATCCACGCCGCGCACGCGGGCCGCAGGCGCAGCGTACGCCGCCGGTGCCTACCTCCTCTGGGGCTTTCTGCCGCTGTACTTCCTGCTGCTCGTGCCCGCCGGCCCCTGGGAGGTCGTGGGCGCCCGGGTGCTGTTCTCGCTCGTGTTCTGCGTGCTGCTGCTCACCGTGATGCGGGGCTGGCGCCGCATCCTGGCGATCATCCGGCAGCCGCGGCTGCTCGCCTGGACCGCGCTGGCCGGCATCCTGATCTACGGGAACTGGCAGGTGTTCGTCATCGGCGCCCTCAGCGGCAACGTCATCGAAACGTCGCTGGGCTACTTCATCAATCCGATCGCCACGGTGCTGCTCGGCGTGTTCGTTCTGCACGAGCGCATCCGCCGCCTGCAGTGGGTCGCGATCGGCGTCGCCGTGGTCGCCGTCGTCGTCATCATCGTCGCGTACGGCTCCATTCCCTGGATCGCCCTGGGGCTGACGGCATCGTTCGGCCTCTACGGACTGGTCAAGAAGAAGATCGGGCCGGCGGTGGATGCTGTCAGCGGTCTCACCCTCGAATCCTTCTGGCTGATTCCGGTGGCCGTCGTGCAGCTCATCATCGTCGCCCAGACGACGGGCATCACCTTCGGCACGGTCAGCGTCTGGCACACCGTGCTCATGCTGTTCGCCGGCGTCGCCACGGCCGTTCCGCTGCTGCTGTTCGCCGCCGGGACGCGGCGCATCAACCTCGCGGTGATCGGGATGATCCAGTTCATCACGCCGATCATGCAGTTCCTCACCGGCGTGCTCTTCCTGCACGAGCCGATGCCCGCCGAGCGCTGGATCGGGTTCATCATCGTCTGGATCGCGGTCGGCGTGTTCATCGTCGATCTGCTGCTGGCGGCCAGATCGGCTCGATCGGCCAGATCGTTAGCGCACCGATACCCACCGGCACCCCCTGCGCCATAAAGTGGGATCATCCCGAGTATGCCCGCCATGCTCGTCGTCGCAAAGGAGCACTATGAACCGCACACAGTCGCGCACGAAGTGGCTTGCCGCCTTCGCCCTGGCAAGCGCATC
>JBQDFB010000098.1:0-3825 GCA_052085045.1 Microbacteriaceae bacterium | reverse complement strand
TCCGAAGACGAGGGCGACCTCGACAACAAGGCCTACGAGACCTCGATCACGAACCTGCAGAGCGCCGGCGTCACCGCGATGGTCGGAGCCGCGTCGTCGAGCGTCACGAAGCTGATCCTCGACGGCAACGCCGGTGCCGGCATCGTCACCGTCTCGCCGTCGAACACGTCGGCGGAGTTCACCGGCATCAACCCGCTGTACTTCCGCACCGCCCCCAGCGACAACCTGCAGGGTGAGGTCCTCGGCAACCAGATCGCCGAGGACGGGCACAAGACCCTCGGCATCATCTACCAGAACGACCCGTACGGCACCGGTCTGTTCGAAGCCATCAAGTCGACCTTCGAGGGCACAGGCGGCGAGGTCGTCGCCGACGCGTCGTACAACCAGGGTGACGGCCAGTTCAACGCCCAGGTGCAGACGATCGCCGCCGCCAACCCGGATGCTGTCGCCATCGTGTCGTACGACCAGTTCGCCACGGTCGCTCCGCTGCTGGGCAACGCCGGCGTCGACACAGGTGCGCTGTACCTCGTCGACGGAAACCTGAAGGACTGGCCCGACCTCGGAGTGAACCTCGAAGGCTCGAAGGGCACGCGCGCAGGCGCCGAGCTGCCCGACGACTTCATCGATCAGCTCAACGAGGTCTGGACCGCTGAGGGCAACGAGCCGATCGACGCGCTGACCTACTCCGCTGAGGCGTACGACGCCACGATCCTCATCGCCCTGGCTGCACTGCAGGGTGTGTCGGTCGAAGGCGAGGACATCGCCGCCGCCATGCAGCAGGTCTCCGGTGGTTCCGGCGAAGGCGAGAAGTGCACGAGCTACGCCGACTGCGCCGAGATCATCAACGGCGGAGGAACGGCCGACTACGACGGCTACTCCGGCGAGATCACGTTCAACGACGACAACGACCCCGAAGGTGCCGCCATCGGCGTCTACGAGTTCGACGCCGACAACGTGCACGCGCGCATCAAGTAACAGCAGCTGCCTCGAAGGCGTCCCGGATCCAGCATCCGGGGCGCCTTTGCGCTGCCCGGCATCCGCCCGCGCATCCGCCCTGGCATCCCCTGGCATCCGCCCTGTCCGGCATCCGCCCTGTCCGGCATCCGCCCCGCCGGGCTTGTCGGGGAAGATGCGGCCCGTGCGCGTCGCACCCGCCGTTTCCCAGACATGCCCCTGGAGCGTGTCGGGAAAGAGGCGGGTGCTGTCCTCTGCGACCCGCAATTTCCCCGACATGGCCGAGCGCCAGCGCCGACCGGCCGCGGGCTGCCCGGCGCCGCCCGGCCACCCGCCGGACTCCTACCCGGCGGAGCGGGCGTGCGCGATCATGCGGTCGAACTGCGCGTCGCGTGCGGCGTCGACGACCTGCGCCTCAGGGTGGGCGTCGTAATAGGCGAGGATGCGGCGGGCGCCATCGTCGAACGTGACCGTCGTTGCGAACTCGGGCACGAGCGCCTGCACCTTCGCGGTGTCGAACAGGCTCGAGTGCGCCTTGTCGCCGAGGAGCGTCGGCCCGAGATCGGGGGCGATCGCGGCGATGGTGTCGGATGCCACGTGCACGAGCTCCGGCGCCGAAACCCCGGCCGCGTCGGCCAGCCAGCAGTAGATCTGGTTCCAGGTCGGCGCGTGCGAGCCGGTGATCGTGAAGTCCTCGCCGATGGCGCCCGGGTGCCCGATCAGCCCGGTGAACGCGACGGCGAAGTCGTCGGCGTGCGTGATGGTCCACAGGCTCGTCCCGTCGCCGTGCACGACGACCGGGCGCCCCGCACGCATGCGGGCGATGTCGTTCCAGCGCCCGAGAGTGGGCAGCATCTGCTCGTCGTAGGTGTGCGACGGACGCACGATCGTCACCGGCAGATCCCGATCGTCGGATGCCGCCAGCAGCAGCTCCTCGCATGCGATCTTGTCGCGGGAGTACTGCCAGAACGGGTTCTCCAGCGGCGTCCGCTCGGTGATCGGCAGCCGCGCGGGCGGCTTCTGATAGGCCGACGCCGAGCTGATGAAGACGTACTGCCCGGTGCGCCCCGCGAACACCTCGAGGCCCGTCGCGAGGTCGGCGGGGGAGAAGGAGAGGAAGTCAGCGACCGCGTCGAACTCGCGATCGCCGATCGCATCCTGCAGCGACGCCGGATCGCGCACATCCGCCGAGACCGTCGTCACAGCATCCGGCAGGGCGCGCCGCCCGCTGCCGCGGTTGACGACGGTCACGTCGTGCCCGCGCTCGACGGAGCGGCGAACACACGCCGCGCTGATCGTGCCGGTTCCGCCCAGATACAGGATGCTCGTCATGACAGCGAGCTTAGGCGGCGTCTCCGAGCGTCCCGAGATACAGCCCGATGACCTTCGGGTCGTTCAGCAGTTCGCGACCGCTGCCCTGGTAGGCGTCGCGGCCCTGATCGAGCACGTAGCCGCGGTCGCAGATCTGCAGGCAGCGGCGGGCGTTCTGCTCGACCATGATCGTCGTGACCCCGGCCTTGTTGATGTCGGAGACGCGGATGAACGCGTCATCCTGCCGCACCGGGGAGAGCCCCGCCGAGGGCTCGTCGAGCAGCAGCACGGACGGGTTCATCATCAGCGCCCGCGACATCGCGACCATCTGCCGTTCACCGCCCGACAGCGACCCGGCGCGCTGCTTCAATCGCTTGCCGAGCTCGGCGAAGATCTCGCTGACGAACTCCAGCCGCTCGGCGTAGATCTTGGGGTTCTGGTACAGCCCCATCTGCAGATTCTCCTCGATGGTGAGCGAAGGGAAGACGTTGTTCGTCTGCGGCACGAACCCGACGCCGCGGCCGACGAGCTTGTCGGCCTTCAGCCCCACGATGCTCTCGCCCTTGACAGTGATGTCTCCGCCGCGCACCTGCACCATGCCGAACATCGCCTTCAGCAGCGTCGACTTGCCGGCGCCGTTCGGGCCGATGATGCCGATCAGCTCGCCCCGGCGTGCGACAAGATTCGCGCCGTTGAGGATGTTCACGCCGGGCAGGTAGCCGGCGTGCACGTCTTTCATCTCGACGATCACGTCTTCGTCGGTCATGCTGTGCCCTCCTCGGCATCGAGCTCGGCTTCGGCTTCGGCCTCGATCTGCTCGCGGATCTCGGTGGCGTCGGCATCGGCGATGACCGGCATCCTGCCGGTGACGGCGCCGAGATCGACGTCCTGGTGGGCGCCCAGGTACGCGTCGACGACGGCCGGGTCCTCCATCACAGCGTCGGGCGGGCCCTCGGCGACCACGCGGCCCTCGGCCATCACGACGACCCAGTCGGCGATGTGGCGCACCATGTGCATGTCGTGCTCGACGAACAGCACGGTCATGCCGAGTTCCTTGAGGTCGAGGATGTGGTCGAGCAGCGACTGCGTGAGCGCCGGGTTGACGCCGGCCATCGGCTCGTCGAGCATCACCAGCGTCGGGTTGCTCATCAGCGCACGCGCCATCTCGAGCAGCTTCCGCTGGCCGCCGGACAGCGAGGCGGCGAAGTCCTTCTCCTTGGCGTCGAGCTTGAAGCGCACGAGCAGCTCGCGGGCGCGCTCTTCGATCTCGGCATCCTGCGCACGCCAGAGGAACGGGAACAGGCTCGCCCAGAATCCCTCGCCGCGCTGACCCGTCGCCCCGAGCTTCATGTTCTCGAGCACGGTCAGCAGCGACAGCGACTTGGTGAGCTGGAACGTGCGCACCTGGCCCATGCGGGCGACCTTGAACGACGGGATGCCGGAAAGGTTCTTGCCGTCGAAGGACCACTTGCCGGTGTTCGGCTTGTCGAAGCCGCACAGCAGGTTGAACAGGGTCGTCTTGCCGGCGCCGTTCGGGCCGATCAGCGCCGTGATCGCCCC
>JBQDFB010000097.1:0-5329 GCA_052085045.1 Microbacteriaceae bacterium | reverse complement strand
TCAATCAGTCCTGATAATTATCAGGCAGTCGCGAGCTGACGCAGCACGTACTGCATAGTTTTCGTTAGTGTCAGTTCGAGCCCTTGGGCACCTCAGTGGCTAGTTCGGCAAACTGAAATCCCAGCTCAAACTACGATTTACTCGTCTGATGCAACTACCGCTGCCGCAGCAACTCACGGCGCTGATCCGGGTGGGCCGACGTGCTGCGATTGCGGTATCTGCGCCAGATGCACCGGCCAATCCGTTCGGGTCAACGCTCGTCGAGTCACTGCAGACCTTCCCAGTAGGCGAAGCCGAACTGGACGATGACGATCGTGTAGATCACGCAGCCGACGAAGACGACCACCGAGGCGATGAGCGCGCCGACGCCGAGCTTCGGCGTCCCGGTGCTGCGGCTGAGGCGGATCCCGTTCCAGGCGCAGACGGCGGCGGTGATGGCGAGGACCGCCATGAAGTGCGGCAGCACGATCGCGCCGACGACGGCGAGCACGTTCATGATCAACGAGGCGATGATCCAGCCGCGGCCCGAGCGCCGCAGCCGGTCGGGCTTATCGGCGTCGACGGGCGCAGCGGGCGCGGCGGTGGCCGGGCTCGGGACGTTCTTGCCATTCCAGAAGTCAGGCGTCTCGCGCCTGGTCTCGGCGTGTGCGGGGTCGGCCATGGTTATCTCCTTGGGTCGGTGGGGCTGGTGGTGTGTACGGGTCAGGTGCGAGCGTCGGCGCGCTCGAGCACGACGGTGTTCGCGGCTGCCAGAAGCGTGCTCAGCAGCAGACAGGCGGCGATGATCGCGGCGATCACGCCGGCGGTGATGTCGCCGGTGTCGGCGAAGGTCGCCGTGCCCAGCTGGGTCGCCCTCGACAGCGCCGCGTAGGGGCTGATGAAGATCGCGGCATCGAGACCGACGACGAGCAGGAAGGCCGAGAACCCGGCCCCGAGGAAGGCGACAGCGACCGGTGCGGCGAAAGAGCGCATCTGCATCGACAGCCAGGACTGAAGGACGGCGACGGGAACGCTGGCGAGGATGATGAGCAGGGAGATCGCGAGATACTCCGGCGGCAGGAAGCCGGGCAGTCCGAAGCCGATCATTCCCAGCGCCACGGTGGTGACCACGGCGATGACCTGCATGATCGCGGCCAGAACGGAGATCACTGCGGCCTTGGCAATGATGATCTGCAGCGACGGCGTGGGTCCTGCCATCAGCGCGTTCCAGTTGCTGCCGCGGTGCTCGGCCCGCCAGACCAGCGAGGCGAGGATCGCGATGCCCACAGAGAGTGGGAAGAGGCCGTAGAAGACGATCGAGCGCATCCACAGCGTGTGCCAGCCGTCCTCGAGGCCACGCCCGTCGATGAGGGTCATGATCAATCCGGTGGCCACCAGCACGATGGGTAGCAAGACGACGACGGCCCAGCTCAGTGAGCGCTTGAGTTTCGAGAATTCTGCGGCGAGGGCGTTCATCTCAGACCTCCTGGCGGTCGAACGAGCGGGTGAACAGGGCGAAGATCGCGGCCGCGACGGCAGAGAGGCCGCCGATATTGAGGTAAGACGGCGCGAAGCCGGCCAGCTGTCCGTCGACGTAGCCGGCGGCAGCCGAGAGTGCGTAGTAGCCCCACGGTGTCAGGTGCGCGATCCACGTCGGCACCGCCGTCGAGATGAGCGCGACGACGGCACCGAGCAGCCCAAGGCCGATGCCGACGAGCTGGTTCTCGACACGGGCTGCGAGCACGACGTGCAACGCCAGCAGCGCGAGGCTCACGACGAGCAGGCACGCGGTCAGACCGAGCCAGCGTCCAGCCGGCCACGGGGCGTCGATGCCGACGGCGAGACCGACCGCGGCGAACGCCGCGCTGACGAGCACGGTGGCCCCGGCGACGAGAAGCCCGAGGGCCAGCAGCTTCGCCCGGCACAGACCGCCGGGCGTCACACCGGACGTCGCCGACATCAGCCATCCGCCGCCCTGGTGCTCGGCATCGACGAGACGGCTCGCGACGACCGCCAGCAACAGAGGTGCGGCGAGGGTGAATCCCGACCCCATCCCCATGAGCAGCGTGTTCCACGACGATGCACTGGTGCGGTCGAAGTCGGGGTTGAACACGGCTGCGTAGAGGCCGATGCCGGTGACGACGGCGAAGAGCACGGCGACGAGGAGAACGACGTGCAGGTGCCGCATCTTGGCGAACTCGTTAACGACGATGGCGCTCACAGTCCGCCTCCTGCCGTCAGGCCCATGAAGACGGACTCGAGCGTCTGCTCATCACGCCGGACGCCGTGGACGCCGATCCCCTCGGCCACCAGACCTGTGACGACGCCGGCTGTCGCCTCATCGCTGTCGACGCCGGCCAGCCGGACGGTCGTGTCCTCCAGGCGTGCGCCGTGGGCACGGGCGAGCATGGACTGCGCGCGCCGCGGATCCGAGCAGTCGATGAGTAGGTCGGGGGTGGCAGCGCTGAAGAGGTCGGCTCGGGTGCCCTGGAAGATCATCCGGCCCTGGCTGAGGATGCCGAGGACCGTGGCGGTCTTGTCGACCTCGCCGAGCAGGTGGGAGGAGACCATGACGGTCACTCCCCCGTCCGCGAGCCGGCGCAGCAGCTCGCGGATCTCCTCGATGCCGGCGGGGTCGAGGCCATTGGTCGGCTCGTCGAGGATAAGCAGCTTCGGCTGCCGGGCCAGAGCCATGGCAATGCCCAGGCGCTGCTTCATGCCCAGCGAGTACTCGCGCACCCGCTTGCCCATCTGGCCATGCATCCGCACGGTCTTGACTGCGAAGTCGACCTGCGCGTCGTCGAGGCCGAGCAGGCGCTGGACGATGCGCATGTTCTCTGCGCCGGTTAAGTGCGCATACCCGGGCGGGGACTCGATGAGCGAGCCGATGCTGCCCAGCAGCTGCCGTCGGGTGCTCCGGTTCATCGGCTGGCCCAGCACCTCGACCTCGCCGCCGGTGGGACGAATGAGCGAGAGCAGCATCTTCATGGTCGTCGACTTGCCCGAGCCGTTGGGCCCGAGGAAGCCGTAGACGCTGCCTTCAGGGATGCGCAGGTCGAGACCGTCGACGACAGTGCGGCCGCCGTAGGCCTTGGTGAGGTTCGAAGATTCGACGATGAAGGACATGCCTCCACTCTCGCGAGGATCGGCGGCGGTGTCGTCTGGCGAGGCGACTATCTTCGACTAGTCGATCTGCACTACGTCGGGCCGGTTCCGGCTCAGGTCGCAGGCGGGACCAGGCCCAGGCGGTGGGCGAGAACGACCGCCTAGACGCGGTCGCGCAGCTGGAGCTTGGTGAGAATGCGCTGCACGTGCACACGCGCGGTATTCTCCGAGATGACCAGCTCCTCAGCGATCTCCGCGTTGGACAGCCCGCGACCCGTGCACACGAGCACCTCCCGCTCACGCGCGGTGAGCTCGCCGAGCCGCTCGTCCGGTGCAGAGCCCGCGGTCGCAGGGAGCTGCGCTGCGAAGCGGTCGAGCAGGCGCTTCGTCGTCGACGGCGCGACCACGGCGTCGCCGGCGTGCACGTGGCGGATGGCCGCGGCGAGCTCCTCGAGCGGGGCGTCCTTGAGCAGGAAGCCCGAGGCCCCGGCCTGGATCGCGTCGTAGGCGTGCTCGTCGAGGTCGAAGGTCGTCAGCACCAGTACACGGGGCCCGCTGGTCTCGCGGATCCGCCGTGTGGCCTCGACGCCATACATGCGCGGCATCCGCACATCCATGAGCACGACGTCGACCTCGAGGTCGGTCAGCATCTCGAGCGCAGCCTGGCCGTCCTCGGCGTCGGCGACGACCTCGAACTCCGGCCGGGTGCTCAGCACCATGCGGAAGCCGGTTCGGTACATTTCCTGGTCATCGACCAGCATCAGCCGGATCGGTGCGTCATCGCTCATCGGTCATCTTCGATCGGTAGGAGGGCGTGGGCCTCGAACCCGCCACCGGACCGGGGACCTGCTTCCAGTGATCCGCCGTAGGCGCTGGCCCTCTGGCGCATGCCCACTAGTCCATGCCCGGT
Organism: Microbacteriaceae bacterium; assembly: GCA_052085045.1. GTDB lineage: Bacteria > Actinomycetota > Actinomycetes > Actinomycetales > Microbacteriaceae > Microbacterium. The sequence goes on along the minus strand of JBQDFB010000097.1, from coordinate 1,335 downwards.
CGTCCAGGGGACCTCAGGTGTACTGCCGGTGGCCGCACCGTCGTCGACGATGCGCAGCGAGAGCTCGGTCGGGGCATACGAGAGGGTCACCGTGACCACGCTCAGCAACGGCCCACCATGCTTGCGCGCGTTCGTCAAAGACTCCTGCACGATCCGGTAGGCGGCCAGGTCCAGACCGGCCGGCAGCGCGACCGGCTCCCCCTCGATATGGAGGTCCACACGCAGGCCCGTCTGCCGTGCCTCGTCGACGAGTCCGTCGAGACGGCCGAGGCCGGGCTGTGGAGACCGCGACGTGCTGCTATCGTCGCGGAGTACATCGAGCATCCGCCGCATCTCCCCCATCGCATCGCGTCCGGTGTCGCGCACGCGCTCCATCGCGTGCGCGGCCTGCTCAGGACTCGAGGCCACCGTCTGCGCCGCGCCATCGGCCATGACGACCATCGTGCCGAGGCTGTGCGAGACGATGTCATGGATCTCGCGGGCGATCCGTGCCCGTTCCTCGGCTGCTGCGATCGCCTCCCGCGCATCACGCTCGCGCGCGAGCTGGTCGGCGCGGTCCTGCAGGGCGGTCATATGTCCGCGCCTCGACTGAGCCAGCAGCCCGATAGTCGCGAGGAAGAATCCGGTCAGGACGATCACCCCGACTTCACCGATCCGTACGTATTCCTTCGCCAGCAGTGGCTGGGCCGCGACCACGACCCACACCCCCACCAGAACTGACGCCACGAGAGTAGTCCGCCATCCGAATCGCGCACCCACGAAGTAGAGAAGTAGGCCGAGAAGGACCAGAGGCGCGGGCGATAGGCCGACGCCGAGCACCACGTAGCCCCACGCGCCAACGTAGACGAGTAGCGGAGTGATCCGCGGACCTCTGCTCCGGAGCACGTAGGCCGCGCAAAGCACTACTGACAGCACCAGGGCAACGATGAGCTGCGGGACCGAGAGGACGTTCAACCCGAAGTGCTGGACCGCAAGGTTCATCGCGTCGTACAGGAACAACGCCATCGCGACCACGATGCTGGTGGGAGTCGCATGCCGCTCAGCCCACAGGCCGAACGGCGTTCCCGCGAGGGCAGCGCGCCGACGGCCTGCCGACTGGGCTGTCCTCGTCACGCTCATAGCACCTGATTTTACGGTGGCGGGGGCTGCCGCGCGAATAGGTGACATCTGATCTGGCTTGCCCTCTGGGCGGCCTGGAAGGATGTGCCCCATGCCCGCTCCCTACCCCCAGGAGTTCCGCGAGGATGTCGTGCGAGTGACCCGGTCCCGTGAGGACGGCGTCACGATCGCGCAGATCGCGAAGGACTTCGGCGTCCACGAGATGACGCTCCACAA
>JBQDFB010000096.1:0-5428 GCA_052085045.1 Microbacteriaceae bacterium | reverse complement strand
TACCTCTGTGCGGTCAAGGACGCCTACTCGTCGAGGATCGTTGGCTATTCGATCAGCTCGAGGATGAAGGCCCGGTTGGCTGTCGATGCCCTCGAGATGGCTGTGACCAGGCGGGGTGACGTGGCCGGATGCGTGACGCACAGCGACCGCGGCAGCCAATTCAGATCGAAGAAATTCACTCGGGCTTTGGCCCGTCATGGCATCATCGGGTCGATGGGACGAGTCGGCGCAGCGGGCGATAACGCGGCCATGGAATCGTTCTTCGCCCTGTTGCAGAAGAACGTTCTCGACCGTCGCCGGTGGGTCACTCGCGACCAGTTGAGAATCGCGATCGTGACCTGGATCGAGCGGACATATCACCGACGTCGCCGACAAGCCCGGTTGGGTCGATTGACACCAGTAGAGTACGAAGCAATCATAGAGCCAGCTGCTCTCGCAGCTTGACACTCAAACTGTCACCTTTCTTTGCATCAGTCCCCATTGTGCCTGTGCACATGTAGCTTCTCAGCTTTGTAGAGGGCGACGGTCACCCGGGGCTAGCCTGCTCGATGTTGAAATGAGAGCTTACCCGGAAGGCCGAGGTTCTACGCCTCGGCGTTGCACGGAGACGGCAGCCGTAGGGAGTCCTCCGTTGCCTTCATCTCTCTTCCAAGGGCGACGGCTGGGCAACGACCGGCCATGTCGTCGACCTCGAAGACGTAGCTCTTGGGTGGCGTGGGCCTCGTCCGAAAGGCCCTCGTAGCGTCAAATCGGTAGGGCCTCGTTGGCAGCTACCATGCACCAGAGTGACTGATCGATCCTGCTTCGGACGGTGGTTCGGATGGTGTGGTAGGGGTCAAAGTGGGACATCGAAGTAGGGAATCATGGGTTAAGGTCTTGGGAAAGAACTACTTACCCTACGAACTGATGTTGCTCTTTGCAGACGATGGTCTATTCATCAACCAATCGAAAAGGGCGTTATCTGCAGAGCATGAGTTGCAGGAAAGCGATGTCCTTTTGGATACGGAGTCGATTTCGTGAAGTACTTGACTCACGAACTATGCGTCGATGGCAGGCACCTTGCACAAGCGCCTTGATCTCCATGGATTCTCATAGCAGCGAATATGCTACTGCAGTGAGGAGCGCAGCTGACTCACAAAACACGGACTGCAGGCGTGGGGGAAGACCGATAGTGAGATTTGCTTCTGCTCCAATAGTTACCTCGCCAGAATCATCAACCGACATCTCAACGCGCAGAATCATCCGTCGAAGATAGAGGTGGCTCGATACTGAGATATCATAAATGATTGCTGGCCTTAGACTTGGGTTGGAGCGGCCGTCCAGGCTGACCAGAGCTGGGCGTAGCGGCCGTCGGCGCCGACGAGCTCCTCGTGAGTGCCGTGCTCGACGATCCGCCCGGCATCCATGACGAGGATGCGGTCACAGATCCTTGCTTGACTGAGACGATGCGCGATGACGATCGCCGCGCGGCCCGCGACGGCCGACTCGGCGGCACGATCGAGGCGGTGCGCATGTTCGGAGTCGGCCTCGGCGGTCGCCTCGTCGAGGATCGCGAGCGCGGGGTTGCGCAACAGCAGCCGCGCCAGGGCGATGAGCTGGGCCTCGGCGGCCGTAAGGCGGTGCCCATGCTCGCCGACGACGGTGTCGAGGCCCTCGGGCAGTGTCTCCACGAGATGCCCGGCGTGCACGCGATTGAGAGCGTTGTGGAGCAGATCGTCATCGGCTTCCGGCGCCGCCAGCAGGAGATTGTCGCGCAGGGAGGTGTCGAAGACGTGATGCTCCTGGCTGAGATAGGCGATGCTGTCCCGAGGCACGGCCCTCCGAAGCGTGCCCCTGTGGGTCTGGCGGTGACCCGCGACAAGCCTGGCCACTGTGGTCTTCCCCGAGCCGGAGGCGCCGACCAGCGCGATCCGCTCGCCCTCTCGCACATACAGGCTGATGTCGTGGAGGACATCGTGGCCATCACGATAAGAGAAGCCGACATCGTCGAGCCGGACCAGCGCAGATGTGGAGTTCGATCGGTCGCCCGCGCGACCGCCGAACTCGGTGACTCCGCCGGCGGATGCTGCCTCGGCGCTTGCCGAAGTCGTCCCGGGGACGTCTGGCTGCTGCCGATCCGCCGATCGGATGTGCGGCTGCATGTTGATCACGCCGGCAACGCGGGCGAAGGACGCCTGCGCGGACTGCAGATCGTCGATGACGAACATCAGCTGCCCGAGCGGCCCCACGATCCGGAAGTACAGCATGGCCGCCGCGGTCGCCTGCCCGACCGTGGTGTGGCCGGCGGCCGTCGCCCAGAAGGCGCAGCCGAGGATGAGCAGCATTCCGATCGCCTCGGCGAGGTTGATCCGGCTGAAGAGCCGGTTCTGCATGATCCGGGCCCGCATCGCCCATCGCACCAGTTCCCAGGTGCTCCGTCTGATGCCCGCCATCCGGGCCGATCCCAGGCGATAGGCCCGGACGGTGGGGAGAGCGTGGAGGGTGTCGAGGGCATGCTGGCTGCGGGTGCCCTCGGCCGCCCGCTCCGCGGCGTAGACAGGCGGTGCCGTGCGCAGATACCAGCGTGCGGCGAGCAGGTACAGCGGCATGGCGACCAGTATCGTGACACCGAACCTCCAGTCGACGACCGCCATGCCGCCGAGGGACAGGAGCAGCGTGAATACCGCCGCGGCGAGCTGGGGGATGACACGGGGCACGGAATCCGAGATCTCCCGGATGTCGCTCGAGGCCCGGGACACGATATCGCCCGAGCCGGCGGCGTCCACGGTCTCCTCCGGCAGGCGCAGAACTCGCGAGACGTAGCGCTCGCGCATCCCGGCGATCATAGTCTCCATCGTGCGGGCCATGATGACCAGCCCGAAGAACTCCGCCGCACCCGCGGCGATGACGGAGAGGACCAGCAGCCCGAGCTGCCACCAGAGAACGGTAGGGATCGCCTTCCCGTCGCTGGTGGAGACGGTGTCGACGATCCAGCCGACGACCATCGGGAACACCAGGCCGAGCGCGGCGGCGGTGATGAGGAAGACCACCGCGGCGAGGAGTGCGAATCGGTGCCCGGCGCTGAGGGAGCGCAGCATGCCGCGCATCTGTCTGCCGTCGGCGAGCGGGAGGCGCCCCGGCATCCCGGCGGATGCGGTCGCAGTGGAGGTCATGAGCGCTCCTCGTTCTGTGTTGTGTGTCGGCCGGAGATGCGGAGATCCGCGCATTGGGCGAACAGCGGTGAAGAGGTGAGCACGATGGTGGTCCGGCCGGCCCGCCGAGCCTTGAGGTCCGCAGCCACCTGGGCCTCGGTGACGGGGTCGAGGGAGTTGCAGGGCTCGTGCAGGACGAGCACCGGAGGATCGACGGCGATGGCTCTCGCCAAGGCCACTCGCTGGCGCTGGCCGCCGGAGAGCCCCATTCCGGAATCGCCCAGGACTGTGTCGTAGCCCTCGGCGAGTTCGGAGACGAGGGGCCTGCAGCCGGCGGTCCCGAGCGCATCCTCCGCCCGACGGCGCCCCTCGTCGTCGCCGTCGGCGCCAGTGCTGGCGGCGCTGTCGGCGCCGACCCGGACGTTGTCGAGGAGGCTTCCTTCGAAGAGATCGGCATCGTGCGGGGCGGCGAGGACGATGCTCCGCACCGCCTCGGGGTCGAGGATGTCCATCGGCTGCCCGGCGATGGCGATGGACGAGGACGGCGAATCGGGGCCGAGGGGCGAGCGGTAGGAGAGCGCATCGGACAGGGCATGCGCATCCGCGGCCGAGAGGTCCAGCACCGCGAAAGTGCCCGGTCCGACCGTCGCGGAGAACTCTCCCGCGGGCAGTGGCACCCGATCGAAGCGCACTTCGGGCGGGCGGGCGGCGGTGTCCGCGGTGTCGCGGCCGGCACCTGGACCATCTGTGTGCCGCGGAACGGTGCGGGTGCCGAGAGCGTCGTTGCGGTGGGGCGAGTGGAGCAGGTCGAGCACGCGAGACGCCGATGCCATTGCCATGGCCCAGAAGCTTCCGGCCTGACCGATGAGGGATCGCAGGGGATACATCATCGTCTGCGCCAGACCGGCGGCCGTGACGAGTCCTCCGATGCTGATCTGCCCGCCGAAGGCGAGGAAGGCGGCTCCGGCCGTGACCGCTGCGGCGAAGAGCCCGGTGAAGATGGTGGTCGTTCCCTCGAATCCGCTCAGCGCCGTGCGGGCGGACAGTGTTCCCCGCAGCGCTGCCTGGCTCAGTCGGCGGAACCGCTGCTCGGCGAACGGCTGGGCGTGGATGCCGGCGAGGATGCGATAGCCGGCGACGAGGTCGGTCGCCGCTCCTGTGGCATCGGCCGTGCGCTCCTGTTCGCTGACGCTGCGGCGCTGCAGGGGCCTGGACGCCAGTGACATGATGACGAGGAGCGCGGGTGCCCCGATGACCACGCCGAATCCCAGCGCCGGGTGGATGAGGAACAGCGACACGGCAGCGACGAGGATTCCGACGAGCTCTCCGATGGGATACACCGCCACGTACAGTGCCAAGCACGCACGCCGCACATCCAGGGTCGTCACTGCGAGCAGCTCGCCGGGCATCCGAGAACGATCGCCGAACCCGCGCGGGTCGAGGATCCTGTCGAGGATCTTCGCGGACAGCTCGTACTGAGCGCGCTGCACCCCGTACCACCCGAGGCGGCCGCCGAATCTGAACGTGAGATTCATCACGACGTAGAGGCAGGCGATCGCACCCAGCCAGAAGAGGAACCTCGGCACCGTGTCCTCCCATGGAGAACCGTTCGTCAGAGGTGCGATCCCCTCATCGATCGTCCTTCCCAGCGCGACGGGGAGGAGCATGTTCGCCACGTTGAAGAGCACGAGAAGCACGGCCCCTGCCAGGGCAAACCATCGTGCGGAGCGGATGATCGCCCACCCGAGGCCGGGCGCCGAGGTTGAGGGATGGATGCGGATGAGCTCCTCGGAAGGGGCTTCCTCCGGAGCTTCGAACCAGGTGGGGAGTTGCGGCAAAGCGTTCGGCCTTCGATGTTGATCGTGATTGTCGGTGAATCTGAAATTCATCTAAGCCTAACCTTACTTCGGGTGATATTGTCGAGCTGTCCGCCTCTGGGCGGGGTCCGGTCTGCGCCCGCTGACCGCGGTGCACCGAGCGGCCCGTCCGATACGAACGCCACCGATCCGAAGAGGAGCACAGACACAGATGCATACGACGACCGGCGTGAAGCCGGACCCGGTCACCCCGATCGAGTCCTCGGCGGCGAACGGAAGACTCACGGCCCAGGGCGACGAGATCGATGTCCTCGGCGTCGGCTTCGGCCCGGCCAACCTCGGCCTCGCCATCGCGATCGAGGAGGCCAATGCTCAGCTGCCCGAGAGTCTCCGCCTCAGCGCACGGTTTCTCGAACAGAACGAGAGCTTCGGCTGGCATGACGGAATGCTCCTCCCGGAGACGACGATGCAGATCAGCTT
>JBQDFB010000095.1:3812-5470 GCA_052085045.1 Microbacteriaceae bacterium | reverse complement strand
CGAGGCCGGGGCTACAGCTCGTCGAGCATGCGGCGCTGTTCGGGCGTCAGCCCGTCGGCGAGCTCGTTGCTCCCGATCTTCGACTCCTTCGACGGCGTGGACGGGGAGGCGGGTGCCGCGGCATCCTTCCCCCTCATGCGAGACGTGACCGACCCGATGACCTGACCGGTCTTCGCCTCGATCCGGTCGTCGACGAGGTCGTAGATGACCCAGGCGATCAGCAGGAACACCGGCGGCAGCACGTACCCCCAGAACCAGCCGCCGATGCTGACACCGCTGAAGATCACGGTCAGCACCCAGATGATCAGCGCGACGGCGAAGACCAGCAGATATTGGATGCCCTTCTCTCCGAGCTTCGAGCGCCGGCTGGCGGACTTCGAGGCAGCGCTGCGGAACACCTTCAGCAGCAGCGGCTTGAGAGCGAGCGTCGCGAGCGTCAGGACGACAGCGGCCCACAGGGCGTTCCACCCGACGGCGACGCCGCGCATGAACAGACCGATCAGCAGCAGGACCGCCACGTTGAAGACGTAGAGGGAGAGCGCGCGGATGAGCCAGGCTTTCATGACCGGAGGGATCCTTCCACCTTGGTGACGCGGGCCTGCTCGTCGAACTGGAACATCGCCGAGCTCGACCCGTCGCTGATGGTCGCGCCGGTGAACTCTGCGTCGGACCACTCCAGGTTCCAGCCGGCGAGGCGCGCAGCATCCCAGACCGAGGAGCGCGTGTCATCGAGTCCGAGGTTCGACAGCAGACGGGGCGACTTGATCACCACCTCGGCGACCGTCGTCGGCGGGATCGGCGCGTCGAGCAGGAACACGGCGCGCGTTCCGCCCCCGATGGGAGCGGAATAGTACGGTGACCGGCCGGTGATCTCCACGGCGATGGTGCCGATCTGGTGCGCGGTATCGGCGATCCACGCTTCGATGTCGGATCCGATGTCGTCGGGGAACGGCAGTTCGGACTGGGTCAGCTCCGGCATGTCGTACTGGGCGCCGTAGTCGCGCAGCTGCGCGGCGACGCCCTCCCGGTCGCCCTGCGGGTGCGCCCAGGCCCACAGCAGGGAACGCGGCCCCGGAGCGATCGTCGCGATCAGGTGCGGGCGGGTGACCAGATTGTGCGAGGGGTCGGTCGTCGAGCTGAAGGTCAGCGTGCCGGCGGCCATGTCAGCGTCCCAGCGGTATTCGCCGAGCGCATCCACGGCGGTGGTGAGCGCGTCCTGGCGGAGGGCGGCGAAGAGGGCTGCGCGGTCGGCGAGTGGCTGGAGTGCTGCGAAGGTCATGCGTCCAGTCTGGCCGCAGACCCTATGATTCCGCCACTGGCGTCTGCGGGGAGATCTGCCCATACCCGTCTGCGGGGAGATCTGCCCATACCCGTCTGCGGTGAGCGCTCCTGACGCGGATCGATCGCTAACGGGGCAGAACGCTCATCGCTTGACGGGCGGCACCGAGCGCGACGTACTCCGCGGGTCGGGGCACCTCGACCGGCACGCCGAGCACCTCCGGCGCGATCAGACGCACGGCCTCGGACTGCGCCCCACCACCGATCAGCAGTGCGCGATCCAAGGGGACCCCGAGCGCACGCATCGCATCGAGGCCGGCGCCGAGTCCGCGCAGCATCCCCTCGACGGCCGCGCGCGCGAGGTTCGGGCGCGTCGTCGA
>JBQDFB010000095.1:0-3712 GCA_052085045.1 Microbacteriaceae bacterium | reverse complement strand
TTCTCGGGCCCGAAGCCGCGCAGCCGCCAGGTGAGCCAGTCATGGGGGAGGGCGACGGCCGCGACACGGGCGGCGTTCTCGGGTTCGTTGTCGCGTAGCCAGCGCAGTTTCGTGATCGTGAACGATGCCACCGGCACGAGCCCTGTGCGCGCGGCGAGTTCATCCGCGCCGAACTCGGCGATCAGCTCTGCTGCGGCATCCGCCGACCGGGTGTCGTTCCAGAGCAGGGCGTCACGGATGACGTGGCCGTCCGCGTCGAGCGCGACCATCCCGTGCTGCTGTCCGCCGATCGCCCATGCGGCGATGTCGCTCAGGCCACCAGCATCCTCGATCGCCGCATTCAGAGCCAGCCACCACGCCTCAGGATCGACCGATGAGCCGTCGGGGTGAGACGCGCGACCCGTGCGCACGACGGCGCCGGTCGACGCGTCGACGACGACGACTTTGCAGGACTGGGTCGAGCTGTCGACGCCGAGGACGAGGACGAGAGGCACGGTGTCATCCTTTCAGGTGGTGTGGGGCGTGTGGGCATGTCTGGGCGGTGCGGGCGCGTGGGCGTGCGGGCGGTGCGGGCATGTCTGGGAAAATGCGGGTCGGGCCGGGGCGCACCGGTGTTTTCCCCGACATGCCTCCGGGCCGTGTCTGGGAAGATGCCGGTGACGGACGACCGCACCCGCACCTTCCCCGACATGGCGGGGGTCCAGCGCAGGTCAGCGTGCGCCGAGCAGGTGCTCAGTGGCGAGCTGCTGCAGTCGCACGAAGCCGAAGCCCTTGCCGCCGAGGTAGGCATCGGCGTCGAAGTCTTCGAAGGCGCTGCGGTCGGCGAGGAAGTCGTCGTAGCTCTCGCCGGGGTTCAGCGTCGGAGTGGCGAGCTCGTCGACCTTGGCGGTGGCGAGTGCCTCCTGCACCTCGGGGTCGGCGCGGAAGGCCGCGGCGCGCTCCTTGAGGAGCAGGTAGGTGCGCATGTTGGCGGCCGCCGAGTCCCAGACGCCGGTCTCGTCTTCGGTGCGGCTGGGCTTGTAGTCGAAGTGGCGCGGACCGTCGTAGGCGGGAACGCCGCCGGGGCCGCCGTTCTCGAGCAGGTCGACGAGCGAGAACGCGTTGTGCAGGTCGCCGTGGCCGAAGACGAGGTCCTGGTCGTACTTGATGCCGCGCTGACCGTTGAGATCGATGTGGAAGAGCTTGCCGTGGTACAGCGCCTGGGCGATGCCAGCGGTGAAGTTGAGACCCGCCATCTGCTCGTGTCCGACCTCGGGGTTCACGCCGAACAGCTCGGGTCGCGCGAGGGATCCGATGAACGCGATCGCGTGGCCGAGCGTGGGCAGCAGGATGTCGCCGCGGGGCTCGTTCGGCTTCGGCTCGATCGCGAAACGGATGTCGTAGCCCTTGTCTGTGACGTAGTCGCCGAGAAGATCGACGGCCTCGCGGTAGCGCTCCAGGGCCTGACGCACATCCTTCGCGGTGTCGTACTCGGCGCCCTCGCGGCCGCCCCACATGACGAAGGTCTTCGCCCCCAGCTCGGCGCCGAGGTCGAGCTGACGGAACACCTTGCGCAGCGCATAGCGGCGCACGTCGCGGTCGTTCGAGGTGAAGCCGCCGTCCTTGAAGACCGGTGCGCTGAAGAGGTTCGTGGTGACCATGGGCACGACGAGGCCGGTGTCATCCAGTGCACCCTTGAGTCGGTCGATCTGTTTCTGGCGCTCGGCGTCGGTGGAGCCGAAGGCGAACAGATCGTCGTCGTGGAACGTCAGGCCGTACGCGCCGAGCTCGGAGAGCTTTTCGACGGCGTGGACGACGTCGAGGTGGGGGCGAGTCGGGCCGCCGAACGGATCGGTTCCGGAGTAGTCGACGGTCCAGAGGCCGAAGGAGAACTTGTCTTCGCGGGTGGGGGTGAGAGACATGAGGATCCAGCTTCGTCAGGGAAATGTTGTGATTGGAAACATATCACGAAAGGCGAGTAAGGTGACAGGGGTCGAATCGGATGAGGAGCACACATGGCGGACAAGACGCCCGGCATCGAGAGTGTTCGTCGCGCGAACCTGGGCGCTCTGCTGCGGCTCGTGCATCGGGAGGGACCGCGGTCACGGTCAGCCCTCACTGCCGAGACCGGACTGAATCGGTCGACCATTGCCGACCTTGTCACCGCACTCGCCGAGCGGGGCCTTGTCGACGAGCACGGCCCTGACCCGACCAAGCGGGTGGGGCGGCCGAGTCCCGTGGTCACCGCGAACCACGACATCGTCGCCATCGGCATCAATCCGGAGGTCGATGCGATCGAGATCGGCGCGGTCGGTCTCGGGAGACAAACGCGCGCCCGTGCACGTATCGATGTCGTCGACGTGCCGACCGTGATGGATGCTGTCGCCATCGCCGTCGACGTCATCACGACGTGGCAGCGGGATGAGCTGGCCGACTGCCAGCTGATCGGCGCAGGTGTTGCGGTCCCGGGCCTCGTGCGCGCATCCGACGGACTCGTGCGGCTCGCGCCGCATCTGGGCTGGCGCGACGAAGACATCGCCACGCCGCTGGCGGATGCGCTCGGTGTGCCGGTGACCGTCGATAACGACGCCTCGCTCGGCGCGCAGGCCGAGTATCTGTTCGGCGCCGCATGTGAACACCGTGACGTGGTGTACCTCAACGGCGGCGCGAGCGGTATCGGCGGCGGGCTCATCATGGACGGCACGATCATCCGCGGTGCTGGCGGCTATGCGGGGGAGTGGGGTCAGACCCGGCCCGGCATCGCGAACGAGTCGCACCGTCGCACGCATGACGGCGTGTTCGAAGACGAGGTGGGCCGTGCCCGGCTCTTGGCCGCGGCCGAGTTGGTCGGTGGGGATGACGCTGCGCTCGCCGCTGCTCTCACCGTCGGCTCGGGCCCAACCGCACACGAGGAGGTCGCGCGACAGCGACGGGTGCTCGCGGCGACGATCAGCAACGCTGTCAACGTGCTGAACCCCTCGATGGTCGTGCTCGGTGGGTTCCTCGGCATCCTGCGCGACCAGGACCCCGAGGGATTTGACGCTGACGTGCGCGAGCGCTCGCTGGCCGTCGCGGCAGAAGAGTTGCAGATCGCTTCGGCCGCGCTCGGCCAGGACCGACTGCTGATCGGAGCTGCCGAGGCGGCCTTCGCCCCCCTGCTCGCGGACCCGCTGGGCTGAGCGGGCGACCCTGACAGCGCCCCGGTGCCGCGCAGGCACCGCTCTCAGATCGTGAGCGTCCAGGCGACGCTCGCGCCCATCTCTTCGGCGCGCTCAAGGTGCGCGTCATCGATGGCACCGGTGAAAACCACGGGCTCGGCGGCGAGGCGAAAGCCATAGCCCGTCGTGATCGACTGCATCGCATGCTCGGCGCCGGTGGTGTCGTGACCGCCGTGGATCCAGTACGAGAAGGGTCGGCCCGTGGTCTGCTCGAGAGTCTCGTAGAACGTCGTGTCGAAGAAGTGCTTGAGGGCACCCGAGATGTAGCCGAAGTTCGCGGTCGTGCCGAAGATCACCGCATCCGCATCGAGTAGATTCTGCGCCGTGGCCTCAAGAGCTGCGCGCTCGATGATCTCCACGCCCTCGCTTTCGGCCGTGCGAGCGCCCCGCAGCACGGCCGCGCTGAGCTCGGCGACGCGTGGCGTCGGAGAGTGGTGCACGACCAGCAGACGAGGCATAGGGCCACCCTACGTCGCCATACGAGGGGTTCAGGTCGCAGAAGCTGCCGCTCAGCG
>JBQDFB010000094.1:0-5735 GCA_052085045.1 Microbacteriaceae bacterium | reverse complement strand
ACGGCCGACGGACGCTCCGAAGACGACCTCGCCTACTTCCGCGACGAGCCGGAGTTCCGCAGCGCCTGGCTGTTCGAGCAGCCGAACGGAGACTTCGCGCAGACGATCGCGCGGCAGCTCGCGGCATCCGCGTACATGTTCGAGCTGTACTCGGCTCTCCGCTTCTCAGAAGACCCCGTTCTCGCCGCGATCGCCGAGAAATCGCTCAAGGAGGTCGACTACCACCGCGACCACGCCGTGCAGTGGACGCTGCGTCTCGCCGGCGGCACCGATGAGTCCCGTCGCCGCATGATCCGCGCCGTGACCGACGTCTGGCCGTACGTCGACGAGCTCTTCCGCGACGAACCGCTGATCGACGAACTCGACGGTGTCGCCGTACGCCCGTCCACGCTGCGCGACGGGTTCGACGCCGCCATCGACGCCGTCTTCGCCGAAGCAGAGCTCGAACTGCCGCAGGGCGAGCCGTCGTCCGGCGGCGGGCGCCGCGGCATCCATTTCCCTGCTCTCTCGCGCATCCTCGCTGAGATGCAGGTTCTCGCCAGACAGCATCCGGGGGCGACATGGTGACCACCACTCGCCAGCAGGAAGCCTGGCGCATCGCCGCGACCGTGACCGACCCGGAGGTTCCCGTCCTCACGATCGAAGACCTCGGCGTGCTCCGCGACATCACCGTCGACAGAGCGGGCAACGGCGAGCGCGTCACCGTCACGCTCACCCCGACCTACAGCGGATGCCCGGCGCTGGATACCATGCGCGAAGACGTCATCCTCGCGCTCACCATGGCGGGCTTCGACGATATTGACGTCCGCACCACGCTCTCCCCCGCCTGGACGACGGATTGGATGACGGATGCTGGGAAGCGCAAGCTCACCGCATTCGGAATCGCTCCGCCATCTGGCCGGGCCACGCTGGGGCAGGGCCCGATCCGGCTGCGTCTGGCGGTGAAGTGCCCGCGTTGTGAATCGCTCGACACCCGCGAAGTCACCCGCTTCGGATCGACGTCGTGCAAGGCGCTCTACGAGTGCCGCGCCTGCCTCGAACCCTTCGACCACTTCAAAGCGATATGAGTACGGTCACCCGGCGCCGCGGCCGCTTCCACGAGCTCGAAGTAACAGAAATCAGACCGCTGACCGCGGAGAGCATCGAGGTCACCTTCGCCGTGCCGACGGAGCTCGACGACGACTACCAGTACCTCCCCGGTCAGTACGTGGCGCTGCGTGCCCATGTCGACGGGCACGAGGTCAGGCGCAGTTACTCGATCTGCCGGCCGCCGACCGAAGGCAGGATCTCGGTCGGCATCAAGCGCGACCTCGGCGGGCTGTTCTCGGTGTGGGCCCACGAGAATCTGAAGCCCGGCGACCGCATCGAGGTGATGAGCCCGGAGGGCCGGTTCACCACGAACCTGCCTGACCTCGATCATGCGCACATCGCCGGCATCGCCGCGGGTTCGGGTGTCACGCCGATGATGGCGCTGGCCGCGCACGTGCTGGCATCGTCGCCGACGGCGCAGTTCAGCCTCGTCTACACGAACCGCGCCACGCAGGACGTCATGTTCCTCGACGATCTCGCCGATCTGAAGGACCGCTACCCCTCCCGCCTCGCCCTCCATCACGTGCTCTCGCGCGAGCAGCGCACCGCTCCCCTGCTGTCGGGGCGCATCGATGCCGACAAACTCGGCGCGATCCTCGACGGGCTGCTCCCGCCGGAAACCGTCACGGAGTGGTTCCTGTGCGGGCCGTTCGACCTCGTCGCCCTGTGCCGCGAGACGCTCGAGAGGCGCGGCGTGGCGGCTGACAGCATCCGCTTCGAACTGTTCACGAGCGACGCCGATGGGCCGCGCGTCGACCGCGGCCGCCCGGTCGTCATCGACACCGGCGACGAGGTGCGCCGGATCGAGTTCACGCTCGACGGCCTGTCGTCGACGGTCGAATCTCCCGTTCCGGCGAACGAGGCGATTCTGGATGCTGCACTGCGGGTGCGCGGCGACGTACCGTTCGCGTGCGCCGGAGGAGTCTGCGGCACGTGCCGCGCGCGTCTGATCGAGGGCGACGTGCGGATGACGCAGAACTTCGCCCTGGAGCCCGATGAGCTCGAGCGCGGATACGTGCTCACCTGCCAGTCTCACCCGACGACCGAGAGGGTCGTCGTCGATTACGACGCGTGACCGCCTGAAGGAGGAGCAGCATGATCGATCTGACCATCACCGGCGATGTCGCCCACGTCGTTCTGAACGCCCCGAAGAAGCGCAACGCGCTCGACCCGCAGGCGCTCGCAGAGCTGGGCGCCGCCTACGACGAGGCAGAGGCTGCGGGCGTGCGCGCACTGGTGCTGCGCGGAGAGGGCCCGGCGTTCTGCGCGGGTCGTGATATCGCCGGCGTCGACCCTGCGACAGACGACGTGACCGGCTACCTCGACGGGCTCGTGACACCGCTGTTGAAGAAGATGTCGGCGTTCCCCGCGCCGACGTTCGCCGCAGCGCACGGGGCGTGCCTGGGCGTCGGGCTGGGACTGCTCATCGTTACGGATGTCGCCTATGTGGCCGACACCGCCAAGATCGGCTCGCCGTTCGCCGCGCTCGGTGCGACGCTCGACTCGGGCGGGCACGCGCTGTTCTTCGATCGGCTCGGCGCGCACAAGACCCTTGATCTCATCTACACCGGGCGGCTCATGACCGGCGCCGAGGCGGTGCAGTCCGGGTTGTTCTCGCAGGTGCTGCCGGAGGATGAGGTGCGCACGGCGACGGAGGCCGCAGCATCCCGCGCCGCCGGAGGCGCGACCCAGGCGTTCCTCGCGAGCAAACGCCTCATCGCCCGGCTGCGCGATGAGCGCTTGGCCCTGTGGGATGCCGTTGCCGCCGAGAACGCGAACCAGACTGCGCTGCGCGATACCGCCGACTACCGCGAAGGTTTCGCCGCGTTCCAGCAGAAGCGGAAACCCGAGTTCACCGGCAGCTGATCCCCCGCGTGCTGCGCGAGTCGACGACGCCGACGATCGCGCTAGCGATGGTTCCCAGCCAGCCGAGGAAAGCGACGATCAGCGCGACGGCGAAGACCGACCCGGCCGCGTCGCTGCTCATCATTCCCCACGTCGAGACCACCGATCCGAAAGGCGGCGAATCTCCACCGTCTTCGAGCGTGAACATCAGCACCAGCAGCGCCGCCCACGTCACCCAGCTGGCGATGTCGTAGAACAGCCGGGTGCTGCGCGCGGCCTTCGCATCGCGGTCGAAGACGACGATGATCGGCGGAATGTACATCGCGAGGGCGACGACCGGGCCGACGAACAACCCGATGAGCGCCATCCACCCCATCGGAGCACCGAAGAAGCCCCGCCCGAACACGACGAGGAACGTCAACAGCACCGGCGCGATCCACTGGAAGATGCGAACGAAACGGGTGCCGGAGAGTCTCATGCCCCAACGCTATCTTCGGGTCGCACCTTCTGCCGTTCACAGAGCGCCAGAACGGCAGAAAGTGCGACCTGAACGCGGGGCTACAGGGCCCGGAGGATGTCGTCGACGCGCTCCTTGGCGTCGCCGAACAGCATCTGGGCGTTCTCGCGGAAGAACAGCGGGTTCTGCACTCCGGCGTACCCCGAGGCCATCGAGCGCTTGAACACGATGACGTTCTCGGCCTCCCAGACGCGCAGCACCGGCATCCCGGCAATGGGGCTGCCCGGGTCTTCGGCGGCGGCCGGGTTCACCGTGTCGTTCGCGCCGATGACGAGGACGACGGCGGTCGATGCCAGATCGTCGTTCACTTCGTCCATCTCGAGCACGATGTCGTAGGGCACCTTGGCCTCGGCGAGCAGCACGTTCATGTGGCCGGGCAGACGCCCCGCTACAGGATGGATGCCGAAGCGCACGTCCACCCCGCGATCGCGGAGCTTCTGGGTGAGCTCGGCGACCGGATACTGCGCCTGCGCGACAGCCATCCCGTAGCCGGGGGTGATGACGACGGTCGAGGCACTGCCGAGCATGTCGGCGACCGATTCCGCATCGATCTCGCGGTGCTCGCCGTGTTCGACGTCATCCTTCGCGGGCGCCGCGATCCCGAACCCGCCGGCGATCACCGAGATGAACGACCGGTTCATCGCCTTGCACATGATGTACGACAGGTAGGCACCCGACGACCCGACCAGCGCACCGGTGACGATGAGCAGGTCGTTGTTCAGCAGGAATCCGGCGGCGGCCGCGGCCCAGCCCGAGTAGCTGTTGAGCATCGAGACGACCACGGGCATGTCGCCGCCGCCGATGGATGCCACGAGGTGCCAGCCGAGCGCGAGCGACAGGGCGGTGACGACGATCAGCAGCACGAGAGTAGGCGTGATCACGTACCAGACCGTCAGGCCGATGAACACGACGATCGCGCCGAGGTTCAGCACGTTCTTGCCGGGCAGCATGAGCGGCTTCGACGAGATGCGCCCCGACAGTTTCAGGAATGCGACGATCGATCCGGTGAAGGTCACCCCGCCGATGAAGATGCCGATGAAGACCTCGGCGTGGTGGATGTCGGCGAGCGCCCCGGTGAGGCCGGGGGCGTGCAGGTGGCCGTTCCAGCCGACGAGCACGGCGGCGAGTCCCACGAAGCTGTGCAGCAGGGCGATGAGCTCGGGCATGCCGGTCATCTCGACGCTGCGCGCCCGCCACAGCCCGATCACGGCGCCCACGAGCATCGCGACCAGCAGCAGGACGAGTCCCACGATCGCCTGCGGCTGACCCCAGGCACCCTGCAGGGTGACCCAGATCGTGGCGACGAGGGCGATGGCCATGCCGACCATGCCGTAGGTGACGCCGGCGCGCGAGGACTCGTGGCGGCTGAGGCCGGCGAGGCTCATGATGAACAGCAGGGCTGCGACGATGTACGCCGCTCCCGCGACGGATGCGGAGAGTTCGATGGCGCTCACTTGCTGGCTCCCTTCGAGAACATCTTCAGCATTCGGCGCGTGACCGCGAACCCTCCGAAGATGTTGATGGATGCCACGAGCACAGCGACCGCGGAGAGAATCTGCACCACGAGGTTCGGCGTCGTGATCTGCACGATCGCACCGACGATGATGATGCCCGAGATGGCGTTCGTGACGCTCATCAGCGGGGTGTGCAGCGCGTGCGAAACCTTGCCGATGACGTAGAAGCCGATGACGACCGACAGCATCAGCACGGTGAAGTGCTGCGGCAGCGGCGCGGGGGCGACCGCGTTCACGAGAAACAGCGCGGCGATACCGACGGCGATCAGGGCGACCTTCGCTCCCCCCGAGAGGCCCTTCTTCTTCGCGGGTGCTGCAGGCGCAGCATCCACCGCCTTCGCCGGTGCCGGGGCGGCAGAGACCTGCACCGGCGGTGGCGGCCACGTCTCTTCGCCGTCGCGCACGACCGTCACCGCCCGCTGCACGACATCGTCGAAGTCGAGGACGAGCTGGCCGTCCTTCTCGGGGGTGAGCAGCTTCAGCAGGTTCACGAGGTTCGTGCCGTACAGCTGCGATGCCTGGGTGGGCAGGCGCCCGGCGAGGTCGGTGTAGCCGAGAATGACGACGCCGTTCTCGGTCACGACGCGCTCGCCGGCGACCGAGCCTTCGACGTTTCCGCCGAGGGCCGCCGCCATGTCGACGATGACGCTGCCGGGCCTCATGCTCGCCACATCCGCCGCCGTGATCAGCACGGGGGCTGCACGCCCCGGGATCAGTGCCGTGGTGATGATGATGTCGACGTCGGCGGCCTGCTCCGAGTAGAGCTCGGC
>JBQDFB010000093.1:1608-5865 GCA_052085045.1 Microbacteriaceae bacterium | reverse complement strand
TCGCTCAGCATGACCCCGACCGGAACGCCGGCGACCGTCGCGAGCGACGTGCCGGCCGAAGTGAACATCACGGCTCGTCCGAGCTTGTCGGGGCCCGCGATCCGTACGGCGACGGTGATCGACATCGACCAGAACGCACTCAGCGCCGCCCCCAACAGGAAGCGGGCGAGCAGCACGAGAACGAGGTTCGGCGCGATCGCGACGATGAGATTGGATGCCGCGGCGGCGAGCGCCATCCACACCAGCAATGAGCGGCGATCCAGGCGCGGAAAGACCATCCCGACCGTCGGCGCGACGATGAGGCCCACCAGCGCCGTGACGGTGACGGTCTGACCGGCCTGCCCGGGTGTCACCCCGAGCCCGGCGGCCATCTCGGTGAGCATCCCGTTGGGAAGGAACTCTGCGGTGACGAGCAGGAAGCTCAGCATCATCACCACGACGAGGGCGCCGTATCGGATGCGCTCAGCGTTGTTCGTCGGAGTGGCCGTGCTTGTTACCGCGACGGGGATGGGCGCAGTCGATGTCATGGTTCTACGATCGCAGGAAGGCGGATGCTGCGCCCGACCGCTCGTCCACGGCATCCGACCGATCGTCCGACGTTGGACACCGAACTCGCCTGCACGTATGCTCGCTCCTGGACCGGGACGTTCCCGGAAGAAGTCTGCGAGAGAGGAGTTGTGACATGAACACTGTCATTGTCGCGCCTCTCGCCGACCATCTTCCCCTCGAGGCCACCCGCCGCTGATCCGCGTGTGGTCTCCCTTCCGGAGCAACCACCGTGACTGATCCTTTCGCGTCGTCCGACGCATCCCTCATTTTCGATGAATCCCTCGCCTTCGCCGATGTCGAACCCGGCGAAGACCAGCGCTGGTCCACGTGGCCGGCGATCACGCCCTCCGAGCGCGGACCCGAACCCTGGCCCGACTGGGTCGTGACCTCGGCCGGCGCGCTCGACACCGAGCTCGGCGTGCTCAAGACCGGCAAGGAGGCCGACGTCTTCCTGATCGAGCGCGCCGTGCCCGACAGCCCGGGAGCGCGCACGCTGCTGGCCGCCAAGCGCTATCGCAGCCCCGAGCACCGCAGCTTCCACCGCTCCGGCGCCTATACCGAGGGCCGGAAGGTGACCGACACGCGAGCCGGCCGCGCCATCGCGAGCAAGTCGGCGTTCGGCCGCGAAGTGGCGGCGGCCGAGTGGTCGTTCGCCGAGTTCGATGCCCTGAGCCGCATGTGGGAACTCGGCGCTCCGGTTCCCTACCCCGTGCAGGTGAACGGCACCGAGGTGCTGATGGAGTTCATCGGCACCGATGCCACGGCTGCTCCGCGCCTCGCCCAGGTGCGCGGTGACCGCGCGGCACTCACCGACTGGTACCGGCAGATCGTCGAGCTCATGCACATCTTCGCCGGCGCCGGCTACGCTCACGGCGACCTGTCGCCCTACAACCTTCTGGTGCACGACGATCGCGTGCGCGTGATCGACCTGCCGCAGATCGTCGACATCATCTCGAACCCGCAGGGGCTTGACCTGCTGCATCGCGACTGCGTGAACGTCTGCACCTGGTTCACCCGGCACCGCGTCGAGTGCGATGCGGAGGAGCTGTTCGCCGAGCTGATGGCGGCGTCGTACGGGTGAAGGCACGGCATCCACCAGACATGCACGGGCGCCGGGCGGCGCGCCGCTACCCGCAGTTCACCTGACGAGGCCAGAATTCGAGCATGACTGTGCCTGAGAATCATGACTGCGCCTGAGAGCGGTGCGGCTCCGCTCCCCGAAGCGACCACGAACAGCGGCGCTGTCGGCGTCATCGGTCTGGAACTGCGCGGCGAGACTCCGGCTCCGAAGAAGCAGATCTACTCGTGGGCGCTGTGGGATTGGGCGACGCAGCCCTTCAACACCGTCATCCTCACGTTCATCTTCACCGCGCTCTATCTGACGACCTCGCAGTTCCTTCCCGCAGAGATCGCCGCCCTCGACAAGGATGACCCGGTGCGCCTCGCGGCCGAGGCGGGGCTCGCGTCGGGGCTCGGTCTGGGCTCGACGATCGCCGGCCTCGCCATTCTGCTGCTCGCGCCGGTGCTCGGTCAGCGCGCGGATGCCGCCGGGCGCCAGAAGCTGTGGCTCGGCATCGGCACCGGCGCGCTCATCCTGTGCATGTTCGGCCTATGGTTCGTCGAGCCGACTCCTGCCCTGTTCTGGCTCGGTGTGGCGCTGATCTCAGCCGGGTCGGTGTTCGGTGAGATCGCCGCAGTGAACTCGAACGCCATGCTGATCGGGATCGCGAATCCCAAGACCGTCGGCAAGGTCTCCGGTCTCGGATGGGGCTTCGGTTACATCGGCGGCATCGTCGCTCTCGTGCTCGTCGTCATCTTCTACATGTTCGACTGGTTCGGCATCTCCGCAGACGGCGGCTTGCCCTTCCGCATCATCGCCGTCGGCTGCGCGCTCTGGGCGATCATCTTCAGCATCCCGATCTTCCTCAATGTGCCGGAGCCATCGCTGGGTCGGCCGGAGCGCAAGGTCGGGTTCTTCCGGTCGTACGCGTTGCTCGTGAAAGACGTCATCGGCCTGTACCGCTCGCCCGAGACGCGGCCGACCTTCTGGTTCCTGCTCTCGAGCGCCGTGTTCCGCGACGGCCTGGGCGGGGTGTTCGCGTTCGGTGCGATCATCGCCGGTCAGGTGTTCGGGTTCGAGTTCCTCGAGCTTGTGATCTTCGGCATCGCGGCGAACCTCATCGCGGGAATCTCGACGATCATCGCCGGACGCCTCGATGACCGGTTCGGCCCGAAGCGCATCATCCTCGTCGCGCTGGCGGCGATGGTGGTCGCCGGGCTCGCGGTGTTCTTCCTCGTGGATGCCGGGACCGTCGTGTTCTGGATCGGCGGCCTGCTGCTGTGCGCCTTCGTCGGGCCGGCGCAGGCGGCGTCCCGCTCATTCCTCGCCCGCGTCACTCCAGCCGGACGGGAGGGCGAGATCTTCGGTCTGTACGCGACCACCGGGCGCGCGGCGAGCTGGATGGCATCGGGAGCCTGGGCGCTGCTCATCGTCCTCACCGGCGCCACGGCCTACGGCATTCTCGGCATCGTCCTCGTGCTGCTGGCCGGGTTCCTGCTGCTTTTGCCGGTGAAGTCGCAGCGGGTGGGCTGAGTCAGCTCTCCCAGTTGTCGGCGAGCTTGTCGAGCAGGCGGGCGAGTTCGCTCTTCTCATCTTCGGTAAACGACTCGAGAGCCTTCGACAACGCCTCGCGCCGCTCACCGCGCATGCCGCGCGCTATACGTCGGCCCTCGTCTGTCAGCGCAATGCGGGTGCGGCGAGCGTCGTCGGGGTCGGCCTCGCGCTGGACGAGCCCGCGCTGAACGCCCTGCTGCACGAGGCGTGAGGCGCGCGGCTGGTCGACGCCGATCGCCTCGCCGAGAGCGCTGACGCTGAGCGGTTCGGATGCCGTGGCGAGAGCATCCAACATCCGGACGAGCGCCGGTCCTCCGAGGCGCCCGCGCGCTCCGCCCGCCCAGGGCGGGGGGCCGAACGCGGGTGCCCCGCGGAATCCGTGACCGGGCTGGTGCCGGCCGTGCTCATGCTGCGGGCCGTGCTCACCGTGCGGTCCGCCGTGGCCGTGCCCACGCGGCCCGAACGGGCGCCGCCCGCGCAGGCGGGACAGGGCGTGCGCGATGGCTTCGGCGGGGTCGGGATTCTCGGTGCTCACGCTTCCGACTTTACATGTGATTTGACATGCATCCATACTGCATGTCACACTACATATACATGCGCAGTTACAAGCAAAGGACTTTTCTCATGAACACCACCGATGACAATCAAGAGACTTCCCGCCCGTTCGGATTCTGGCTGAAGGCCGTCGACCGCCTGATGGCGGCCGAGTTCGCCGAAGCCTTCGAATCGTTCGGGGTCACGCGCCGCGAATGGCGACTACTGAACCGCGTCGCCGGAACCGTTTCCGACGATGCGCGCCCTATTCCGACGCACAAGCTCGACCGCCTCCTCGAACTCGGGTGGGTGACCGATGCCGATGGCACCTGGACCCTCACCGACGAAGGCCGCGAGGCCAAGGAGCGCCTCGGCACGATCGTCGACGGCATCCGCGCGAAGGTCACCGACGCTGTTCCGGCCGACGACCTCGCCACCACGATCGCGACGCTCGAGCAGCTCGCTCGCGCGTTCGGTTGGGACGAGAACACGCCGCTCCCGCGTGGGCGCGGTGGGCACGGTCACCGTCACGGATTCGGGCGCGGGCCCCGTGGGTTCGG
>JBQDFB010000093.1:0-1508 GCA_052085045.1 Microbacteriaceae bacterium | reverse complement strand
TTCGCGCGTTTCGCGCAGGGAGCCTACGAGCGCGGCTTCGATGCCGGCTTCTCCCGGGGCCGCAGCTGACCCCCAGCCCATGCGAGAGGATTTGTGCCGGTTATGAACGCTCATAATCGGCACTTTCCAACTCGCACAGCGAGCCCAGCGGACCCAGCGAGCCCGGCGAGCGCTCGTCAGCCGGGCACGCCCAAGAACACCATGAAGCCGACGGCGGCGAACAACAACACTGTGAGGCCTCCGTATATGGCGACGGTCCAACCGCGGTAGCTCTGCCCGTCTGTGCCGCCCGCGGCCGGGCTGACGTAGTTCCGGGTCGCTTCGTCGCGCGCCGTCGCCGCGCGCGAGGCGGCCGCACGTGACTCTGCTTTCTGCGCAGCGGTCAGGGGCACAGCATCCTGCTTGTGTGCCGACTCCGACGTCCAGGTGTCATCGGGCGTCCACGTGCTGCGCTTGCGGCGTGTCGCGGCACCGGCTCCGGCATCCACCGACGCCGGGGGAATGACCGGCTCGGGGTCCGGCGGCGGCGCTGAAGCGAACTGGGGCGGCGGCGGCACTTCGAACTCCTCGATGGCCGCTTCGGCATCGGGAGTGGTGACCGTCTCCGGTGCCGGGACCGCGAACGGCTCGACATCCGACGCCGTGACCGGCGAATCGGGCGCGGTCTCGTTGGCGATGGCATCCTCGCCGGGGCTCTGCGGTTCTTCCGTGTTGTCGCCGCTCACGCTCTCGATACTACGTGTGGGCCCGGCGCGGTCAACCGCCGAGCGACCCCAGATCGGTATTGCCGACGTCGGTGCGGTGGAAATTCTGGAACGATCGGGATGCCGTCGGCCCCCGCTGGCCCTGATAGCGGTTGCCGTACGGGCCGGATCCGTACGGGTTCTCGGCCGGAGAGGTCAGGCGGAAGAAGCATAGTTGCCCGATCTTCATGCCCGGCCAGAGTTTGATCGGCAGTGTCGCGACGTTCGCGAGTTCGAGCGTGACGTGGCCGGTGAATCCGGGGTCGATGAAGCCCGCCGTGGAGTGAGTGATCAGGCCGAGGCGCCCGAGCGAGCTCTTGCCCTCAAGGCGCGCGGCGACGTCGTCCGGCAGCGTGACCTGCTCGAACGTCGCGCCGAGCGCGAACTCGCCGGGGTGCAGAATGAACGGCTCGTCGGGCTTGACCTCGATCAGATGGGTGAGGTCGGGCTGGTCTGCGGCCGGATCGATGAACGGATACTTGTGGTTGTCGAACAGGCGGAAGTACCGGTCCAGACGCACGTCGACGCTCGACGGCTGGATCATCTCCGGCGCTTCCGGCTGCAGTCCGATGCGGCCGGAAGCGAGTTCAGTCCTGATGTCGCGATCGCTGAGAAGCACGGGTTCAGCCTAATGGGGGTGATCGGGAGGGGCCGCGCGTTTGTTATGCTGGCCAGACGCCGCAAGGCCCCGGGACTGTAGTTCAATGGTAGAACTTCTGCTTCCCAAGCAGATAGCGCGGGTTCGATTCCCGTCAGTCCCTCCAC
>JBQDFB010000092.1:0-6034 GCA_052085045.1 Microbacteriaceae bacterium | reverse complement strand
CCGCACAGCGAACGAGAGATCGAAGACGGCGTCGACGGTGAAGCCGAGCGTCGCGATCTCATCTTCGAGACGCGTCTCGTCGGGCGGCAGTGCGCGGGTGATCGAAAGCCCGTCGACCACGGTGAGCAGGAGATCCGTCCTCCGGGCGTTGTCGCCGGGAGGCAGCACGCCCTCGTCTTCGAGGATCGCGAGCCAGGCGCGGACTCGGCGTTCGGCCTGGTCAACGAGCACCGCGTAGCCGGCTCGGATCTTCGGGTCGGACTCGGCGTCGGCGAACATGCCGAGCAGGTTGGTCCACACTTCGCGCGCCTGGGTGGGATTGCCGAAGGGATCAAGCAGTCGCCGAACGCACTCCACCAGGCGTTCGCGCGGCGGGATCGATGTGTCGCGGATGCGCTCGTCGGGCATGGCTGCGTCGTACGTGGCTGTGAGGGCCGCGTTGATCAGATCTCGCTGCGTCGGGAAATGGTGTCGCAGCGTGCTCGCGCCGACACCAGCGCGTGCCGCGACTGCCCGCACGCTCAGTCGAGGAGCGCCTTCCTGCATCATCTCCGTGGCCGCAGCGATGATGCGATCCCGTGTATTCATCACGATCCTCCCTCATCGATTCTAGACCGTTAGTACACCGTACCGGCACAGTGTGCTAGTCTCAAATCATGACCGATGACAGCATCCACCCGCAGCGCACACGCACGCTGATCACCGAGGACCTTCTCCTCGTGCTGTTCCAGCCCGATTCGGGCACGATCGCCGGAGAGAACACCCTCTTCTACGTGCTCGCCGGCGGCGTGCTGACGGACCTGGCCCGGCAGGGCGGCGCCGAGATTCGGGATGCCGGCATCCGCGGCACCCTGATCAGCGCCGCAGGTGACCCGCCCGAAGACGAGCTGCTTCGACCGATGTGGGATTACGTCCTCCAGAAGCCGCGCGGCGTGCAGGGCGTGCTCGCGGCGAGTGGTCCGACGTTGCGCGGGCCCGTCATCGAACGTCTCATCGAGCGCGGCGATCTCCGACGCGAGAAGCGGCGCGTGTTCGGGTTCTTCCCCTCCACAGCCCTCGTCGAGGGTGGCTCCGGACGCCGTGACGAGCTCATAGCGGCCATGCGCGCCGTGCTCGTCGAAGGAGAAGAACCGACCGAACGCAGTGCGGCGCTTACTGCGCTCGTGTCGGCGAGCGGCGCGCTACCCGTCCTTCATCGAGAGATCCCGTGGTCCGGCGCCACCGCGACGCGAGCAAAGTCCCTGGAACAGGGCGACTGGGCCGCGGGTGCCGCCGCGGCTGCCGTGACCAGGACGATGATCGCCGTCGTCGCGAACTCCCTCATCACCAGTGCGGTTGTGGCGAACCGCTGACCCCCACACCCCCCGCGATCCGACGCCGTGGCGTTCGGAGTGCTCAACGACCCCTCAGGAGAGAACATGAACGTCATCGAGTTTCTACAGGACCTGATGTTGCAGGTGCCATTCTTCGTGCAGCCCTTCCTCATCGCGGCGGCCGCGGCGATTCCGTTCCTCGAAGCCGAGCTCGCCTCCGTGCTCGGCGTGTGGGCGGGCCTGAACCCGTTTGTCGCGGCGGCCTCCGCGATGGCCGGAAACTTCGCGTCCGTCTTTGTGGTTGTCGTCTTCGGCGCTCGCATTCGTGCACGGATCGTCGCGCGACGCGCACGGCGGACTGAACTCGTCACGGTCGGGCATCCCTTGGCGGATGGGGCGGAGGGTCCGGTCGGATCGAGCGTCGACGACGTCAAGACCGAGTCGAAGGGCGTGAAGCGCTTCAAGCGCTTCCTTGTGCGTTTCGGCGTACCAGGAGCCAGCATCCTGGGCCCGCTCGCCATTCCCACGCAGTTCACGTCTGCCGTGCTGGTCTCAACCGGTGTGTCGAAGGGGTGGGTCCTGCTCTGGCAGGGGGTTGCGATCTTCCTCTGGACCACCATGACCACGCTGATCGCCACCGGCGTGCTGGCACTCGTGACCGGCTGAGGGTGACTCCCCCGGGGTCACCGTCCGAGCGCGCGGCGCGCGACAGCATCCGGGTCGGGCTGTTCCGCGACGAGCTTGATGATCGGCCCGATCACCGACTTCACGCTCATCATGCGCGCGGCCGTCTCACGCAGCCACGCCACGGCCGTGCCGCGACGGAACATCAGCTTCGCCAGCATCCGCGAGTTCGACTGCGCCGACTCCACGCGCGGCTTCTGCACGCGCTCCCATTCAGCGAGCAGCACGTCGAGGTTCGCGCGGTCGGCATGCGCGAGCATCCGTCCCAGCATCCAGGCCGACTCGATCGCCATGCCCGCCCCGATTCCGGCGGTGGGCAGGAATCCGGATGCTGCGTCGCCGACCAGCACGGCGCGGCCGCTGACCCACCGCTCGGAGCGGATGTCCGTGAGCGGCCACAGGTAGGGATCCGGGTCGGCGGCGACGGCATCCAGCGCGGACTGAAGACGCGGGCCGATCTCGGGCGCCGCCTGACGGGCGTGAGCCGCGAACGCCGCGGCCCCGACGCTCAGATCACCGGCCGGCCCGCCGAGGAAGACGCCGAGCCGATCCTTGACGGGGTAGACGCCGAGGAAGAAGCCGTCGCCCCAGAGCTCTTCGCCGAGGGTCGGGTCATCGCCGAGCACGTTCGACCAGGTCACCCAGCCCGACCATCCGGTTTCGAGGGAGGCGACGTCGCCGACGTCGAGCAGATCGCGGGTGCGCGAATGGATGCCGTCCGCGGCGACGAGCAGGTCGAAGGATGCCTGCTCGCCGGTGCTGAACGTCGCTCGCCCGTCATCGAAGGCTGCCACCGTGGTGTCAAACGACACCGGGCAGCCGTCGGCGGTCAGCACGTCGATGAGCGCACCGCGGTCGATGCCCTGATAGTCGCCGTGGACCTCGAGCAGTGCGCCGAGGTCGTCGGAGCGGAGCGTCTTCCCCCGGTGCGAGCGGAAAGCGTAGCGAGCCAGTGGCGTGCTGCTGGCGAGGTAGGCGTCGTGCGCTCCGATGTCCCTGAGAGCGGCGTCGACGATCGGCATGAGCGCGAGCATGTAGCCGGGGTGCTCCATCTGCGGCATCCGTTCGATGAGCACCGGGTGCAGTCCCTGCGTGCGCAGCATCGCCGCGAGCGTGAGACCGGCCACACCGGCGCCCGCGATGACGACCCGCAGACGGTCGTCGCGCTGGGCATCGAGCTGCTGCTGCAGCGGGGTGGCGGTGAGCATGATTCCCTCCTCGCCCCAGTCTCCCAGGTGCCGACGCCCCGGTACGCTGGAACCCATGCTGAATATGGCTGAGGGGCTCGAACGTCTGCGCGCGCTCGCCGAGGGACCGGTCGTATCAGCGGTCGCCGCCGCGTTCCAGAATGCGGGGTTCGAGCTCGCCGTCGTTGGCGGACCCGTGCGCGATGCGCTGCTCGGGCGAGCGGTGAACGACCTCGACTTCACGACGAACGCCTCGCCCGACGAGATCCTGAAGATCGTCACCCCGATTTCGACCGCGCAGTGGGACATCGGCCGGGCGTTCGGCACGATCGGCGCTCGGATGCCCGTCCCCGGCGGCGCGGGCGAGCAGGTCGAGATCACGACCTACCGCGCCGACAGCTACGACGGCGTCACCCGCAAGCCCACCGTCGAGTTCGGCGACACGATCGAAGGCGACCTGGCTCGACGTGACTTCCGCGTCAACGCGATGGCGCTGCAGGTCCCCGAGATCAAGCTCGTCGATCCGACCGGCGGCGTCGAAGACCTCGTGACCGGCATCCTGCGCACGCCCGCCGACCCGAACGTCAGTTTCGGGGACGATCCACTGCGGATGCTGCGCGCGGCCCGGTTCAGCGCGCAGCTCGGCTTCGAGATCGAGGCGCGCACCCGCGAGGCGATCGGCCGCCTGCGCGAGACGCTGAAGATCGTCAGCCCCGAGCGCATCCAGGGCGAGCTCGTGCGCCTCATGCAGACCGACGACCCGGTCCGTGGCATCCGCGTCCTCGTCGACACCGGCCTGATCGAGGAGTTCCTGCCCGAGGTCAGCGCGCTGCGCCTCGAGGTCGACGAGCACCATCACCACAAAGACGTCTACGAGCATTCGCTCACGGTGCTGACGCAGGCGATCGAGCTCGAACATTCCCGGCATCCCGGTGACGCGCCCGATGTTCCGCTGCGGATCGCCGCGCTGCTGCACGACATCGGCAAGCCGCGCACTCGCAAGCTCGAGCCCGGTGGAGCGGTCACGTTCCACCACCACGACGTGGTCGGGTCGCGCATGGCGCGCAAGCGCCTGCAGGCTCTGCGCTTCGACGGCGATACGACGGATGCTGTGGCCACCCTCATCGAGCTGCACCTGCGGTTCTTCGGTTACGCCGAGGGGGCGTGGACGGATGCCGCGGTGCGCCGTTACGTGCGCGACGCCGGAGACGTGCTGGAGCGGTTGCACATCCTCACTCGCGCGGATGTCACCACCCGCAACAGGCGCAAGGCCGCACGCCTCGCGAGCGCTTACGACGATATTGAGAAGCGCATCGCCGACCTCCGCGAGCAGGAGGAGATCGACTCGATCCGCCCCGAACTCGACGGCAACCAGATCCAGCAGATCCTCGGCATCACCCCGGGGCGCGAGGTGGGCGAGGCATACAGGTTCTTGCTCGACCTGCGGCTGGACGAGGGCGTCCTCGGCCCGGATGCTGCCGAGCAGCGTCTGCGCGACTGGTGGGCTGCGCGGGGGTGACCCCTCGCTAGATCTACATAACAAGTGTAATGTTGCGCCCATGACCGAACTCGTGGGCACGTTTGCGGACGACGCATCCCGCTCGCGCTTTCTGAACGCCTTCGAGCGGGCGATGGGCGCCTGGCCCGCACACGACGATCGCCTGGTGGAGACGAGTTTCGGTGCGACCATGGTCTCCACGACGCGCGACGGCGGGGACGCAGCACCGGTCGTGCTCGTCCAGGGCGGCGGCAGCACGATCGCGGCCTGGGCGCCGTTCGCCGATGCGTGGCGCCGGGATCGGCCGGTCGTCGCCATCGACATGGTGTGGGATGCCGGTCGCAGCATCCAGTCGCGGCCGGTGACCGACGGAGCCGATGCAGCGGTCTGGCTCGACGAGACTCTTGCCGGCCTCGGTATCGAGCGCGCGCATCTGGTGGGGTACTCGTATGGCGGTTGGGTCGCGCTCAACCAGGCCGCGCGGAAGTCGGAGCGATTGCTGAGCGTCACCGCGATCGACCCGCCCGGCGCGATCACCGGCATGCCGATCGCGGCGTGGTGGCGGATGCTGCGGATGCTCCTCGGTGGTGAGCAGCAGTACCGCTCGTACCTGGCGTGGGTACGTGGTGGACGACTGCCGGAATCGACGATGATGCAGGTGATGCTCGCGGCCCGCACCGAGTTCACGCAGCGCGGAACGCCCCGGCCGAAGCGGCTCTCGCCCGATGAGTGGCGGGCTCTCACGACTCCGCTCACGGTCATCTTGGCTGGGCGCAGCCGCTTCAGCTCGGCTCGGGCGGCTGAGACGGTGCTGCGCCGCGAGGCTCCACAGGCCGAGGTGGGGGTGTTCGCCGATGCCACGCACGCCGTGCTCGTCGATGAGCCCGAACGGGTCATCGATCGCGTCCGCCAATCCACCGGCCGTCACGATCGTAGCGACGGATGAGCGGTCAGGGCGCAGGGGATGTGCCGCAGCGCCTGATCCTCGCCGCGACCGAGGTGATCGCGGCCGGGCAGAATACGGCCATGCCGTTGCGGGCGGTCGCCGAACGGGCGGGGACCACGACCGGAGCGATCCAGCACCACTTCCGAAACAAAGAGGGACTGCTGCTCGCCGTGCTCGCGCGGCACGGCGAACGCACGGTGAAACGGCTGCGGGCACTTCGGACGGATGCGCCGCCACGTCCTCCGGCCGTCGCCCGCGCCGTTCTTCTGGAGTTCCTTCCGCTCGACACCGAGCGCCGCGACGAAGCGCTCGTCGCCCTCGCCTTCGAGGGGCTCGCCGCAGGGGATGCCGCAGTGGGGGACGGTGACCTGGCCAGGGCCTACCGTGAGCAGTACGCGCTCCTCGC
>JBQDFB010000091.1:0-6049 GCA_052085045.1 Microbacteriaceae bacterium | reverse complement strand
CGCTACCTCTAACCCCCGAGACATCGCCCGCTTACACACACAACTTGACAAGCTCTGCGCCGCCGCCGACATCTGCGTCTCGACGGGCGTCGAGTGATTGATGTCAATGACGAGATCCTTGACGGCACTTCCCCAAGAGAGGGAGACCTCGTCGGCGACAGCCCCCTGGTGGCTGCCCTGAGCGCTGCCCGAACGGGAAAGATGCACGAGGCCGCCGCGACGCTGCAGACCGAGCAGGACGAGATCGTCCGCTCCGATCATCGGGGAATCATGGTCGTCGACGGCGGACCCGGTACCGGTAAGACGATTGTGGCGCTGCACCGCGCCGCTTACGTCCTGTACGCATTCGAGTCCATCGCTGAGCGCGGCGTGCTGGTCTTCGGACCGAACCAGCGGTTCCTCACCTACATCTCCGACGTGCTGCCCTCCCTCGGCGAGAACGACGTGCAACTGGCGACGATGCCCGACCTCGTCGGCGCACAAGCCACACGAAGCGAACCGGACGCAGTGGCACGCATCAAGGGCCGCGCCCTCATCGCCGAGGGCCTCGCCCGCTGGGTGCAGCGCCATCAGCCGCACGGTGTGGCGCTGGAGCTGAAAACCTCACACGACACGGTCGTCCTCGACGCATCGATTGTCGATGCCGCTCGCAGACAGGCGTTGCAGGGCGATACCGGTCACAACCGTGGCCGTGAACTCTTCATCGAGTACATCGTCGATGATCTCGTAAACGAACTCGAACACCGCACCACCAAGGAACTCGACGACTTCGAGGAAGAGATCGAGACCCTGCTGGGTATCAACCTCGACCGATACGGCCCCCGAGATCACCACAACACCACGGAAGCATCCGACGGACTCGACATCGACTGGGACAGCATCCGCGACGACCTCCTCGACGACCCCGCCATCGACCAGGCAGTCACCCGCGTCTGGCCCCGCCTCGACGCCGTCGATGCGGTCCGCCGTTTCCTGAACGACCACGATACGCTCACGGCCGTCCTTCCCGACGTCTCTGAGGACGAGGTGGCGCTGATGATGTCAGGCACGGTGGGTGGGTGGAGTCACGCTGACCTCGCGCTCCTCGATGAAGCACACGCCCTGATCGACGGCGTCCCGGAGAGCATCTACGGGCACATCGTGGTCGATGAGGCGCAGCAGCTCTCTGAGATGCAGTGGCGCATGCTGATGCGTCGCTGCCCCGGCAAGTCCATGACGATTGTCGGAGACCTCGCCCAAGCAGGGCCCACGACGACCATCAGGTTCTGGGATGACGCACTGGCCCCGTTCGTGCGAGACCGGTTCATTCATCGCCGCCTCACCATCAACTACCGCACCACCGCTGAGATCCTCGAATCCACCCGGCCACTGCTCGCTCAGATCGCGCCCGACCAGGAACTCTCCGAATCCATCCGGCACGGCGAACAACCACGCACCCTCACTACGAGCGAAGAGCACCTCACCAGCCAGGTGGCGGACCTGATCGGTGAACTCGCGCGGGATCATCCGCACGAGCTGATCGGCGTCGTTGCGACCACCGAACGCGCCCTCACACTGGAGAGCGTCGAGTGGGCCAGCACGGCCACGATCGTTCCCGCGCCAGACGCACGCGGTCTGGAGTTCGACACCGTCGTCATCATCGACCCCACCGGGATCGAGGCCGCGAGCGAAGCAGGCATGCGCGACCTCTACGTCGCCCAAACCCGAGCAACCAAACACCTCGCAAGCGTCCTCCTCGACGGAACCAGGAATGAGGCGGTGTGAGCCGGGACCGAGTAAAGCCGTCCTGGGAGGTAGCTGCCACTTTCCAGGACAGCTTCGACGGGACGAGAATCATCGCCCGCCGCTGGCCGAGATCGCAATGAGACTCGGTCGTGACTCAAGCAACGACGAAGGAGACACCCCCTCGCAATGAGGACTACTCGCCGATCACTGCGAGGACACGTTCGCTCCATAGAGCGAAACCGCCTCACGCCTTTGATTGCGCACAGCTCGCGGTGTTGCGTTCAGGGGCCGCGATCCTGTTCGGCGAGTTCGGCCACCGTTACCTCAATCGCGGCGACGCTGTGCTGATCACGCCCTTTCACCTTGGTTGGCGTCGAGCCGGAGCCATGGGTCACAATGACCACGCTCTATGTCGACAACGATTATCTGATTGACCAGGTTTTCTGGCAGTACGCCACTGTGTTCTCTGACCGCCTCGACACCCAGAGATTCCTCGATGCCCGAACCCCGGACCCTGCCCGCGTGATCCGCCTGGGTGAGGAGAAGGTCGGTCTGCTGATGCCCTGGCTCGATGAACTCGCAATCCTCAGCACAAACGGGCACCGGCGCGACCTGGATGGGCCGACGCAGGCATCCCCCTGCACGTGCCGCAATGCATCGTCGGGCACAAATCCATCGAGACCACCCGCGGCTACCTCCACCCAGATACCCGGTACCTCACCTCCGCCGCCGCACGCGCCAACGCGTTCCTCGACAGACACGAAACCCCCGAGCGCGGGAGCTCCGCAACGTCCGACCGAGCGACGGCACCTCGGCGATGAAAACGCGGCCGATCGCAGCCCAAAACGGGCTCCAGGTCCCGGCTAGGTCCCGGCTCGTCACAACGGCAGCAACCGACGCGTCCCGGAAGGCATCAGCACCCGCGGTCGGATGCTTCCATAAACCCCTCCGAAAAGGACAACAGAAACGACGAAGCCCAGGTGAGAAACCTGCTCTCACCTGGGCTTTTCTGTCGGGATGACAGGATTTGAACCTGCGACCCCTTGACCCCCAGTCAAGTGCGCTACCAAGCTGCGCCACATCCCGTTGTTCTATTTTCGAGCCGTACCGAGTCGTTACCGCACTTGACCCCCAGTCAAGTGCGCTACCAAGCTGCGCCACAGCCCGTTGTCGTGCGCTCGCGCGCAGGCAACTCCCCTATCTTAGCCGCACCCCAGGGTCGATGCGAACCAGCATCCGCTGTTGTCTGTGTCCCACTCGGGGCGTAACCTTCCGCACATGCCGACGATCACCACCGCACTCGCAAGCCCCGAGATCTGGGACGACATCCAACACACCCTCAGCGGCGGCGGAGATGGTCGAAGCTGCCAGTGCGTGTGGCCGGTGCTCACGAACAAAGAGTGGCAGACCACCGATCTCGACCAGCGCACGGCACTGTTCCGACACGAAGTCCTCTCCGACCGTCCACCCGGGATCGTCGCCTACGTCGACGACGAACCCGCCGGATGGGTACGTATCGGCCCCCGACCTGCGCAGCGCCGCCTCGGCCGCACCCGCAACATCGTCGCGACGACCCAAGAGCCCCTCGACGACGACAGCGTGTGGGCGGTCAGCTGCTTCGTCGTCCGCAAGGAGTACCGCGGTCAGGGGCTGAATGCCGCACTCCTCGACACCGCGATCGCGTACGCACGAGACTCCGGCGCCCGTGTCATCGAGGGGTACCCGATCGACACTGCTCAGACGAACGTGCGGGTCAACGATCTGTTCCATGGTGCACTGTCCACGTTTCTCGCGGCCGGTTTCCGCGAGATCCGCGGGCCGAAGCCCGAACGTCCGGTGGTCAGCCTCGACGTCACCTGAGGTGCGCCGTCCTACGATGGTGAGATGCCGCGCAGCATCCCGCTGAGAACGCTCCTGCCCTGGTCGTTCCTCCCCTATATCGCCGTGTCGATCGTGCATGTCGCGGCCCTCGCTGCTGACAGCGACATCGCAGGCCCCACCAAGATCTGGCTGATACCGCTGCTCGCGATCCCCGTGATCGTGTCGCTCCGCCCACGTCCCGTCTTCGCGATCGCCCTGCTGCTCGCGGCCATCATCCTCTCCTGGCTCGGCGACAGTGCCGGCGCTCTCTTCCCCACCGGCCCCGAACTGCCGCTCATGCTGCTGTTCTTCGGTCTTGCCCACATCGCCTACATGGTCCTGTTCATCCGCGTGCTCCGACACCGCAGGATGCCGTGGTGGACGCTGGTGTACGTCGCCTGGTGGATTGCGATGATCGTCGTACTCGGACCGCACACCGGCGCACTCCTGCCAGCGGTAGCCGCATACGGCATCGTCCTCGGCGGCACCGCCGCCTTCGCTGCCCGCTGTCATCCGCTCGTCGTCGTCGGGAGCATCTTCTTCCTCCTCAGCGACACCGTGCTGGCCTTCCGGCTGTTCACTGATATGCCCGCATGGACGAGCCCGATCGTTATGCTCACCTACACGCTCGGACAGGGCCTCATCGTCGCCGGTGCCCTGGTCTCCCTGCGGCAGCGGAGCACGCGATGACGGGACAACTGATGACGTCCCCGGTGCGAGTAGACAGTTGGCTGTGGGCGGTCCGCGTGTACAAGACGCGATCCGCAGCCACCACCGCATGCCGCGCCGGTCACGTCCGGGTGAACGGCGAGAAGGCCAAGGCCGCACAGACTGTGAAGCCCGGAGATCAGTTGCGCGTGCGCATCAGCGGCTTCGACCGCATCCTCATCGTCCGCCAGACACTCACCAAACGCGTGGGCGCGCCCGTGGCCGCCCTCGCGTACGACGACCGCACCCCGCCGCGCGAGCCGCAGGCGATCATCGGCATGCGAGATCGCGGTGCAGGCCGCCCCACCAAGCGCGAACGTCGCGCGATCGACCGGCTGCGCGGCCGCGACCAGGACTAAGCGAGCCGCTCGCGCAGACGAGGCCACGCGTCTGCGAAACCCGGATGCAGCGGGCGCTCTGCTACCTCGTCGAGCGGCACCCATTCCAGAGCCACGCTTTCCGGGTCGCTGATGACCGGATCGAACGGCTCGACGACGTCGGCGACGACCGTCGTATACGACCAGATGCCGAGATCCAGCACGCTCGTGAAGCGAACCTCGACCGAACCTGACGGGACACCGGCTTCTTCGGTCGCTTCCCGGATCGCCCCGTCGATCGCCGACTCGGCCTGGTGCAGGGCCCCGCCGGGCAGTCCCCACGTGCCGCCGAAGTGACTCCAGCTCACCCTGTGCTGCAGAAGGATGCCGCGCTCGGCATCCACCGCGAGCAATCCCGCGGCGCCGAACCGCCCCCAGTACTTCTCCCCCGTCTCGGCGACGACCCAGGCATCCCCCGGGTCGCGCGGCCCGAGCGGTCGTCGCGGCTCTTCGGGGCCAGGGGGAATGATCGTCACCCGTCCAGCTTTTCACAGCAAGCAGAGGTCAGGGCTGTGAACGACGGCGGGTTACGGTGGCCATTTCGACTCGCCTCCGGCTCGCTCAACGCGTTTCGTCTCGCTGGCGCTCGCTCAACGACCCGGAGGAAGGGTCCGGCGCTCGCTCAACGACCCGTAGGAAGGGTCCGCGCACGCTCAACGACGCCGGGCTCTGGGAGAATGATCGGGTGAAGCTTCTCGTCGCCGCCCTCGAATCCGAACTTATCGCCTTCCCCGCCCAGTTGCCCGGGTTCGATCGCCTGGTCACGGGCCCCGGCAAGCTCAAGGCCACGTACGCGCTCACCCGCGCACTCGACGCGGGAACCTACGACGAGGTCCTCGTGGTGGGCACCGCCGGCGCGCTCGATGAGACGATCGAGTCGGGCGTGCACGAAATCCACTGGACGTTCCAGCACGACGTCATCAACGAGTCCGGCGTCCGCGGCGAGCACGTGTCGATGCCGCAGCGCATCGCGCTCGGCGACGGAGACGTCTCCATCGCCACGGGCGACAGCTTCATCGACGATGCCGACGCGGTCCAGCTCATCCGCACCCTCGGCGGGCGTCTGGTCGACATGGAGTCCTACGCCTACGCATGGGTGGCCGCGCAGTTCGGGGTGTCGATCCGCATCTGGAAGGCCATCTCCGACACTGCCCAGGACGGCGCGAACCTCACGTGGGAAGAGGCCGTCACCGCCTGCAGCCACGAGCTGCGCGACCGAGTCCGCGAGGCCTACAGCGTCTGAAGCGCCGACTCCCCCGCGCGCAGCCGCTCGGCAGCCAGTTCCTCGGCCGCGGCGAGCGGTGTGATGCTGCGTTCCTCGGCATCCGCGAGGATCCGGCGCACCGTGTCGCCGATCTGCGCGACGCGCCCCATGATCT
>JBQDFB010000090.1:0-6145 GCA_052085045.1 Microbacteriaceae bacterium | reverse complement strand
CACGGCGTGGTCGCGGCATCTGCGGGCAACCACGCGCAGGGCGTCGCGCTGGCAGCTCAGGCGCTCGGAATCCCAGCCACGGTCTTCATGCCGCTGGGCGTTCCGGTTCCCAAGCTGCTCGCGACCCGCGGCTACGGCGCCGAGGTCGTGCTCGAGGGCGAGACGGTCACCACGTCGCTGCGCCTGGCCGCCGAGTTCGCGGAGCGCACCGGCGCCATCATGATCCATCCCTTCGACCACCGCGACATCGTGATCGGGCAGGGCACGCTCGGCCTTGAGCTGATCGAGGATGCGCCGGATGTCGACACGATCCTGGTCGGCATCGGCGGGGGCGGCGTCATCGCCGGGGTCGCCGCCGCCGCGAAGGCCGCCGCGGCCGCCGCCGGACGGGCTATTCGCGTGATCGGCGTGCAGGCAGAGAACGCCGCGGCGGTTCCGGCGTCGCTCACCGCGGGGCATCCCGTGGAGATCGAGACGCGCCCGACGATCGCCGACGGCATCCTCGTGGCGCAGCCCGGAGCTGTGCCATTCGAGATCATCCAGGACCTCGTCGACGAGGTCGTCACGGTCAGCGACGACGACATCGCCCGGGCGATCCTCATTCTGCTCGAGCAGGCGAAGGTCGTCGTGGAGCCGGCGGGCGCTGTCGGCGTCGCCGCGATCCTCGCCGGCAAGATCAGCGGCACCGGCAAGACGCTGTCCGTGCTCACCGGGGGGAACATCGACCCCCTGCTGCTGCAGCGCGTCGTGTCACACGGCCTCGCGGCATCCGGTCGCTACCTGACGATCCGCATTCCGCTGCCAGACCGGCCGGGACAGCTTGCCCGCGTCTCGGAGCTCGTCGCCGAGGCCGGAGCGAACGTCATGGAGGTCATGCACACCCGGCACGGCCAGGGACTGCAGCTCAGTGAGGTCAGTCTGCAGCTGAGCATCGAGACCCGCGGTGCCGAGCACACCGAGCTGACGCTCGACACTCTCCGCCGCGCGGGCTACGAGCCCGCTGTCGTTCCCGACTAGCAGCGTCGTCAGCCGACGAACGTCTCCACACCGGTGACCTCAACGGTGATCGACTTGCCGTTAGGTGCCTCGTACGACGTCTTCTCGCCGATCTTCAGACCGAGGATGGCCTGACCCAGCGGGCTTGCCTCGCTGTACACGTCGAGTTCGGTGTCGCCGGCGATCTCGCGACTGCCGAGGAGGAAGACCTCTTCGCCGCCGGCCACCAGGGCCGTGACGACGGTGCCGGGCTCGACGACGCCGCGGCTTGCGGGTGCCTCGCCGACTTTCGCGGTCTTCAGCAACTGCTCGAGGGTGCGGATGCGCGCCTCCTGCTTGCCCTGCTCGTCCTTCGCGGCGTGATAGCCGCCGTTCTCCTTGAGATCGCCTTCCTCGCGGGCGTCTTCGATGCGCTTGGCGATCTCATCGCGGCCGATGGTCGAGAGGTGCTCGAGCTCGGCGACGAGCCGATCGTAGGCTTCCTGCGTGAGGAACGGGACCTGAGCGTCTGTGGACACAGCGTGCTCCTTTTTCGAATGCCCTTCAGGGCGGGGATGCCGAACGCCCGTCGGGGCGCTGGTGGTATGCCAAGACGCCCCGGCGAATTGGCCAGGGCGTCGTCTCAGAGAATTCTATGCGACCCAGCAGGCGTTCACCAAACCTGTGGTGGCCTCTCCGACGGTGGAAATGGTGGCGCTGAGCTCCTGCTGGTGGCCTTCGGATGCCGGGATCTCAACGATCTTCCAGCCCACGATCCCGAACTCCTCATCGAGCGCCTCGAGCGCGCACGCGACGTCTTTGTCCTGCCCGCCGGTGACCTGGAAGCGCACCGTCACACTGTGCTCGTCGACCACTTCGAAGCCGAGATCGT
The DNA here is from genome assembly GCA_052085045.1 of Microbacteriaceae bacterium. Lineage (GTDB taxonomy): Bacteria > Actinomycetota > Actinomycetes > Actinomycetales > Microbacteriaceae > Microbacterium. The sequence goes on along the minus strand of JBQDFB010000090.1, from coordinate 4,278 downwards.
CGGCGTCGACGGAGTTCATCGCCTGCGCGACGATCATCCAGCCGAACGCCCCGACGATGCCGATGGCGACGATGATGCCGATGATCCAGGGGAGCCGGCGGCGAGTACGACCATACCGCTCGTCGAGCTCGAGTGCGGTCGTCACGGCGGTCGCCTTTCGGTCGTTAGGCTTGTTGTTCCAGGTTACGTGACCTGCGATCGAGAGGCGGACAGATGCTGGTGCTCTTCGGAATGGCGCTCGCGGGCACCGAGACCCCGATGCCGACGCCGACGATGACCGTCGACCCGAACTCGGTCACGCCTGGGCCCGCGGGTTTCGCGGTGATCGTGATCGTCGTGATCGCCGTCGTGCTGCTGATCTGGGATATGAACCGTCGCGTGCGCCGCGTCCGTTACCGTGCCGAGGTGCGTGAGGAGCTCGATGCCGAACAGGCTGCGAGCGCCGCGGAGGGTGACGGCCCCGCCGAGGGAGAGGCGGCATCCGACGGCGAGGCATCCGCTGCACCGGACGAGAAGAACCCGCCGGCCTGACCCGCCGGACCCTCAGACGCCGACGCGCTCGAACGGGTCGAGACTGATGCCCTGCTCGAGGATGAGCTTCGACCACTCGCGCGCGCTGTGCAGGCTGTGGTCGCGGTAGTTGCCGCAGCTGACGGCATCCACGGCGGGCACCTCGTCCCAGGTGATCTCCTCGGCGATCGCTGCGAGGCTGGAGCGCACGGCATCCACGATCCGGGCGACCTCGGGCTCTCCCCAGGCGATCAGATGGAAACCGGTCCGGCAGCCGAACGGCGAGATATCGATGAGACCGTCCATGCGGTCGCGCATGAGGCTTGCGAGCAGGTGCTCGATCGTGTGCAGGCCCGCCGTGGGGATCTCGCCCTCATTGGGCTGCACGAAGCGCACGTCGAAATTGGAGATCGCGTCGCCCTTCGGCCCGTGTTCGACGCCGATCAGGCGCACGTACGGGGCGTGGACGGCGGTGTGGTCGAGCGTGAAGCTCTCGACTTCGGCCATTTCTTCTCCTTGGATCGGGGACGCTCAGCCGGGCAGACCGAGCGAGGGGGAGGACGGGGCGATCGAGATGAGCAGACACGCCGTCCAATGGCACAGGAACGCCAGCACTGTGCACAGGTGGAAGATCTCGTGGAAGCCGAAGTGGCCCGGCCACGGATTCGGCTTCTTCAGCGCATAAGCGACCGCACCCACCGTGTAGAGCACGCCGCCCACGCACACCAGCACCATCATCGCGACGTTGGCCTGTGCGAGATCGACCATGTACATCACGGCCGCCCAGCCCAGGGCGAGGTAGAGCGCGACGTACAGCCAGCGCGGCGCATTGATCCAGAACACCCGGAACAGGATGCCGAGGATCGCACCGCCCCACACGACGCAGAGCAGCAGAATGCCCTTGTCGGGGATGAGCGCATTGACCGCAAGAGGCGTGTACGTTCCTGCGATCAGCAGCAGGATGTTCGCGTGATCGATCCGCTTGAGGATCAGCTTGGTCTTCGGCTTCCAGTCGATCCGGTGATACAGCGCGGAGTTGCCGAACAGCAGCAGCGAGCTCGCCATGAACACGGCCGCAGCCCACTTCGCCGGCGCACCGTCGGCCAGAACGATCAGCACGATGCCGGCCGCGATTGCGACGGGGAAAGTACCGGCGTGGAGCCAGCCGCGCCAGGTCGGTTTGATCTCGGCTGCGGCATCCGCGCTCGCCGCGTCCAGCAGCGGAAGTTCGGGGACGGGGACGTCGTCAGTGTCGGGTGTGCTCACGTGCTCACTCTAAGTCGCTCGGTATGCCCCCGTCCGCACATATCCGCAATGCACAGCGCGATCACATGGCTGCAGACCGGCCGCGCGATAACGTAGGCACGTGAATGTACGCACGAGCGAAGGCCGGGGTCCGCTGTACCGCCTCTACAGCAGACGTCTGCGGCGACAGCTCGATCCGGCATCCGTCCCGCACCACGTCGCGATGATGATCGACGGGAATCGGCGTTGGGCGCGCCAGCTGGGCCTCGACTCCGCGGCCGACGGGCACCGTGCCGGGGCGGCGAAGATGCGCGAGTTCCTCGGCTGGTGCGACGAGATCGGTGTTCGCGTCGTCTCGCTGTACCTGCTCTCCAGCGACAACCTGCGCAAACGCGACTCGAAGGAGATCGAGGATCTCATCGAGATCATCGCCGAACTCGCCGAGTCGCTGTCGCAGCAGGCCGGCTGGCGCGTGAAGCATGTCGGACGCACCGACATCCTGCCGGAAGAGCTCGCACGGGTGCTGTATGACGCGGAAGAGCGCACGAAGCACAATCAGGGACTGCACGTGAATCTCGCCGTCGGCTACGGCGGGCGCAACGAGATCGTGGATGCTGTGCGCTCGATCATCGCGAAGCACGACGCATCCGGCGGCACCCTGGAGGATCTCGCCGCATACCTCACCCCGGAGATGATCGGCGAGCATCTCTACACCGGTGGTCAGCCCGATCCCGATCTCGTCATCCGCACCAGCGGCGAGCAGCGGCTCAGCGACTTCCTGCTCTGGCAGAGTGCACACAGCGAGTTCTACTTCGTCGAGGCGCTCGGTCCCGACCTGCGGCAGGTCGACTTCCTGCGCGCCATCCGCGACTACGTCGATCGGGATCGCCGCTTCGGCCGCTGACGGGCGGCCGGCTCCGGAACGTCGCCGTCATGGGAGACTCATAGCGTGAGTTCTTTCGACGATTACCTCGCCACCTTCGCCGTCGACCCCGGGTATCTCGACTGGGCGGCCTTCGGACCGATCTCGCCCACGGTGCGCGCCGAGGTGTTCGCCGATGCCGACCTGCTCGGCAGCGGGCGGTCATCGTCCCGTTCCCTCGTCGACGAACGGCTCGACGAGGCGAGGGCGCTCGCCGCAGAACTGCTCGACGTCGCCGCAGACACCGTGACCCTGCAGCCCACGTCGTCGCACGGTCTCATGCACGCGCTGTTCGGGCTCTCTGGAACGGTGATCGCGTCGACGGCGGATTTTCCCAGCGTCACACTGACGCTCGAGCGAGCCGCCCAGGTCTCACGGGGCGAACTGACGCCGCGCTGGATCACGCCCGAGGACCGGTTCGTGACCGTGGATGCCGTCGCTGAGGCGCTCGACGACGACGTGACGGCGCTGGTGGTCAGCCACGTCGACTTCCGCACCGGCTACCGAGTCGACCTCGCCGGGCTGCGCGAGGCACTGGGGCCGGATCGGCTGCTGATCGTCGACGCCGTGCAGTCGTTCGGGGTCGTCGTCGACGACTACTCGGCAGCAGACGTCGTGGTCGGACACGGCTACAAATGGCTGCGCGCCGCCCGCGGGACCGGTTTCGCATCGTTCTCGGCCCATGCACGCGAGCGGATCGTGCCGGTGCTGTCCGGGCTCGCCGGAGTCGAGGGCGGGCTTCCGGTCGACGAACTGCCGCCGCCCGCGGCATCCGCTCGTGCCTTCATCGTGAACGGCGCCGACCAGCTCGCCGTCGCACGGCTGGCGATCGGCCTGCGCGACGTGCGCGATGCGGGCGTCGCCAACATCGAGGACGCCATCAGCACTCGGGTCGACGCGATTCTCGAGATCGCCGACCGGCACGGCATCCCGGTGCTCTCCCCGCGCGAGCGCGAGCGGCGCGCCGGGGTCGTCGCCCTCGCCCCGGAGTCGCCCGCCGCTGTGTCGGCCGCGCTGACGAACGCTGATGTCGTCGCCACGACGCGCAGAACCACCATCCGCGTCGCACCCCACGCCGGGACCGACGACGAGACCCTGCGGATGCTCGACGAGGCACTCGGCACGGTTGTCACGCCGGGCGCCTGAGCGCGCCTGCAGAGTTAATCGGGACTTAACCCGCACTTCGGGCGTGTCCGCATTCCGGTTCCTGCGCCGAAGTCGTACGTTCAAGACATCGGGCACAGTGTCCGGTCGAGTCGGCCCTCAGGTTCACGGCTCGTGACCCCAGGTCGACTCGTGGCATAGCCGGGAAGCATCCCGGGTCGGGAGTGGGTCGTGACCACACGCACAGCACAGCAGTCCACCCGTCAGGCCTCGCGCCGGTCGTCGTCGGACGCACCGGATCAGGACCTCCGCACATACGTGCTCGACACGTCGGTGCTGCTGTCGGATCCGCAGGCGCTGTTCCGCTTCGCAGAGCACTCGATCGTCCTTCCGGTCGTGGTGATCACGGAGCTCGAGGGCAAGCGCCACGATCCGGAGCTCGGATACTTCGCCCGGCAGGCGCTGCGTCACCTCGACGCGCTGCGCGTCGAACACGG
>JBQDFB010000089.1:1539-6154 GCA_052085045.1 Microbacteriaceae bacterium | reverse complement strand
CTGGGACCTCTTCATTATCAGTGAAGCGCTCTAACCGCCTGAGCTATAGCCCCGTCAACCTCCAAGACTTTACCGGAGTTTGACAGATTTTCCGAATCCAGATCGATCAGTCCGACGTCCGCAGTTTCACGTTGCCGGCGGACACATCGACCCTCACCGAGTTGCGTGAGTTCGACGCCGTCTGCAGGTCGTTGTCGACCGAACCGGCGCTGACATCCTGGGTGACGTCGTAGGGGACGTCCGGCAGCGCGAGTGTGAGCGAACCGGCGCTCACGCCCACCTCGACCTCGCGGGGGGCGCTGCCCGTCAGCGTCGAGACCAACTCGCCCGCAGACACTCCGAACGAGGCGGTGTCGACGTCGGCCAGTTCGAATTCGGCTCGTCCGGCATTGAGTTCGGCGTCGAGTGCCGTCGCGGAGCCGTTCACGTGTACCGACCCGGCAGAGATGTCGACCTCGAACTCGCCGAATTCGCCCTCCACGTCCAGGGCACCGGCCCCGAGCGAGAGATCGGCGTCGATACCGACCAGCTCCTGCGGCAGCAGCAGATCGACGTTCTCGTCGCGTCCCCAGTCACCGAACCACGACCAGTCACCGCCCCAGCTCAACCAGCTGTCCGGGCTGCGCAGCTTGAGTTCGTCTCCGTCGCGCTCGAGAGTCCATCGACCGTCCGACCCGCTGACCTGCAGCTCCGCCTCGTCGACGTCTCCGAACCGGATGGTGACATCGCTGGCCGCCACGTCGGCGATCAGTTCGGTCACTCCGCTGACGTCGACCCGGTCGGACTGATCCGATCCGTTCCCCTGGCCGAGGGCGTTGACGGCACCGAACGCGGCGGTTGTTCCCGACCCGATCAACGCGATCCCGCCGACGACCGCGGTGATGATCGCCACGGTCTTGAAACCGCTGTTGTCCTGCTTCTGCTCGTTCATCGTTCTGCTCCTGTCTGCGAAGACGGACCGGTTGCCGGCCCGCCGGAAATCTCGATATGCGCCAGCGCGGCGAGCACCCGTCGGTTTCCCGACTCATCCGGCTCAAGCCCCAGCTTCTGGAAGATGGCGGTGATGTTCTTCTCGACACTCGCCTCTGAGAGGAACAGCAGCGCCGCGATCGCGTGATTCGATTTGCCCTCGGCGATCAGCGCGAGCACCGTGCGCTCCCGCTCTGACAGATTCTGCATGCGGTCATCGCGGTGACGACGGGTGAGCAGCTGGGCGACGACCTCGGGATCGAACACCGTCGTGCCCTCGGCGATCCGCTCGACCGATGCGACGAACTCGTCCACGTCGGCGACCCGATCCTTCAGCAGGTACCCGAGCGGGCCGCCCTGCGATGCGATGAGGTCGCTCGCGTACCGCTCCTCGACGTACTGCGACAGCACGAGCAGCGGCAGCTGCGGATGCGTGACCCGCAAGCCGAGCGCGGCACGAATGCCCTCATCGGTGAACGTCGGAGGCAGCCGCACGTCGAGGATGCAGAGCTCAGGATCCGTGGTCTGCACGCTCTCGGTGAGCATCTCGGTGTCGGCCAGGGCCGCGACCACGACGTGACCCGAGTCCTCGAGCAGGCGCACAAGCCCTTCGCGGAGGAGGACGGAGTCCTCACAGATCAGGATGCGCATGGCACACTCACCTCCAGCGACGTCGGACCACCCTGCGGGCTGTCGAGACGGAACGTTCCACCGGCCGCGAGCACGCGGTTCGACACTCCGTCGAGTCCGCCGCCGGCGAGCACCTGCGCGCCGCCGATGCCGTTGTCCTCGACCCGCGCCCAGAGCATGTTGCCCTCACGCACCCGCACGATCACCCGGCACTCACTCGCCCGCGAGTGCTTCGCGGCGTTCGTGAGGGATTCGGCGATGCAGAAGTACACGGCCGCCTCGGCATCCCGACTGCATCGACCATCCATCCGCACATCGAGATTTACGGGGATGTGCGATCGGCCGGCCAGCGCCGACAGCGCCGCATCCAGACCGCGGTCGTCCAGAACCGATGCATGGATGCCGCGTGCCAACTGTCGCAGCTCGGTGATGGCCGCCTTCGTCGAGGTGTGCGCTTCGCCGATGAGCTCCTTGGCCGTATCCGGGTCGGCGTCGATCTTCTGCTGCGCCAATCCCAGCGTCATGCCGACCGAGACAAGACGCGGCTGGACGCCGTCGTGCAGATCGCGCTCGATGCGCGTGCGCTCGACGTCGGCGGCGCGCACCGCACCCTCGCGCTGGGCGCTGGTCGTGCGCACCTGTTCGGTGAGCTCTTTCTCACGGCTCTCCACCACGATCGCGCGGGTGAGGACGCGATGCAGCAGCGCCAGGCCGATGATCGCGGCGGCCGTCAGCACCACGCCGAGGGCGCCGAGCAGGGGAGCCCAGGCCGCGGACACATCGGAGGCACCGAATCGGAACGGGAGGGTGACCACGTCGGCGCCGGTGAGCGGCGCGAACGCCGCGAAGGCCGAGCGGATGAGGGCACCGAACAGCCGCACGACGAGCGTGCCCATGACGCAGGCGATGGCGAGGTTCGCGATCGCACGCCAGGTGCGCCCGTCGATCAGCTGCCGCCACAGCGAATGCAGCCACCCGCCGAACCCGGTGTGCCGGCTGCCGCGCCAGCGCAGCGGCGAGAGATCGAGGCGGTACAGGCTGCTCGCCCGGCCGACCTCGAACCACGCGGCGCCGTAGAACACGTACACGAACGCGACGAGGAACAGCAGCCCGATGCCGAGCACGAGCGCGAGCCCCACCCCGATGCTCAGCAGCGCCGACAGCACGGTGATGACGATGGCGCCGAGCACACCGAGACCGGCGAGGTGCAGCACGGTGAGCGCGATGCGCAGCGGCGGTGTCTCGGCGGATGATGCCCGCGCCGCAGCGGCCGGCGCAGGAGAGGGGGGCACCGGTGATGCCGGAGACGGAGATTCCGCCGGTGGCGGTGGGACAGGCTGAGTGGTCATGCCTCCAAGGTAGGCCGCACGCACCCCTCATCGGCACCGAGTCAACCAGAGAGGTGCGTTCCGGTTTTCCCTACCTCGAGCGCGGGTGCTCCCGAACGAGGAAGGGCGGATGCCGAAGCATCCGCCCTTCCTCACATAGAGGCGTCAGTTCGACATGAATCCGACCAGCAGTCCGCCGGTCACCTTCACGGCGAGGTTGTAGATGCCGGCGACGACCGCGCCGAGCACGGTGAACACGATGAGGTTCAGGATCGAGACGACCGCGGCGAACGCCATCACCTGGGGGAGACCCATCAGCGAACTCAGCGAGACCGCGTTGTCGGTGATCTGGCCGACGAAGTCGTCCGCTCCGGCGAGCAGCCCGGTCGCCTGGAACACCAGGTAGATGAGGAAGAACGAGACCATGGTCACGATCGCCAGCGCCACCGCCCCCAGGAACGAGAGCTTCACAGCCGACCAGAAATCGACGTAGACCAGGCGCAGCCGGACCTGCTTGCCGCCGGTCTTGCGCGTGGACTTCTTCGCCAGCTTGTCGGCTACTGTGCTCATTCGTCTGTTTCCTCAGGGTCAGGATTCGATTCGGGGGCCGCGGCTGACTCGGGAGCGTCGGATGCCGCATCCACCTCGTCTTCTTCGAGGCCCCGCTCTCCGTTGCGGGCGATCGCGAGGATGCGGTCGTTCTCTGACGTACGCGCGAACACCACTCCCATGGTGTCTCGGCCCTTTGCGGGCACCTCGGCCACGGCAGAGCGTACCACCTTGCCGCTGGAGAGAACCACCAAGACCTCGTCGTCCTCACTGACGATCAGACCGCCCGCGAGAACGCCCCGATCGTCGTGGAGCTTGGCGACCTTGATGCCGAATCCGCCGCGGTTCTGCACCCGATACTGCTCGACTTCGGTGCGCTTGGCGTACCCGCCGTCGGTCACGGTGAACACGTATCCCTCGGGGTCGGCGACGGATGCCGAGAGCAGGCGATCGTCGCCCTTGAACTTCATACCCGTGACCCCGGCGGTCGCACGGCCCATCGGACGCAGTGCAGCGTCGTTCGCGTGGAAGCGCACCGACATGCCCTTGCGGCTGATGAGGAGGATGTCATCGGACGCATCCACGATCATGGCGCTGACCAGCTCGTCGTCCTCGCGCAGGCGGATCGCGATGACCCCGCCCTGACGGTTGGTGTCGTACTCGGTCAGGCGCGTCTTCTTCACCAGCCCGTCGCGGGTGGCGAGCACCAGATAGTCGGCGACGTCGTAATCGCGCATCGCGAGGACCTGGGCGATGCCCTCATCGGGCTGCAGCGCCAGGAGGTTCGCAACGTGGCTGCCCTTGGCGTCGCGGCCGGCCTCGGGGACCTCGTACGTCTTGGTCCGGTAGACCCGTCCCTTGTCCGTGAACACGAGCAGCCAGTGATGCGTCGTCGTGACGAAGAACTGTTCGACGATGTCGTCGGCGCGCAACTGTGCACCCTTGATGCCCTTGCCACCGCGGTGCTGCGAGCGGTAGTTGTCGCTGCGGGTGCGCTTGATGTACCCGTCACGGGTGACGGTGACCACCATCTCTTCTTCGGCGATGAGGTCTTCCATCGACACATCGCCGTCGAAACCGTGCAGGATGTGCGTACGGCGCTCGTCGCCGAAGCGGTCGACGATCTCGGTGAGCTCTTC
>JBQDFB010000089.1:0-1439 GCA_052085045.1 Microbacteriaceae bacterium | reverse complement strand
CGCAGAATGTGCATCCGCTCCTCCGCCTTGCGCAGGCGGAAGATCGTGCGGCGGACGATCACGTCGATCTGGTGCGTGATCCAGTTCGAGATGAAACCGTCCAGCGCCAGCGTGCGCGGCACACCGTCGACGATCGCAAGCATGTTGGCGCCGAAGTTGTCCTGCAACGGCGTGTGCTTGTACAGGTTGTTCAGCACGACCTTGGCGACAGCATCCCGCTTGAGAACCACGACGATCCGCTGACCGGTGCGGTCACTGGTCTCGTCGCGGATGTCGGCGATGCCGGTGATCTTGCCGTCGCGGGCCAGGTCGCCGATCTTCACTGCGAGGTTGTCGGGGTTGACCTGGTACGGCAGCTCGGTGATGACCAGGCAGGTGCGCCCCTGGATCTCTTCGACGTCGACGACCGCACGCATGGTGATCGACCCGCGACCGGTGCGGTAGGCCTCATGAATACCCTTGGAGCCGAGGATCTGCGCGCCAGTGGGGAAGTCGGGGCCGGGAATGCGCTTGATGAGGCCTTCGAGCAACTCCTCGCGCGGCAGCTCGGGGTTATCCAGCGCCCACAGTGCGGCATTGGCAACCTCGCGCAAGTTGTGCGGCGGAACGTTGGTCGCCATGCCGACCGCGATGCCGACCGAACCGTTGACGAGCAGGTTCGGGAAGCGGGACGGCAGGACCATCGGCTCCTGGGTCTGCCCGTCGTAGTTGTCCTGGAAGTCGACGGTCTCCTCTTCGATGTCGCGCACCATTTCGAGCGCGAGCGGAGCCATCTTCGTCTCGGTGTACCGCGGGGCGGCGGCGCCCATGTTGCCGGGGGAGCCGAAGTTGCCCTGGCCCTGCGCGAGCGGGTAGCGCATCGACCACGACTGCACGAGACGCACCAGGGCGTCATAGATCGCGGTGTCGCCGTGCGGGTGGTACTGACCCATCACCTCGCCGACGACGCGCGCGCACTTCGAGAACGACTTGTCTGGACGGAACCCGCCGTCGTACATGCCGTAGATGACCCGGCGGTGCACCGGCTTGAGGCCGTCGCGCACGTCGGGCAGGGCGCGACCCACGATGACGGCCATCGCGTAGTCGAGATAGCTGCGCTGCATCTCGGATTGCAGGTCGACCTGGTCGATCTTGCCGTGTTCGTGCATCGCGCTGATGTCAGGGCGTTCTTCGTCAGTCATGTGCTTCTCTCAGATCCGGATGCGCGTCAGATGTCCAGGAACCGGACATCCTTGGCGTTGCGCTGAATGAATGTGCGGCGGGACTCCACGTCTTCGCCCATCAGAACGCTGAAGATCTCGTCGGCGCTGGCAGCGTCTTCGATGGTCACCTGCCGCAGCGTGCGCGTGGTGTGATCCATCGTGGTCTCCCACAACTCCTTGGCGTTCATCTCGCCGAGACCCTTGTAGCGCTGCACGCCGGAGTCCTTCGGGATGCGC
>JBQDFB010000088.1:3818-6178 GCA_052085045.1 Microbacteriaceae bacterium | reverse complement strand
CCGTCTCGTCGAGAGCAGACGCCCGCCGACCGGCGAGCGTCACGCCGAAACCTGCATCGAGCAGCGCCAGGGCGATCGCGCGGCCGATGCCGGAGCCCGCGCCGGTGACAAGGGCGTTGCGCGAGCGCCTCGAAATGACGGGGGTCGTGCTCTGGTTTCGACTCGCCTGCGGCTCGCTCAACGCGTTTCGTCTCGCTTCGCTCGCTCAACGACCCGCCGCCGGTCCCCAGCGGCCGCCTCATCGATGAGCTGCAGGATGCGGGCCGCCACGCTGACGGCGATCACGGCGGGCTGCTTGCCGCCGACCTCGGGGACGCCGATGGGCGTGATGACTCTGGCGAGAGCATCCTCGTCCTGACCGAGGTCCGCGAGCTTCTTCCGGAATCGCGTCCACTTCGCCGCCGACCCGATGAGACCGATCGATCCGATGCCGTCGGCGCGCAGCGCCTGGTCGACGATCGCGAGGTCCTCGACGTGGTCATGGGTCATCACCAGCACGTGCGCGCCTTCGGGCAGGTCGGCCAGCGCCGACTCGGGCACGGGCGCATGCACGGTGTGCACGCGGGCGACGGCATCGTCGAGAGCGGCGGTGCGTGAGGAGTCGAGCATCTCGGCACGGGAGTCGACGAGGTACAGATCGATCTCATGGCGGGCGAGGATGCGCGCCAGCTCGATGCCGACATGACCGATGCCGAACACCGCCACCGACGGCACGACCCTGACCGGTTCCAGCAGCATGGTGACCTCTCCTCCGCAGCACTGCACGCCGTACTCGACGGTCGCCTTGTCGCTCAGCGTGAGCGTGAGCAGTTCGGGCTCCTCGGCGCCCGAGGCGATGAGCTCGCGCGCCTTCTGCGTCGCCGTCGCCTCGAGATTCCCGCCGCCGACCGTGCCAAACGCGTCATCGGCTGAGACGACCATCTTGGCTCCGCCGTTGCGCGGCGAGTGCCCGCGTACCGTGACCATCGTCACGAGCACGGCGGCCGTGCGCTCAGCACGAAGCCGCTGCAGGGCATCGAGCCAGTCCATGGCTACGGCGTCCTGGCGAGCTCGCGCTCCGGCGCGTCGACGACCTCGATGGCGGATGCCGCATCCTGCGCCGCCTGAACCGCCCAGAACACCGCCTCCGGTGTCGCGGGAGACGCGAGCTCGACCATGTGGCCCGCCGGGCCGAACTCGGCCACGGCCTCGCGGATCGCCTCACGGGCGCTGAAGGCCAGCATGAACGGCGGCTCGCCGACGGCCTTGGAACCGTAGACTGCGCCGTCCTCGCGAGCGTTCTCGTACAGGCGCACGCTGAATTCCTCGGGCATCTCCGAGAAGCTCGGCAGCTTGTAGGTCGAGGCCGACTGGGTCTGCAGGCGTCCGCGGTTCGGGCCGTCCGAGGTGTCCCAGCGCAGCTCTTCGAGCGTCAGCCAGCCGACGCCCTGCACATACGCGCCCTCGATCTGTCCGATGTCGAGCATGGGCGAGAGCGAATCGCCGACGTCATGGACGATGTCCACGCGACGCACGCGGTACGCGCCGGTGAACTCGTCGACCTCGACCTCGCTGGCCGCGCATCCGTAGGCGAAGTACTTGAAGGGCGAGCCCTGCATGATTTCGGGGTTCCAGTGCAGGCCCTCGGTGCGGTAGTAGCCGGCAGCGAACAGCTGCACGCGCTGCAGGTAGGCGGCCTCGGCCACCTCGGCGAAGGTCAGTGTCTTCGTCGTGTTGCCGAGGGCCGTGATGAGGCCGCCCGAGAAGCGCACGTCGCGCTCATCGGCGTTCAGCAGGCGCCCGGCGACCGCGGCCATCCGTTCGCGGATCTGCTCGCAGGCGTTCTTGACCGCACCGCCGTTGAGGTCGGCGCCGGACGATGCCGCAGTGGCCGACGTGTTCGGCACCTTGTCGGTGCGGGTGGGCGCCAGACGCACCTGGTGCAGCTCGAGCCCGAGTGCGGTCGCGGCCACCTGCAGCATCTTCGTGTGCAGGCCCTGACCCATCTCGGTGCCGCCGTGGTTGATGAGCACCGAGCCGTCCTTGTAGACGTGCACGAGGGCACCTGCCTGGTTGAAGGCGGCGAAATTGAACGAGATGCCGAACTTGACCGGCGTCATCGCCAGCGCGCGCTTGACGTGCGGGCTGGTCTGGTTGAACGTCGCGATCTCGGCACGACGGGCGTCGAAGTCCGACTCCTCGCGCAGCTGATTCCAGATGGCGCTCACGCGATCGGCATCCTTGACCGGCTGGCCGTACGGCGTCGACTGGCCTGGTTGGTAGAAGTTCTTCTCCCGCAGCTCCATCGGGTCGATCCCGAGCGCCGGGGCGACCCGGCCGAGGATGTCCTCGATGAGGAAGACGCCCTGCGGGCCTCCGAA
>JBQDFB010000088.1:0-3718 GCA_052085045.1 Microbacteriaceae bacterium | reverse complement strand
GGGCGACCCGGCCGAGGATGTCCTCGATGAGGAAGACGCCCTGCGGGCCTCCGAACCCGCGGAATGCGGTGTTCGACGCCTTGTTCGTCTTCGCGATCCGGCCGTGCGCATGCACGTGGGGGATCCAGTACGCGTTGTCGAGGTGGCAGAGCGCTCGCCCGAGCACCGGCTCGGAGAGGTCAAGGCTCCAGCCGCCGTCGCAGGTGAGCACGGCATCCAGCGCCTGAAGGCGGCCGTCGTCGTCGAGGCCGACCTTCCATGAGATGTGGAACGGATGCCGTTTGCCGGTCATCGTGATGTCCTGCGTGCGGTTCAGGCGCAGCCGCACGGGGCGACCGGTGAGCTTGGCACCGAGCGCCGCGATGGCGGCGAACCCGTGCGACTGCATCTCCTTGCCGCCGAAGCCGCCGCCCATCCGCAGCGACTGCACGGTCACCTCGTTGGAGGGGATGTTCAGTACGTGCGCGACGATCTCCTGCGCCTCGGACGGATGCTGCGTCGAGCACTGCACGAAGTACTGGCCCTCCGAGTCGCGCAGGGCGAGCGATGCCTGCGTCTCGAGGTAGAAGTGCTCCTGCCCGCCGAACTCCGTGACGCCCTCGAAGACGCGCGCAGACTTCTCCAGGGCGGATGCCGCGTCTCCGCGCTCAACCGTGCGGGCGATGCCCTGGAAGGAGCCGGCGTCGACGGCATCCTGCACCGTGATCAGCGAGGGGAGCGGGTCGTACTCGACGGTGACGGCGGCAGCTCCGAGACGTGCGGCCTCCTGCGTCTCGCCGAGCACCCAGACGAGCGCGTGCCCGTAGTACATCGCCTCATCGGGGAACAGCGGCTCGTCGTGCTTGATGCCGGCGTCGTTGACTCCGGGCACGTCGTCGGCGGTGAGCACGCGCACGACACCGGGCACCTTGTAGGCGGCGCTCACATCGATCGTGACGCGAGCGTGGGCGTTGGTCGACTGCACGGGCCATGCCGTGAGGATGCCCATGGTGTCGCCGGAGAGATCGTCGGTGTACATCGCGGCGCCGGTGACGTGGAGAGCTGCGCTCTCGTGCGCGGCGCGCGTGCCGACGACGGGGTTCTGCGGACGGTCGGCGAGTGCGCTCATGCCGACACCTCCTTGGACTCGACACTCTCATTGTGAGGGCGTGGGGTGGAACTGTAGAGCTTCAGCAGCGAGGTGCCGAGCATGTGCGAGCGGTAATCCGAGCTCGCGCGGTGGTCCGACATCGGCGTGCCCTCGGCGCGCAGGATCTCGGATGCCCGCTTGATGGTCGGGATGCTCCACGGCTCACCGACCAGTGCCCGCTCGGTGTCGTAGGCACGCAGCGGCGTCGCTGCGACGCCGCCGAGGCCGATGCGGGCCGAGGTGACGGTGCCGCCCTCGATGTCGAGGGCGAACCCGATCGCGACGCTGGAGATGTCGTCGAAGCGGCGCTTGGCGATCTTGTGGAACGCCGTCGTCTTCGCCAGCGGCAGAGGGATGCGGATGGCGCGGATCAGCTCGCCCGGCTCGCGGACGGTCTGCCGATAGCCGGTGAAGTACTCCGACAGCTCGACTTCGCGCTCGCCGCGGGTGGATGCCAGGACCAATCGCGCTCCGAGCGCGAGAAGGGCCGGCGGGGCGTCGCCGATCGGCGATCCGGTGCCGAGGTTGCCGCCGAGGGTGCCGCGGTTGCGGATCAGACGCGAGGCGAACTGCGGGAACAGCTGGGCCAGCAGCGGGATGCGTCCGTTCAGACGGCGCTCGATCTCGGTGAGGGGAAGAGCGGCGCCGATCTCGATCACGTCGTCGCCGACGGTGAGGGTGCGCAGCTCGTCGAGCTGCTCGATCGCGACGACGAACGGTGCGCGCGAGCCGCGGATGTTGACCTCGACGCCCCAGTCGGTGGAGCCGGCGACGAGCAGCGCCTCGGGCTCGTCCTGCAGCAGCCGCAGAGTATCGGCGAGGTTCTGCGGGCGCACGAAGCGGGCGCCGTCGACGGTCGTGTCGGTGGATGCCGCGGCGGGGGCCGGTTGGTCCATGCGCTGGCGCATCGGGTCATCGGCGGCGGGGGAGCCGAGCGTGTAGGCGGCATCCCGAATCGGGCGATAGCCGGTGCAGCGGCAGAGGTTGCCGCTGAGCGCGTGCAGGTCGAAGCCGTTCGGGCCGTGCTCGGCGTCGTGGGCGGGGCATTCCGCCTCGTGCTCGGTCGCGGCATCCTGCTCGGTCGTCCGCCCGGCACGGTAGTACTCGCCGGCCATGCTGCACGCGAAGCCGGGGGTGCAGTAGCCGCACTGTGAGCCGCCGGCTTCAGCCAGCTTCTCCTGCACGGGGTGCAGGTCGTCGGGGGAGCCCAGGCCCTCAGCCGTGACGATCTCCTGGCCGTCGAGGGCGTAGACGGGGACGAGGCACGCGTTCACGGGCGTCCAGGTCGTGCCGCCGTCGGTGTCGGGGGTGGCGATGAGCATCGCGCAGGCGCCGCACTCGCCTTCGGCGCAGCCTTCCTTGCTGCCGGGAAGGCCGGTCTGGCGCAACCAGTCCAGGGCGGTGCTGTGCGTGGCGGTACCGGCGAGCGGGCGGCGCTCGCCGTTGACGGTGACGGCGGTGTCGTTCATTGGTCGATCTCCTCAGATCCGGCGGTGATGCAGGGAGCGGACGCCGATCCGGATCCAATGATGCGAGTCTAGGCGCCCGACGATGCCGGGTGGGGGCCAAACAGATTGTCCCATTTCCGAAATACGGAAACACTATTCTGTTCCATGGAAATGGTAGGCCGGACTGGGCGCCTCGTCAAGGTGCCGCTCGATGTCACTGGTTCGTCGTCACCGCGATCTCCGCGACGATCTCCTCCAGCACGGGCAGAGCACGGTCGGCGAAGTCGCCGGACACGCGGGCGACCGGCCCCGAAACCGAGACAGCGGTGGGCACGGCCATGTCGGGCACGGTGACGGCGAAGCACCGCACACCGATCTCCTGCTCGTTGTCATCGACCGCGTAACCGCGCTTGCGGGTCTTCGCGAGGTCGGCGAGCAGCGACTCGACGCTGGTGATGGTGTGCTCGGTGTTGGCCGGCATCCCGGTGCGGGAGACGATCTCGCGCACCTGCTCGTCGGTCATTCCGGCGAGGATCGCCTTGCCCACGCTTGTGGAGTGCAGGTACGAGCGGCGCCCGACCTCGGTGAACATGCGCATCGCGTGCGGCGACGGCGCCTGCGACACGTAGATGACCCGGTCGCCGTCCAGGGTGGCGAGGTTCGCGGTCTCGCCGAGCTGCTCGACGACCTGCTTGAGCTGCGGCATCGCCATCTGCCCGAACTTGCGGTTGGCCACTTCGCCGAGTCGCACGAGCCGCGGGCCGAGCGCGTAGCGGCGGTTCTGCAGTTGGCGCGCGTACCCGCGGGAGACGAGGGTGCGCAGCAGACGATGGATCGTCGGCAGGGGGAGTTCGGCCGCTGCGGACAGCTCGCTGAGAGTGACGTCGCCGCCAGCATCCGCGATCAGTTCGAGCAGATCGAAGACGCGTGTGACGGACTTCACTCCATCCGTGGAACCTGCGGCCATGGCATACCTTCCGAGCTGTGAGACGTGGATTATCCGCATCGCGGAAATCTTTCTCCGTCAGGCTAACCCATTCGCGGGATACCGTAGGCGCGTCACCACCGATATTGAGGATGCGTGACTCGATACATTTCCGTATAGTGGAGTTGAAAATCCAGGATACGAGAGGAACCGCAA
>JBQDFB010000087.1:0-6288 GCA_052085045.1 Microbacteriaceae bacterium | reverse complement strand
GGCCCTCCGATGTCGATCTGCTCGACGACGTCGTCACCGGTCGCCCCGGAGGCGACGGTCTCGACGAACGGGTACAGGTTGACGACGACGAGCTCGAACGGCGAGATGCCCAGTTCGGCGAGCTGACGCTCGTGGTCTTCGAGGCGCAGGTCGGCGAGCAGGCCGCCATGGATGCTGGGGTGCAGAGTCTTCACGCGACCATCGAGCATCTCGGCCACACCCGTGACGGTCGCAACGTCAGTGACGTCGTGGCCGGCTTCGCGGATGGCCGCTGCCGTCGACCCCGTCGAGACGATCTCGACGCCGGCGTCGGCGAGCGCCGCAGCCAGCACGAGCAGGTCGGTCTTGTCGCTCACCGACACGAGCGCCCGCTTGATCGGGACCACATCGCGATCGCGGTACAGGGACGAATCGTGGCTCGGACCGGCCATGGAATATCTCCTTCTTGCGTGGGCGTGCGGTTGTTCGGGTATGGGTCAGGGGGTGAGCGCGAGCTCTCCGGTGGCGATGCGGCGCACGGCGTCGATCAGCAGGCGCCGCTCGACGGGCTTGATGCGCTCGTGCAGGGTCTGTTCGGTGTCGCCCTGGTGCACGGGGATGCGCTCCTGGGCGAGAATCGGGCCGCTGTCGATGCCGTCGTCGACGACGATGACGCTGGCCCCGGTCTGGGTGACGCCAGCGGCGAGGGCGTCGCGCACGCCGTGTGCGCCGGGGAACTCGGGCAGGTGCGCCGGGTGCGTGTTGATGATGCGGGGTGCGTAGCGCGCGACCAGTGCCGCCGGCAGCAACCGCATCAGACCGCTGAGCACGACGAGATCGGGCTGCCAGGGGTCGAGCTGCGCGCCGAGCTCTTCGCCCCAGGCTTCGCGGCTCTCGAACGAGCGGTACGGAACCGTGAAGCTCGGGATGCCGAACTCCGCCGCGTGCGCGAGCCCTTCGGCGTCGCGATCCGCACCGACCACGACGATTCGCGCGGGGAAGTCCGGCTGGCGTGCGGCTTCGAGAAGGGCGCGAAGGTTGGAGCCGGTGCCCGAGATGAGAACGGCGACCGTGAGCACCCGGTCAGTCTACCGGGGCGCGGGAGTACTGCCGTCCCCGAAGAAGCCGTGCTCGTTGAGGGGCTGCGTGTCGCTGTGATCCGGGTCGGTCGGCGACGTTCCCATCTCGGCGATCCAGCGATCCGTGCGCTCCTCGGCGAGTTCGTCGCGGTGCCGCGGAGCGAGCAGCATGATCGCGGCGCCGACGAAGATCTCGGCGCCGATGGCGAGCGTCGTCCATCCCACGTGCGGGCCGGTCACAGCCATCCGGCCGGGGCCGATCGACCCGGATGCCAGCACCGCGGCGACGGCCACGACCCCTGCGGTCGCCAGGGCGATGGTCAGCGCGATGACAGCCCGCGGGGCGACCGGCCGCGCAGCATCCCGCCACACCAGCTGCGACCGCACGATCCAGCCGGCGAAGGCGCCGGCGGCGACCGGGAGCAGCACGACGATCAGCATCCACATCGAGCTGTTCTCGGGGAGGAGTCCCAGCGCCGGAATGCCGGGGACGACGCCGAGCTGCGTGCCGGCCGGAGACACGGCGGTACCGGCGCCGACGGCGAAACCGGGGCCCGCGATCCACGCGATCGACCACACGAACAGTGTCGGCAGGTAGACCAGCTGCCCGAGCGTGAGCACGGTCGCTCCGGTCGCGTCGACGCGGGCGGCTTCGAACAGGGCGACCGCCTCTCCCCCGCGCAGCGCCACCATCACCGCGACGCCGAGGCCGGCGACACCGGTGAGCGCGACGACCGCGACGGCCGTTCCGCGGACCGCTTCGCCGGGCACGACAGCCCACGGCCCCCAGCCGTCGACCCGGTCATGCAGTCGGTCGATGAGACCGGCATCCCCCTCGCGCCAGGCATAGCTCACCGCTCCGCACAGTGCACCGACGAGATAGACGGCCGGCGGCAGGACGAACGCCGCCGTCAGCGGAACTTCGGCGATGTCGGCGCGGGCGGTCAGCGCAACCGCCGCCGCGATGACGGCGAAGGTGATCGTGCCGCCGACGACGCCGATCAGCCAGGCGCCGGAGCGTGCGGCGCGGATGCCGGAGCGGGCGGAGAACAGCAGCGTGAACACGAGGAACGCGAGGGGGGTGAGCGAGAGGGTGAAGTTCGCAGCATCCGGTGCGATGCCGACGGCGGCGACGACAGCATCCGGCAGCGCCACGTCGATGGGCACGCCGTGACCGAACTGCCACAGGATGCCGGCCGTCGGCCACAGCCCTCCCCAGTCTGCGGTGACGCCGAAGGCGAGCGTCCACAGCACGGTGAGCGGGGCGAGCAGCACAGCCAGGCCGACGGCCGCCGCGATGGCAGCGTCGACGGCGGCGAGGATCGCGACGAGGAGGCGTTGCATGTCTCAACGAGACTACGACGAGAAGCTGGCCGCTCCGCGCGGGCGCGCGCGACGCGGCGGACACGATATCGTTCCCGAGGAGGTTCCCCGATGACAACTGCTCCCTCGCCCGCACCCGACCAGACCGCTGAGCCGAAGAACGCGCTGGACCGCTTCTTCGAGATCACCAAGCGCGGCTCGACGATCGGCTCGGAGGTCCGTGGCGGCATCGTCACCTTCGTCACGATGGCGTACATCGTGATCCTGAACCCGATCATCCTCTCGACCCCGGACGTCGACGGAACGGTGCTCGATGGCAATGCCGTTGCTGCCGCCACGGCGCTGAGCGCCGGTGTCATGACGCTGCTGTTCGGCATCATCACCCGTCTGCCGTTCGCCTTCGCAGCCGGGCTCGGGATCAACGCGTTCGTCGCGTTCTCCGTCGTCGGGTCCGTGACCTGGCCCGAGGCCATGGCGCTGGTCGTCATCAACGGCGCCGTGATCGTGCTGCTTGCCGCCACCGGGCTTCGCAAGATGATTTTCGATGCCGTTCCGGTGCAGCTCAAGCTCGCCATCACCGTCGGCATCGGCCTGTTCATCGCGTTCATCGGTTTCGTGAACGCCGGCTTCGTCACCGCGACGGGCAATGACTCTCCCCCGGTCGATCTGGGTGTCGGAGGGTCTGTGGCGACGCTGCCGACCCTGCTGTTCGTGATCACTCTTCTGATCGGAGGCGTGCTGATCGCTGTGCGGCTCAAGGGCGCCATCCTCATCGCGCTCGTCGGCGGCACGGTGCTGGCGGCGATCCTCAACCTGATCTGGCCGTTCGGACTCGACTTCGGCTTCGCCGGCGGCATCATGAGCCTGCCGGACCTCAGTCTCATCGGCGCCATCGACTTCGGCTTCGACTTCGGCAAAGTCAGCGCCGTCGCGCTCGTGATGTTCGTGTTCACCCTCGTGTTCTCGAACTTCTTCGACGCCATGGGCACCATGACGGGCCTCGCGAAGGAAGCCGACCTCGCGGACGCGAAGGGCGATTTCCCGCGCATCAAATCGGCGCTGGTCGTCGAGGGCGTCGGCGCGATCGTCGGCGGTGCCACATCATCGTCGTCGGCGACGGTGTTCGTCGAATCGGGCTCCGGCATCGGCGAGGGCGCTCGTACGGGACTGGCGACGTCCGTCACGGGTGTGCTTTTCCTGCTCGCGATGTTCTTCACGCCGCTGACGTCGCTCGTTCCCGGCGCGGTCGCAGCCGCAGCGCTGGTGCTGGTCGGCGCGATGATGCTCACGCAGATCAGGCACATCGACTTCGGCGACTTCCGTGTGCTGCTGCCGGTGTTCCTCACGGCGACCGTCATGCCGATGACCTACTCGATCGCCAACGGCATCGGAGCCGGCTTCGTCAGCTGGGTCGTCCTGAACGCATTCTCGGGCAAAGCCAAGAACATCCATCCGCTGCTGTGGATCGTCGCCGTCGGCTTCGTGCTGTTCTTCGCCCGCGGGCCCCTCGAGGCGGCCTTCGGCGTCGCCTGACGTTCGCGCCGCGGCATCCCGTCCGGGGGGGGGCCGACACGCCACGTGTCGGACACTATTGGCGAAAGCATCCGACATCTGGCGTGTCGGCCCCCGGAATAGGTCAGCCGGTGAATGCCGCAGCGAACTCCGCCGACGGCTCGATCGGCTCTATGACGTCGACGAGAACTCCTCCCGGTGCTTCGACGATGAAGTGCCGCTGGCCGAAGGCCTCATCGCGCAGTGGAAGCCGTTCGGTGAGTCCCCGCTCGCCGACCATTCGGGCATGCTCAGCCGCGGCATCCGTCACTTCGACGTTCAGCAGGAGCCCCGTGACCGACTCGCGAAAACCATCGGGGATGGTCTCGTGTGCGCGGTCGAGGATGGCGAGTTCGCCGCCGTCGAAGCGGAGGCTCACGTACCAGTCGGCCTCGAAGGTCGTCTGGAATCCGAGCACTTCGCGATAGAACTTCGCCGAAGTCGCGACGTCATCAACCATCAGCACCGGATAGAAACTCGTGATCTTCATAACACTCCCTTACGTGCATTGAGTATGTATCTTTGAGGTAGAATACATACAATGAGTACGTAAGGGAAGATGATGCCCAGAGCAAGTGCAGAGGATGCCGCAGCGACAGCTCAGCGCATCCTCGAGGTCGCGACCGCGCAGTTCGCCGAGCACGGCTACGCCGAGAGTTCCGCAGATGACATCGCCCGTGCCGCCGGCGTGACCCGCGGCGCGCTGTATCACCATTACCGCTCCAAGCCAGGGTTGTTCGCCGCGGTCGCATCCGCACAGCAGCGCACGATCGGGGAGGCCATCGCGGCGGCCACAGCGGGCATGGACGCCGGTGCCGGACTCCGCGCGGGCAGCCATGCCTTCCTCGATGCCATCACGCAGGGCGCCGCCGTGCGAGTGCTCCTCGTAGATGGTCCGAGCGTTCTCAGCTGGGATGAGTGGCGGCTGGGCGATGCCGATGGCCCGGAGACCGAGCTTCGCATCGGACTCGCCGAAGCCGGCGTCATCCCCGCGCTGCAGGGCGCTCTCGCTGCGGCGTTGTCGGGCGCGATGAACGAGCTGGCGCTGTGGCTGTCGCAGCGGCGCGGCGACGCCGCTGCCCGCGAACAGGCGCACAAGGCGCTGGATGCTCTGCTGGAGAGCGTTCCCCAGAAATGAGTGAAGGACCCGGGGTGGAGCCCGGGTCCTTCACCGACAGTCTACCTGGGTTACAGGCTCTCGACGATCGCGCGCATGAGGTCGGCCGTCTCGGACGGGGTCTTCCCGACCTTGACGCCGGCGGCCTCGAGGGCCTCCTTCTTCGCCTGAGCGGTGCCCGCGGAGCCGGAGACGATGGCGCCGGCGTGGCCCATGGTCTTGCCCTCGGGGGCGGTGAAGCCCGCGACGTAGCCGACGACCGGCTTGGTGACGTTCGCCTTGATGTAGTCGGCCGCGCGCTCCTCGGCGTCGCCGCCGATCTCGCCGATCATGACGATCGCCTTGGTCTCGGGGTCGGCCTCGAACGCCTCGAGGGCATCGATGTGCGTCGTGCCGATGACCGGGTCGCCGCCGATGCCGATGGCGGTGGAGAAGCCGAGGTCACGCAGCTCGAACATCATCTGGTAGGTCAGGGTGCCCGACTTGGAGACGAGACCGATCGGGCCCTTGCCGGTGATGTTCGCCGGGGTGATGCCGACGAGCGCCTCGTCCGGCGTGATGACGCCGGGGCAGTTCGGGCCGATGATGCGGGTCTTGTTGCCCTTGCTCTTGGCGTACGCCCAGGCCTCGGCAGAGTCGCCAACCGGCACGCCCTCGGTGATGACGACGAGCAGCGGGATCTCGGCGTCGATGGCCTCGATCATCGCGGCCTTGGTGAAGGCACCGGGAACGAAGGCGATCGACACGTCGGCGCCGGTCTCCTTCATGGCCTCTGCGACCGTGCCGAAGACGGGCAGCTCGACGGCCGAGTCGTCCTTGGCTGTGTGCGAGACGGTCGTGCCGGCCTTGCGGGCGTTGACGCCGCCGACGACCTGGGTGCCGGCCTTGAGCATGAGGGCGGTGTGCTTGGTGCCCTCGCCGCCGGTGATGCCCTGGACGATGACCTTGGAATCCTTGTTCAGGAAGATCGACATTTCTCTAATCCTTTTCTGAGGTCTCGGAGGGTCAGGCGTTCGCCAGCTCGGCGGCCTTGTCGGCGCCCTCGTCCATGGTGGCGGCGAGAGTCACGAGCGGGTGGGCGTACTCGGCGAGGATCGCGCGGCCCTCGTCGACGCGGTTGCCGTCGAGGCGGACGACGAGCGGCTTGGATGCCGTGTCGCCGAGCGTCTGCAGAGCACCCTTGATGCCGTTGGCGACGGCGTCGCACGCCGTGATGCCGCCGAAGACGTTGACGAAGAC
>JBQDFB010000086.1:3657-6292 GCA_052085045.1 Microbacteriaceae bacterium | reverse complement strand
ACGGCCTCGGTCTGAGCGTGATCGGGCAACGACTTGAACCGGATCGTGCGGTCCTCGCGTGCCGCGTGGTGGAACCAGATCAGTGGTGCCGACGGTGCGGCAGCGAAGGCGCTGCTCGTGACACCGTGATCCGGCGGTTGGCCCACGAGCCGCTGGGCTGGCGACCGACCGTGCTGGAAGTTGTAGTGCGCCGCTACCGCTGTGCCGACTGCGGACACGTGTGGCGCCAAGACACCAGCGCCGCGGCGGAGCCACGCGCGAAGCTCTCGCGCACCGGGCTGCGGTGGGCGCTGGAAGGGATCGTGGTCGCACACCTCACCGTCGCCCGTGTCGCCGAGGGACTCGGGGTCGCGTGGGACACCGCCAACAACGCGGTCCTGGCTGAAGGCAAGCGGCTGCTGATCAACGACCCCACGCGGTTCGAGGGCGTGAAGGTCATTGGCGTCGATGAGCACGTCTGGCGCCACACCAGGCGTGGCGACAAGTACGTCACCGTGATCATCGACCTCACCCCGGTCCGCGATGGCGCCGGCCCAGCAAGGCTGCTGGACATGGTCGAGGGCCGGTCGAAGGCGGCGTTCAAGACCTGGCTCGCCGACCGCGACGACGCCTTCCGTGACGCGGTCGAGGTGGTCGCGATGGACGGCTTCACCGGGTTCAAGACCGCCGCTGCAGAGGAGATCCCGGACGCGGTCACGGTGATGGATCCCTTCCACGTCGTGCGCCTGGCCGGTGACGCCCTCGACAGGTGCCGGCGCCGGGTCCAACTCGCGATCCACGGGCACCGTGGGTTCAGGGACGACCCGCTCTACAAGTCGCGGCGCACGCTGCACACCGGCGCGGACCTGCTCACCGACAAGCAGAGCGACAGGCTACGCGCGCTGTTCGTTGATGACGCTCACGTCGAGGTCGAGGCGACCTGGGGTGTCTACCAGCGCATGATCGCCGCCTATCGCCACGAGGACCGGCAACGCGGCCGCGAGCTCATGGAGAAGCTGATCACCGACCTCAGCGCCGGCGTCCCCAAGGTGCTCACCGAGCTCACCACCCTGGGCCGGACCCTGAAGAAGCGAGCCGCCGACGTGCTCGCCTACTTCGAACGACCCGGCACCAGCAACGGGCCGACCGAGGCACTCAACGGACGGCTCGAACACCTGCGCGGCTCCGCACTCGGGTTCCGCAACCTGACCAACTACATCGCCCGAAGCCTGCTCGAGACCGGCGGCTTCAGACCCCAACTCCTACACCCCCGATTGGGATGAGCCGGAAATCGTTGACGTTGATCGCAAACGGCCCTAACATGAAACCAAATGGTTACACAATCAGAAATCAGCGAGCAGCAGCGGGTCGACCGGGTCTTCCGGGCGCTCGCCGATGCCACGAGGCGTGACATCGTGCGGCGCACACTGTATGCCGAAGCGTCGATCTCTGAGCTGGCAGCCGACTACGACATGTCATTCGCCGCGGTTCGCAAGCACGTGGGAGTGCTCGAGGCCGCTGACCTGGTCGCCCGCACACCGCGGGGGAGGGAGCGCATCGTGCGCGGGAATCCCGAGACGATTCGGCGAGCGATGGAGCTGCTCGGCCACTTCGAGCAGATCTGGCGAGGTCGCGTCGACAGGCTCGACGCCCTGTTCGCCGAAGACTCCTGACCGCAAGCCCCGAGGGGCAACAAGAGAGGTGCACATCATGCCCATCACCGAGACCAACATCGACCCTGACGCGCTGACGCTGCAGATCGTCGCTGACTTCACCGTTCCGGTCGCGAGACTCTGGGACGCCTACACCGATCCTCGCCAGATCGAACGGTTCTGGGGGCCGCCCGAGTGGCCCGCGACGTTCACTCGGCACGATGCGTTCGTCGGCGGCCTCTCGAAGTACCGCATGACTGGGCCCGACGGCTCGTCGTCTGCCGGGTACTGGCAGTGGACGGCCGTCGACCCGCAGCGCTCATTCGAGGTGCGAGACGGATTCGCGGGTGAAGACGGCGAGCCGAAGACCGAGATGCCGAGCATGAGCATGGTGTTCGAGTTCGCTGAGACCGCACTCGGATCGCGCCTCACAACGACGACATCGTTCGACTCGCTCGAACAGCTAGAAGAGCTCAAATCCATGGGAATGGTTGAGGGCACGACAGCTGCCATGGGCCAGATCGACGCGGTGCTCGAAGACCTCGCGACGTTTGCGCACGAGTTGCCGACCGCATCCCAGCTGGTCGCAGACACGCAGGTGCGCGTCTCGCGCGTAGTACGCGGATCGGTCGAGCAGGTGTGGCAGGCGCACACTGACCCTGAGCTGCTGCGTCGCTGGCAGCTCGGCCCCGACGGCTGGAGCATGCCCGTGTGCGAGTACGGTGCCGAGGTCGGCTCGGCGCTGCGCACCGAGTGGCGCGATGACGCTTCGGGGGAGCAGTTCGGCTTCGTCGGTACGGTGCTCGAGTCGCAGCCTCCGACGCGGCTCGTGACGACCGAGCGCATGATCTCGCCGGCTGACCCTGAGGGTGCCGACAGCCCGGAGACCACGAATGAGCTGACGCTGACAGCCGTCTCTGGCGGCACGCTCGTCGTCTATCTCATCACCTACCCGAGCGCCGAAGTGCGCGAGATGGTGCTGCAGACCGGCATGGTCGCTGGCA
>JBQDFB010000086.1:0-3557 GCA_052085045.1 Microbacteriaceae bacterium | reverse complement strand
TACCCGAGCGCCGAAGTGCGCGAGATGGTGCTGCAGACCGGCATGGTCGCTGGCATGGAAGACGGCTACTCGCGACTTGAGAGCGCGGTTCTCTAGTAGCTACGCAAAAATTCAGGGCGGAGCGGGCTCTCACGTGGATAATCCACGCGAGAGCCCGCTCAGCTGGATTGTTTTGCGCTGCAGACCGCAGCGTGCTCTTCGAAGGCTTCGACCCAACCGTCGTACATGCCGTGCTCTGAGCTTCGACTTGCGCCACAGAGGCCGGCCATCGATGTACATCCATCGGCACGCCTCAGCGACGTGAGTTGTGGTGACAGAGCTCCGAGCAGTGGACGAATCTCCCACCCGCGAAGCCGCGGTCGCGATCAACCTCGGAGTGGCGATCGGCTAGGGGCGCACATCAATCTGACCGGAGTAGTCGATCGAGCACTCGACCGAGCCCCCGCTGTGGTTCTCCACGTACCCGGTCTGCTCGCCATCGGCGATCATCTCGCAGGAGATGATCTGGTCGAGTCCGTCTTCGCGCGCCGTGACCGTCAGCTTCGCGTCCGCAACCTCTTCGGCGGTGAGTGTGATCGTCCAATCGCCCCCGAGCTCCTCGGTCGTCACGACGCCGCCGATGCTGAGTTCGAGATCGGCGACACCTCCCGTCGAGCTGGCCCGGAGTTCGACGGTCTCGGGAACAGCGGATGCGCATCCCGCGAGTGCCACGGCTGCGGTGACGAGGGCGAGGGGTGCCAGGGTGCGGTTCATGATCCTCACCCTAGACGAGTGCGTCTCACCTGTCGAGATGCTGGCTTCGCAGGCAGTCGAATGAGCCACAACTCGCGGGGCTCAGGCCGGCCGACCCGGATGTCGATTCGACGCCCGGCATGCGCGTTGCTTGTGGCGGCGCAGGGCCCGCGCCTACGAAGCCGAAGGCGCGATAACACCCTGCTCGTACGCCCAGATCACAGCGTGAATGCGGTCGCGGATGCCCAGCTTCATCAAAATGTTCGAGACATGCGTCTTCACTGTCGCCTCGCCCACGAACAGCTCGCCGGCGATCTCAGCGTTCGACATGCCGCGAGCGAGCAGCATGAGTGTCGCGCGCTCACGGTCGGTAAGCACCGACAGTGCGGATGCAGGGTCGGCAACGACGGCGGCACCAGTATCAGCGGGGTCGGTGACGACGTCGCCGAACCTCTCGATCACACGCCGCGTCACCTGGGGTGACAGCAGCGCATCGCCGCGATCGAGCACGTGCACTGCATCGACCAATTCGTCGGGGTCGGCAGTCTTCAGCAGAAACCCGCTGGCTCCGGCCGAGAGCGACTCGAACAGAAAGTCGTCGCGGTCAAAGGTCGTCAGCATCAGCACGGCAGCGGTCGACGGCCCCGCCACGATGCGGCGCGTGGCCTCGAGGCCGTCCATGTTCGGCATCTGCACATCCATGCAGATCACGTCGGGGTTCAGCTCTTCGGCAAGCCGCACGGCCTCGACTCCGTCGGCGGCCTGACCGACCACCTCGAAGCCGTCTTCGGATTCGAGAATCGTCGTGAATCCAGCGCGCACGAGCGCCTGGTCGTCTACAAGCAGGATGCGCGTCACGAGACGATTCTGCCATCTTCTGCGTTGTCGAGATCAGAGCTCTCGCCGAGCCCGACGGCGTGAGCGGGCGACCGCGGCACGTACGCGCGCACGAGCCAGCCCCCAGCCGACTTCGGGCCGGTGGTCACGGTGCCTCCGACTGCGGAAATGCGCTCGCGCATCCCGATCAGTCCGTGTCCGGTGCCCTCTGCGCGACCGCTGGCCGGGCCGCCCGAGTCGCTGATCTCAAGTTCGATGCCGTCGCCGACTCCACGAAGCCGAACGGCGACGGTCGCGCCGTGCCCCGCGTGTTTGCGGGCGTTCGTGAGGCCCTCTTGTGCGACGCGATACAGCGTCAGCTCGGCGGCGGGCGACACCTCGGGGAGCGTGCCGATGCGCTCGAGCGTCGCCTGCTGACCGCTGTCGACTGCGGACTGCACCAGCGCATCCAGCTCGTCGATCGTCGGAAGTGGAGCATTCGGGGCGCCGTCGCTGCGCAGGGTCGTGACCATGGTGCGCAGCTCGCCGATGGCGTCGCGGGCCGACGACTCGACGAGCCGCAGCGCCTTCTCGGCGCGCTCGGGGTCTTTGCTCATCACGCGTCGGGCGGCTCCGGCCTGGATGCCCATGGCCGAGACGTGGTGCGCGACGACATCGTGCAGCTCGCGGGCGATCCGCACGCGCTCGAGGTCGACGGCATGATCGGCGATGATCGCCTGCTGGGCGCGGATGGCGTCGTGAGCCTGCTCGAGCTCTTCGCGCTTGATCGCGGATGCCCAGCTGCGGTTGCCGAAGACCCAGGCGCCGCCGAAGTAGCCGGCGTTGACGACGACCTGGATGCCGATCGTCGAGAGCAGGCCGATCACGCCGCCCTGCTGCAGGTAGATGTCGAAGAACACGATGTAGGTCGCGGCCATCGAACCGGCCATCATCAGGAGCACGACGATGCGGACGATGTTCGCGCGGCGACGGTTGGCATCCCAGGCGCCGACCGAGTAGAACGCCATGAACAGCATGATCTGGATGATGTAGAGTTCCCACCCGAGCCAGACCAGCGGCATGTAGACAAGAGTCTGAACGATGACCATTGCTGAGGGCCAGCGGCGGCGGAACACGAGCGGCGCCGCCATCAAGAAGCCGCCGAAGATCACTGACCAGGTGTTGAGGCCGGGGCCGAATGCACCGGTCATGAGCGCGAGGGTGCCCATCAGCGCAGAGGCGGCCCCGAGTGCGAGGGCCATGAGCCCGTCGGCCTTCCAGGCGGAGTGGGGCGCGGGGGTGCGGATGCGCGGTGCCGGCCTGGTGGGCGGCACGGGTGGGTCGGCGGTCATGCAGCAAGCCTAGGCGGGGCCACTGACATGCGGCTTCCGTCCCAAGACGGATTCTGTTGCGAAAAACGCACCAGTTTGACCGTCAAACCGGTGCGTTTTTCGCAACTAGAACGCCTTGTGAGCCGAGCGCAGGTGCTCCACGCGCGGAGCCTCGGCAAAGTGCGGGCCGACGAGCTCGCGCCACTTCGCATATTCAGGCGTCGTCCGGAAGTGCTCGTGTGCCGCAATGCTGTCCCACCCGATCAGCACGCGCATCCGCGACGGCTGCTCATGCGACGTGAACACCTCGAACGAGCGCGAGCCCGGCGTCTTCTGAAAGTGCTGGGCGGCCTCGGCCGCAGCGGCCACAAACGCATCCTCGCTGCCCGGCTGCACTTCGATCTCGACGTGCTCGACCACGGGCTGGAGGCTCTCGGCCGACTGCTGCTCGGCGTCGATGCGCCCGGTCTCGCCAGACGCGACCAGTGTGCGCGTCGCGTCGGCGGATGCGTACGTCCAGAGGATGCGCATCCGCTTCTCACTCGACGCGTTCTTGAATCGATGCGGGATGTTCGCGGGCACGAACGTGGTGTCATGCGTCGTCAGCGGGGTCTCGACGCCGTCGATGTCGACGATCGCCTCACCTTCGATGATCATGACCGACTCGATGCAGTTGTG
>JBQDFB010000085.1:0-6319 GCA_052085045.1 Microbacteriaceae bacterium | reverse complement strand
ACTCGCCGTCACTGCTGGTGCGCTCTTCTTGGGCTCAGGGCGGGTGACACCGGCCAACGAGTCGTACGACTCGAACTCGTCGCACGCGGCGGCCAACGACTTCGCCGTCGACCCGGCGACACCGACGCCGATGACATAGCGACCGAGCCGCTTGCAGCGCTGCGCGAGCGGCACATAGTCGCTGTCCCCGGCGACCAGCACGACGTGGGTGAGATCGGAGAGGCGGAACATGTCTTCCACGGCATCCACGGCCAGGCGGATGTCGGCGCCGTTCTTCGCATACGCCGCCGCGGGGAAGAGCTGCACGAGATCCACAGCCCTGGCGACCAGCTGCGAGCGGTACTCGGCGTTCACCGGCGAGGACCAGTCGGCGTAGGCGCGGGTGAGCACGAGCGTTCCGAACGAGGCCGCGTAGTCGATGATCGCGCCGACCTCGATCATCGCGTCCTTGAGACGCTCCGAGACCTCGGGGTCGTGCGGGTCGTCAGCGATGCGCTGCCGGTCCTTGCTGTACGCGTTCCGACCGTGCACGCGGTCGTACCAGGAGATGACGATGTTGTCGAAGTCCAGATAGACGGCGACGCGGACGTCCTGGGCATCAACCATGGTCGTACTCCTCACTCGGGTATCGGACACCGATCTGCGCCCGGATCTCATCCAGCGTTCCCATGATCGCGACGCTCTCCGCAATCGGCAGGACGTCGCCCTGCAGGATGCCGTCACGAACGAGCCGCTCGGCGGCGAACGCCTGATACTGCATGCCGCGACCGTCGACCTGCGACTCGTAGCTCTCACGCACCTCGCCGTCCGCCGCGATCACGCGGAACGAGGTCGGCACGTACCAGACGCGGTCGATCTCGATCCGTGCGTCCGTGCCGATGATGGCGGCGGTGTTCGGGCCGGCAGCACGCGACGACATCAGGGTGGTCGAGATCGCTCCGCCGGCATGCGTCATGATCGTTGCGAGCTCGGTGTCGGCGCCGGTCTCTCCCAGCCGCGCGGTGGCGGTTACCGTCTCGGGCGCACCGAGGATGTCCCAGAGTAACGAGATCGGATAGATGCCGAGATCGAGCAGCGCCCCGCCGCCGAGTTCGAGCGCGTTCAATCGGTGTCGGGGGTCATCGCTGATCTTCTGGGTGTGCTCGGCGGTGACGGCGCGGATCTCGCCGAGCACACCGCTGTCGACGATCTCGCGGATGCGGATCATGTGCGGCAGATATCTGGTCCACATCGCCTCCATCGCCAGCAGCCCGCGCTCCTGCGCGATGCGCTGCAGGTCGGCCGCTTCGGCCCGCGTGACGGTGAACGGCTTCTCGACCAGCACGTGCTTGCCGTGCTCGAGAACGAGCTTCGCGGCGCTGTGATGCATCGGATGCGGCGTCGAGACGTAGACGATGTCGACATCCGGGTCGTTCACCAGTGCTTCATATGAGGCATGTGCGCGCGGAATCTCGAACTTCGCGGCGAACGCGTCGGCCGAGGCCTGGGAGCGCGACCCGACCGCGACGAGGTTGAGCCCCGCGGTGCGCAGATCGGCGGCGAAGGCGGACGCGATACCGCCCGTGGCGAGGATTCCCCAGCGAAGATCGGTCATGTTCTCAGCGTAGAGCAGTTGCCAGTGCCTCCTGCGGTACGAGGGGGAAGACCTGCTCGGCGATGCGCTCGAGCTCTTCGTCCAACGGCGACGCCTGGATCAGCAGCAGCGTGATGCCGGCCTCGGCATATTCGTTGATGCGCTCGGCGACCTGCTCTGCGGTGCCGACGAGGTTCGGGCGCAGACCGCGCGTGCCGACGGAGTACTCGCGGCGACTGACCTCGAGCGACAGGTTCGAGTGCCGCTTGAACTCCTCGAACGATGCGTAGCCGGGAGAATCGGGATCCACCGTTGTGATCCGGTCGAGCTCTCGCTGCGCCTCGGCCTCGGTGTCGCGGACGATCACATACGCCGGCATCCCGAACTCGGCGATCGGACGGCCGTGGATGCGCTCGGATCGAGTATTCATATCCGCGACATTGCGGCGCGCCTCGTCAACCGTGCCGCCGTGCATGACGTACGCGTCGGCGAAGTCGGCGATGGCCTCGCGTCCGGACTCGCTCTCCCCGCCGGCGAAGACGACGGGGTGCGCGGACGGCTTCGGCTCGACGATCGTGTCCTCGAACGCGTAGTGGCGGCCCGCGTACGAGAACGGTGTCTCCTGCCACAGCCCGTTCAGCACGTCGACGAACTCTTTGGCCTGCGTATAGCGCTCGTCGTGCGCCGGGAAGTTGCCTCCGAACTGACGGGCTTCCTCGGCCCACCACGCCGCGACGACATTCAAGCTCACGCGCCCGGGGGCGATGCTGTCGAGGGTGCTGACGGTCTTCGCGAGCACTGCCGGGAGATGGAATCCGGGCCGCACGGCCGTCATGACGCGCAGACGGTCGGTGACCGCCAGGATCGCCGCCGACAGCGACCAGGCTTCCAGACTGGGTGCCTCGACGCCCTTGCGGTCGTTGAGGTACAGCTCCGGCACGAGAGTGGTGTGGAAGCCGAGTCGATCGGCTCTCACCGACACGTCGCGGATGTGATCCCAGGTGGCGGCCATCCGCCCTTCATCGGTGACGTTGCGGAGGAACCCGCCGTAGACGGGTGTCCAGTATCCGAGGTTGATGCTCATGATGCTCCGGTCATATGCGCGCGAGTGCGCGGTCGAGGTCGGCGATGAGGTCGGCGGGATCCTCCAGTCCCGCACTCACGCGGATCGTGTTCAGCGAGATGCCGGCGGCAGCGCGCTGTTCGGCGTTCAGGTGCGAATGGGTCATGGATGCCGGATGCGCGACGAGGCTGCGCGCATCGCCGATGTTCGCGACCAGCCGGAAGAGCTGCAGGGAATCGATCACTTCGGCGACACGGTCCTGGGCGCCGGCATCTTCTGCTCCGTCGAGATCGAACGAGAAGACCGAGGGGACCCCGCGCGGCAGGTACTGCTCGGCGAGCGCATGCCAGCGGTTGTCCACCAGTCCCGGGTGGTGGACGGCTGCGACCTTCGGATGCTGCGCGAGATGTTCTGCGATCGCGAGCGCCGACGCGCTCTGCCGCGCCACGCGCAGATCGAGCGTCTCGATCCCCTGCAGGATCTGCCAGGCGTTGAACGGAGACAGCGACGGCCCGAGATCGTGGACATACTTCGTCTTCACCAGGACGGCGAACGCCTGCCCGATGCCCGATCGCTCCCACAGCACGAGGTCTCCGAACCGCGGATATGCGGTGGTGAACTGCGGCCAGCGTTCGGGCTCCGCACCGAAGTCGAACGTCCCCTGGTCGACGACCACGCCCCCGAGGGAGGTGCCGTGACCGGCGAGGAACTTCGTGGCGGAGTGCACGACGAAGTCGGCACCGTGGTCGCCGGGGCGCACGAGATACGGCGTGCCGACGGTGTTGTCGATGACGAGCGGGACGCCGGCCCCGTGGGCGATCTCGGCGACCGTCTCGAAGTCGAGCACCTGCGCGATCGGGTTCGCGATCGATTCGGCGAACAGTGCGCGCGTGGTCGGACGGATCGCAGCCCGCCAGGCATCCGTGTCGTCCTGGTCGACGAACGTCACCTCGATCCCGAAGTCGGCGAAGGTGTCCTGAAACAGGTCGACCGTGCCGCCGTACAACTGGTGCGCCGACACGATGTGCCCGCCGCGGCCGACGAGTGCCAGCAGTGTCACGGTCACGGCCGCCTGGCCCGATGCGACGGCGACGGCTGACGAGCCCCCTTCGAGCGCGGCGACCCGCTGCTCGAGGATCAGCTGCGTCGGACTGCCGCTGCGACTGTACAGATTGCCCGGCTTGCGGAGCGCGAAGACATCGGCGGCGTCGGCCAACGAGGCGAATTCGTACGCGGCCGTCTGATGGATCGGCGGGACGGCGCTGTTCTCGGGAGTGCGGGAGTCGTACCCGGTCTGCACCTGCAGTGTGGCGAAGGTGCCTGTCGGAACCGAGGAGGGAGCCGTCACAGGGTCGCGCCCTGCCGGAGCGGACGCACGATCGGTTCGTGCACGTTGCCGCCGCGCAGACGCTCCAGCCACAGCACGATGGTGGCAGCGACGCTGCGGTGCGTTTGGTCGTTGAGCGCGTCGTGCAGGCCGTCGATCGTCTCGACGATTTCGATATCGGGTACGGAGTCGAGAGCCGCCGATGCCTCGGCGACGGGCGAGACCGTGTCGGCCGAACCGTGGAACGCGAGGACCGGCACAGAGACGGCGGCGAGGTCAGCGGCATCGGGGACGGCATCCGCCGCCACGTGCTCGGTGCGGGCGTCGGCCGAGTCGAGCACGCCCAGGTGGAGGGGGCAGGCGGTTCGTTCAGCGTCCTGCGGTTGGGCAGAGGAGACATCCACCGGGGTGCCCGCGATGATCGCGGCATCCACGGGGGTGCTCTGCGCGAGCACCCGGAGGACGGAAGCCGCGCCGGTATCGGAGCCGACGAGAACGCGCGGTCCGTCCGGAACCGATTCGGCGTCGGAGATCCAGGATGCCGCGGCATCCGCGTCTGCCTCGAAGATCGCGACGGTGTATCCGTCGGAGCTCAAACGCCGACCGAAGCGCTCGTACACGGGGGCGCGTTCGCCACGGCCGGTGACGACGGCGATCGTGCCGCGCACGCGGGCGGCCGGCCAGACGGCAGCGGGGGAGAGATCGTTGCTCATGCCGACCATCTTGGGGCCGGTGAGGTCGCGACGGCACCGATGTGTCGAACTGTTGCGTTCTGTTTCCTCCGACATCGACGACTCTCGCGGAGGTCGTCATCGACCCCCTACGTTCGCATTCATGACCCCACGACACCGACTTGCACCGCTCGCCGCGCTCGCCGTCGCCGCGCTCGCCCTGACCGCCTGCTCCGCGGCGGAGGGAGCGGACGGAGCGGGCGACAGCGACAGTTCGCTCACGTGGGGGTGGCGCCTGCCGACCAGCTGGGACCCGGTGACCTCCACCGCCGGATGGGACACCCACGCCCTCGCCCTGGTGTACGACGGGCTCACTCAGCTCGATACCGAGGGAGAACCTGTTCCCGGTCTCGCGGAGTCGTGGGAGTACAACGACGATGGCACCGCGATCACTTTCCATCTGCGCGAAGATGTTGCCTTCAGCGACGGCACGCCCGTGACGGCCGAGGCCGTGAAGCTCAATCTCGAGCGGGGTCGTGATCAGGAGAATTCGACGCTCGCGGGGCAACTGCGGATCGTGACCGAAGTGGACGCGACCGACGATCAGACCGTGACGGTGCACCTCGATCAGGCCGACTATCAGGTGCCGTATCTGTTCGCCGGCAAGACCGGTTTCATCGTCAACCCCGCCGCCTTCGACGACGTCACCACCCTTGCCACCCAGCCCGAGGGCGCTGGCCCCTTCGCCCTGACCGAGTACGTCCCGAACGCGCAGGCCAGCCTCGAGAAGAACGACGAGTACTGGAACGCCGACCACATCTTCATCGACGAACTCTCGGTCGTTCCCGTCGCCGATGACGCCACGGCCGTGGCCGGCGTCAACGCCGGCCAGTGGGATGTCGCGCACATCCCGGCATCACAGGCCGAGGCCGCGGAGAACGCCGGCCTCGAGGTCGAGGTGATCAAGGCGCTCACCGTCCGCGCCCTCGACGTGAACGGCACCGTCGCGCCGTTCGATGATCAGCGGGTGCTGCAGGCGATCAGTCATGCCACCGATCGACAGGCGCTGATCGACTCCACCTACTTCGGTCACGGCACGGCGAACTGGCAGCCCTTCCCTGATGGCTACGTGGCGCACAGCGCAGAGCTGGACGACCTGTACCCGCACGATGTCGAGGCGGCTGAGGACTTGCTCGCCGAAGCCGGCTACCCGGACGGCGTCGACATCACCCTCACCCTCGGTGAGGACGACACGGCGTTGGCCGAGCTGCTGCAGGCGCAGTGGGCGGAGGCCGGCATCCGCGTGACGCTGAACGTGCAGGCGGCGGCTGCGATCTCGCAGAACTACGTGCAGCGCACGTTCCCGTTCGTGCTCGACAGCTACTCGGGCCGTCAGTCGCCGCTGCAGGGGCTGGAAGTGCTGTACGGACCGGAGGGTCTCATGAACCTCGGCCGCCAGACGCCGCCCGAGCTCACCGCGGCCATCGACAAGGCGCGGGCCACGCCGACGGATGATCCCGCGTACGCGGAGACGATCCAGGATGCCGTGGAGGTCGGAGTCCGGCTCCAGCCGAACACCTTCCTGTTCAGCTGGCCGCGCATCCTGATCCACCCCGCAGGGGTCACCGGCATCCAGCACTGGCTCGATGTGCAGCGCTGGGAAGACGTGAAGGTCGAGGGCTGAG
>JBQDFB010000084.1:0-7063 GCA_052085045.1 Microbacteriaceae bacterium | reverse complement strand
GCCGGTGCGTGCGCTCCGACGATGGCGAGGTAGCGGGCGGCAGACAGCTCGCCGTCGCGCGTCGCATTCCACAGCGATGACCAGACCAGCGCCCGAGGCAGGGGCTCAAGCGTCGACAGCGCCCGCTCGACGGCCTCCAATGAGCGCGCATCCAGCCGAGCCTTGGCATAGGTGAGGTCGTCGTCGTTGAGCAGCACCAAGTCTGCTTCTGCCAGCTCCACCGGTGTGCGCTCCGCAGTAATGTCGACCTCAGTCTGCTCGCGACGCGACAGCGCACCGCCGGTGAGGTCATACAGCCCCACGCGCAGGCGATGCGGACGCGGGTCGAACTGCACCAACATCCGCTCGCCTGATGCGGAATCAGCCGATTCGAGCCAGAGCGTCGAGACCCCGCTCGTCTCGAGCCAGGCACGCGACCAGGCGCGGACGTCGCGACCGGAGACCTCTTCGAGCTGGACGAGCAGGTCTTCGAGGGTCGTGTTGCCGTAGGCGTGGGCGGCGAAGTACCGGCGAGCACCTTCGAAGAAGTGCTCTTCGCCGACGAAGGCGACCAGTTGCTTGAGCACGGCCGCGCCCTTGGCGTAGGTGATGCCGTCGAAGTTGAGCTTGGCGGCCTCGAGATCGGTGATGTCAGCGACGATCGGATGCGTGGTCGGCAGCTGATCCTGCTGGTAGGCCCAGGCCTTGCGGTTGGCGGCGAAGCGCTCCCACGCGTCTGTGAACCGCGTCGCGGCGACGGAAACGTGCGCGCCCATGTAATCAGCGAAGGACTCCTTGAGCCACAGATCGTCCCACCACCGCATCGTGACGAGGTCGCCGAACCACATGTGCGCCATCTCGTGCAGGATCGTGTTCGCACGGGCACCACGCTGCGCATCCGTGGCCGCACCGCGCGATAGGTAGGCCTCGGTGAAGGTCACCAGTCCCGGGTTCTCCATCGCGCCGAGGTTGTACTCGGGCACGAAGATCTGGTCGTACTTGCCCCACGGATAGGGGAAGGCGAACGCGTCGGTGAAGAAGTCGAGTCCTTGCCTCGTGACCTCGATGATCTCGTCGGCCTCGAGGAACGGGGCGAGCGACTGTCGGCACAGCACACCGAGTGCGATCGTCTGGTCAGCGCGGGTCCATTCAGCATCGACCCGGTGGTACGGGCCGGCGGCAACTGCGGTGATGTAACTGGACAGCGGCAGGGTCGGCGCGAACTCGACAGTCTGCGCATCGCCGTTCTCGGCCGCCGAGACCGCGCTCTGGTTCGACAGCACCCGCCAGCCTGCGGGGGCGTGCACGACGAACGTGTACGCGGCCTTCATGTCGGGCTGTTCGAAACACGCCATCACGCGGCGCGAGTCGGCGGGCTCGTACTGCGTGTACAGGTAGGTCTCGCCATCGACCGGATCGACGAAGCGGTGCAGGCCCTCGCCGGACCGGGAGTATTCCCCGGTCGCCTCGACGACGACGGTGTTCGACGCCGCAAGACCCGACACGCTGATGCGGGCACCGTCGTATTCGACCGGG
The DNA here is from genome assembly GCA_052085045.1 of Microbacteriaceae bacterium. Lineage (GTDB taxonomy): Bacteria > Actinomycetota > Actinomycetes > Actinomycetales > Microbacteriaceae > Microbacterium. The sequence goes on along the minus strand of JBQDFB010000084.1, from coordinate 5,548 downwards.
CGCTCTTCACCGTTCACCGTGACGCGCTGGACGCCCTCTCCGATAAAATCGATCCAGGTTCGGGGTGTCGTGGCATCGAACCGCAGGGTCGTCGTGGAGCCGAATCCGCGCTGCTGCGTATCGCCCGCTCGTCGCAGATCGAGTTCCACACGGATGTCTCGGACGGTAACGTTCGCGGATCGCGCCGACGTCTCTTCCCTGGTCAGGTTCGCTGAGCTCATATTCCCATCGTTTCACGGCCAGACTTCCGGTAGGATGGGGTTGTTCATCCGCCTTCATCTACCTCACCCTCTCGGGCCAGTCACGCCGCTTCTTCGCCGCTTCTCGAGAGTTTCTGACATCGCCGCACTGGTTCGACGCGGCAACCGGGTCGATGATCGGCCCACCGAACATCAAAGGAAACACAGCATGGCCACTGGCACCGTCAAATGGTTCAACTCCGACAAGGGCTACGGCTTCATCGCTCCCGATGACGGTTCTGCCGACGTCTTCGCGCACTTCAGCGCGATCCAGTCGAGCGGTTACCGCAACCTCGAAGAAGCGCAGAAGGTCGAGTTCGACACGGAGCAGGGACCCAAGGGCCCCCAGGCGACGAACATCCGTCCGCTCTGATCTGAACTTCGAAGGCCCGGTTTCGCAATATCGCGAGACCGGGCCTTCATCATGCTCGCGGGGCCGTCGTCACCCGTCCGTCGAGACGGGTTCGTCGCCTCCGGCATCCTGCGGTGTCACCACGGCGAGTGTCTGACCTCGTGAGACGACCTCGCCAGCGCGAGCCCGCAGGGAGACGACACCGGCGACGGTGGTGCGGACGACATGCTCCATCTTCATCGCCTCGACCACGACGATCGCATCGCCGGCGGCCACGGTGTCACCGTCGGCGACCCGCGTCACCACAACGGTGCCCGGCATCGGCGACACCAGCTCGGGGTCAGTGTCACCGACGGCATCTGCGGCGTACAGCACCGGCGCCAGTTCGATCCGGAACAGAGCACCGTCGCGCACGAGCCAGACGCCGTCGTCGTGGACACGCGCAGGGAAGGTTCGCACCTCGCCGTCGACGTCCACGGCGACGAGGCCCTCGTCGAGGAACCTCACGCGTGCACGGCGATCGCCGTCGTCCGTGTGCAGGGCGGTGTTCTCACCGACCCCGACGAGCGAAACAGTCTGCGCCTGTTCTGCAGCGCGCAGCGAGTATCGGCGCGGAGCCGAGCCTGTGAGACGCCAGCCGTCGCGCCGGTGCCACGGGCTCTCGTCCCTTCCGGCTGTGGCGTCGAGGATCAGTGCGGTCTCGGCGAAAGCGCGGTCATCCGCCTGTGCGAAGGCCATTTCGTCGAACTCGCGGGCAATGAGGCCCGTGTCGAGCGCGCCGCTCACGACATCGGGCACCTCGAGCAGCAGCCGCAGGAACTCGACGTTCGTGGTGAATCCGAACACCGCGGTGTCATCGAGGGCTGCGACCAATCGCCGCCGGGCCTGGTCGCGATCGGCTCCCCACGTGATGATCTTCGCCAGCATCGGGTCGTAGTCCACCGATACGTCGAGGCCGTCTTCGAGCGCCGTATCGACCCGGATGCCAGCACCGTGCGGATGGCGGACACCGATCACCTGTCCCCCGGTCGGGAGGAATCCGGATGCCGCATCTTCGGCGTACACCCGCGCCTCGAACGCGTGCCCCGTCAGCACCACCTCGTCCTGTGCGAACGAGAGCGGCTCGCCCGCTGCGATGCGCAGCTGCTGTTCGACGAGGTCGATACCGGTGATCTCCTCGGTCACGGGGTGCTCGACCTGCAGTCGGGTATTCATCTCCATGAAGAAGAACTCCTCGGGGGCGTCAGCGGAGACGATGAACTCCACCGTGCCAGCGCCGCGGTAACCGACGCTGCGCGCCGTCTCGCAGGCCGCCTCTCCGATGCGCGCCCGCGTCGCCGCGTCGAGCAGAGGCGATGGTGCCTCCTCGATGACCTTCTGATGCCGACGCTGCAGCGAGCACTCCCGCTCCCCCAGGTGGATCACCGTGCCGTGCGCATCAGCGAGCACCTGCACCTCGATATGACGCGGGTTGCGAACGTAGCGCTCCAGGAACAGTGCGTCGTCGCCGAAGCTCGCCGCCGCCTCGCGCCGCGCAGCCGCCAGTGCGGTGACGAGGGCGGACTCGGATTCGACGACGTGCATGCCCTTGCCGCCGCCGCCGGCCGACGGCTTGATGAGCAGCGGATAGCCGACCTCGGCGGCGGATTCGGCCAGCTGCTCGTCCGTCATACCGGGCCGGGCGACACCGGGCACCGTCGGCACACCGCGTTCGATCACCGCGAGCTTCGCGCTGATCTTGTCGCCCATCACCGAGATCGCGTCAGATGTCGGACCGATGAATACGATTCCGGCGTTCTCGCACGCCTGCGCGAACGCAGCGTTCTCGGCGAGGAAACCGTAGCCGGGGTGGATGGCTTCGGCACCGGTGCGGCGCGCGGCATCCAGAACGGCATCCGTATCGAGATAGCTCTGCGCGGCGGGCGCCGGCCCCAGGCGGATCGCGGTGTCGGCCAGGTGGACATGCCGGGCACCGGCGTCGGCGTCGCTGTACACCGCGACGGATCGGATTCCCCGCTCGCGCAGCGTGCGAATGATGCGGCAGGCGATCTCGCCGCGGTTGGCGATGAGGACGGTTCGGAACATCGCCATCACATCCGGAAGACGCCGTAGCCGGGCGCGTCGAGGGGTGAGCGGCCGATGACATCGAGGGCGAGACCGAGGACATCGCGCGTTTGACCGGGTTCGATGATGCCGTCGTCCCACAGGCGTGCGGTCGAGTAGTAGGGGCTGCCCTGCCGCTCGTACTGATCGCGGATCGGGGCTTCGAACGCCGTCTGCTCGTCGGCGGGCCATTCTCCTCCGCCCGCCTCGATCTGCTCGCGTCGAACGGTGGAGAGGACCGACGCCGCCTGCGGGCCGCCCATCACCGACACGCGCGCGCCCGGCCACAGCCAGAGGAACCGGGGCGAATAGGCCCGCCCGCACATCGAGTAGGTGCCGGCTCCGAAGCTCCCGCCGACGACGACGGTGAGCTTCGGGACCGACGCGCATGCGACGGCGTTGACCATCTTCGCGCCGTGCTTCGCGATGCCGCCGGATTCGTATTCGCGCCCCACCATGAACCCGGTGATGTTCTGCAGGAACAGCAGGGGGATGCCGCGCTGATCGCACAGCTCGATGAAGTGGGCGCCCTTGAGCGCCGACTCGCTGAAGAGCACGCCGTTGTTGGCGACGATGCCGACCCGATGGCCATGGATGCGCGCGAAGGCTGTCACCAGCGTCGTGCCGTACTCGCGCTTGAACTCATGGATGCTGTTCGCGTCGACGATCCGGGTGATGATGTCGCGCGCGTCGTACGGGGTGGTCAGTTCGACAGGAACGATATCGACGAGCTCGTCGGGTGAATGCTCGGGCGGCTGCGATGCTGCAGGCTCGGCGGTGAGCGCCGCGGGCGGTGGAAGCGTTTCGACGATGTCGCGCACGATCTGCAGCGCATGCTCATCGTTCTCGGCGAGATGGTCGGTGACGCCCGAGACCCGAGTATGCACCGCACCGCCGCCGAGGTCCTCGGCGCTGACGACCTCGCCGGTCGCGGCTTTGACGAGGGGCGGCCCACCGAGGAAGATGGTGCCCTGATCGCGCACGATCACCGTCTCGTCGCTCATGGCCGGAACGTACGCGCCGCCTGCGGTCGAGGAGCCCAGCACCGCGGCGATCTGCGGGATGCCGTCGCGCGACATGCGCGCTTGATTGTAGAAGATCCGGCCGAAGTGGTCGCGGTCGGGGAAGACCTCGTCCTGCATCGGCAGGAACGCGCCGCCCGAATCGACCAGGTAGATGCAGGGCAGTCTGTTCTCGGCGGCGATCTCCTGCGCACGCAGATGCTTCTTCACGGTGATCGGGTAGTACGCCCCGCCCTTCACCGTGGCATCGTTCGCGACGATCATGACGTGTCGGCCGTGTACGAGCCCGATACCGGCGACGACGCCTCCTCCGGGGCACGCCCCGTCGTACATCTCGTAACCGGCGAGCGGTGCAACCTCGAGGAACGGGCTCCCGCGGTCGACGAGGGCGTCGATCCGGTCGCGTGCGAGCATCTTGCCGCGTGCCGTGTGCCGGGCGCGTGCACTCTCGGAACCGCCCTGCGCGATCTGGACGCGGCGCTCGCGCAGCTCATCCACGAGGTCGGCGTACGCCGAGGTGGCGACCATGACGATCCCTTCATCGGGTTATCGATCAGTAACTGGATTTAGGTTAGTGGTTACTAACTGAAATGTCCACGGAGGCCGGCACGGCGCCGGGGAGCGCGGCGTCGAAGAATACCTCGGCATGTTGGGCGATGATGCGTCGGGCTCGGCGCGGGCCAATGCGTCCGGACAAGCCCACCCATCGCGCCCACGGGAGCCAGTGCGGAGCGTCAGTGAAGTCGATGTGGTACATGCCGGGGATGCTGACGAGCTCTCCAGCGCCGGCGCGCTGGTTCTCGAGGGCGGAGGCCGTGGACTGCAGAGTCTCTGCGATGACGGGTTCCGGCCAACCGCCGGCGTTCACGACGCATGTCGTCTGCGGGTCGGGTCAGCCACAGCGCACGGCAGGGCAGTCCATTAGCAGCGACCGCTTCGGGCATGACGGCATCCATCATGAGGCAGGCTGCGATCCGGTCGTCTGCCGAGCCCGCCTCAGCTGCGACGGTTCCGCCCAGCGATACGCCCATGACACCTGCCCGCGACACGTCGACAGAGCGGTTCAGGGTCGGATCGTGTTTCACCATGTCCAGAGCGAAACTCACGTCAGCGGCGAGATGAGCGAGCACCTGAGCACGAGGATGAACGTCGTAGAGATGTCCGCGCCGTTTCATCGTCACGACGCGACCATCGGCTCGTCGAGTCCGGGCAGATATGTAGGGCTGGTCCATCCCAATGACGACGTAACCGCGCGAGACGAGCTCCTCGATGAGGATCGTATTCGCGGTACGGAAACCGCCGAATCCCGATACGGCGACGATCACCGGGAAACTCGTCTCCGGCACGGGCGGTGCATTAACGAACGCGTGCGTTGTCGACACTGCAAGCTTGCGGAACAGGAAAGTCGGCAGTGATGTCCGACCCGACGTGACATCTCGCAGTGCTTTCAGGAGCGCGGTGAACACCACCTGGGGATCCGGGAGATACCTGCTTCGCACCCCCACGGCTGCATCCGTCGGGTACCAGACCTGCGCCGAGAGCTCACGCCGCGCATCGTCATCCGCAGAGAGGATCTCCGCTCGAGACTGGTCGACCCACTGCCGGGTCATCGTACCGACCCGCAACGGGCCGCTGGGTCTCGGGAACCGCACGGGTAGGAACAGCGCCGCCGCGATCGCACCTGTCGCTGCGGCCGCGCCGATGACCCACTGCAGACCACGCACGAGTCCAGGATAGGGGTGGGCGAAGAGTGCTCTATCGGCAGAGCGAAGTATTCACGCGAGAATTATTCGCACTCCGCCAACGACTAAATGAGGTCGCTCACTAGTTGT
>JBQDFB010000083.1:0-7265 GCA_052085045.1 Microbacteriaceae bacterium | reverse complement strand
TCACCCCTCGGCCGGGTACACCCGCTGGTCCGTGCCTGCACCGTCCAGCAGTGGCACCGACGCGGTGAGCGTGTGCACGGCATCCTCGGCGACCGATCCGTTCGGCGCGCGATCGGCCCGTCGATCGACGAACGCCGCCGCGAGGCCGCCACCCACCGCATCTTCGATCTCGGCCTCGGTCGTCATGATCTGGGATGCCGCCACCTGCTGCGCGGCGAGCTCAGCGTACAGACCGCCCTGCGCGAGCAGCTCGCTGTGCGTGCCGGACTCGACGATATGCCCGGCGTCCAACACGTGGATGACGTCCGCCCCCATCACGGTCGACAGCCGGTGCGCGATCGACAGGACCGTCCGCCCGCGCGCTGCTTCATCGAGCGCCTCCTGCACGACACGCTCCGAGACGGTGTCCAGTGCGCTGGTGGCTTCGTCCAGCAGCAGCACGGGCGGGTCCTTCAGCAGCACTCGGGCGATCGCGATCCGCTGCTTCTCACCGCCGGAGAGCCGATAGCCGCGCTCGCCGACAATCGTGTCGTAACCGGTCTCGAAGCCGGCGATGATGTGGTGGATGTTCGCCGCCTGGCAGGCCGCAATCAGCTCGTCCTCGGACGCGCCGGGCTTCGCATAGAGCAGATTCTCACGGATCGTGGCGTGGAACAGGTACGTCTCCTGCGACACGATCCCGACATCGTCGATGATCGATTCCTGTGTGAGGGTGCGCACGTCGGCGCCGGCGAACATCACCGCACCGCCGTGCGCCTCATACAACCGCGGTGCGAGGTAGAGCACGGTCGTCTTCCCCGCGCCCGATGGGCCGACGAAGGCCACGTGCTGGCCGGGGTCGGCGGTGAACGAGACGCCCTGCAGCGTCGGACGGGCATCCGGCGCAGCATCCGGGTAGCGGAAGACGACGTCCTGGAACTCGATCCGTCCGCGCGGCCCGGGTGCCGCCGTGGCCGAGATCGCTCCGGGCGCGTCCTCGATCTCGGGCACGAGGTCGAGGTACTCGAAGATGCGCGCGAACAGTGCCGACGAGGTCTGCAGGTCGAGCGAGACGCGCATGAGCCCCATCAGGGGCTGGAGCAGCCGCGCCTGCACCGTCGTGAAGGCGACGACGGTTCCGGCGGTGATCGCACCCTCACCGCCGACGACGAGATAGCCCGCGACGAGGTAGATCACGGCGGGGACGGATGCCATCAGCACCTGCACGACCGCGAAGAACCCCTGCCCGCTCATCGCCCTGCGCACCTGCAGCGTCACCTGGTTGCGGTTCTCGGACTGGTAGCGATCGGATTCCGTGCGCTGCCGGTTGAACGCTTTCGACAGCAGCATCCCCGACACGCTCAGCGTCTCCTGCGTGATGGCGGTGAGCTCCGAGAGCGACTCCTGCGTCTCCCCCGCGATCCGCGCGCGCACCTGCCCGACCTTGCGCTGCACGATGATGAGGAACGGCATGAGCACGACGGCGATCAGCGTCAGCCGCCAGTCGATGAGGATCATCGCGACGAGCGAGGCGATCACCGTGACGACGTTGCCGAGGATGCTGGTGACCGTGTTCGTGAGCACGCCGGACACTCCGCCGACATCGTTCTGCAGGCGAGATTGGATGACACCGGTCTTGGTGCGTGTGAAGAAGCCGAGCTCCATCGCCTGCAGGTGCTCGAACAAGCGCACCCGCAGGTCGCCGGTGACCCGGTTGCCGACCGTCGAGGTCAGCCAGGTCTGCAGGACCCCGAGCGCGGATGAGAACAGGAAGAGCCCGACCATGATGAGGACGAGGCGAATGAGCAGGCCGATCTCGGGACCGCCGCCATCGACGGGGAAGAGCGCGTCGTCGAAGATGCGCTGCACGATCAGCGGCGGGACCACGGCGACCGCAGCTCCCACGATCACGAGGAGGCCGGTGATGATGATCCGGCCGAGGTACGGGCGGAACAGCGCGACGACGCGCTTGCCGAGACCTCTGATCCTCGGTGCTTGTGCGTTCAGCTTCTTCTGGGCGGCCTCATCCACGCCGCGGAACCCGCCACCACCACCGCGTCCGCCGCCCATGCTCATGCGCTCAGCCTATGCCGCACGAAAAAATTCCGGTCGGCAGGGAATGCGCCCCGGCAGCGGGGGGTTATCCTGGAACGTCGCGCACGAGCGGATGCCGGATCTCGGTTCCGCCTCAGGCCTTCCCTCCGCCACGCTTGAATTGAGGAGCCGTCTTGGCCGCTACTGCAACCGGATCCGTACCGACTCAGAAGCCACAGCATCCCGTCATCGCGCCTTCCGACATGCGCGTGATCTGGTTGCTGCTGGTCGCTGCGTTCGTCGCGATCCTCAATGAGACGACGATGGGCATCGCGATCCCCCATCTGAACGCCGACCTCGGCATCCCGCCGGAGCTGGGCCAATGGCTCACGAGCGCGTTCATGCTGACGATGGCGATCGTCATCCCCACCACAGGGTTCCTCCTGCAGCGATTCACCACGCGGCAGGTCTTCATCGCCGCGATGAGCGCGTTCACCCTGGGCACCCTGGTGTGCCTGGTCGCCCCCGGCTTCGCCGTGCTGCTCGCCGGCCGGGTGATCCAGGCCGGCGGCACCGGCATCATGATGCCACTGCTGATGACGACGATGATGAACGTCGTGCCACCGCAGTCCCGCGGCCGCATGATGGGCCGGGTCGGCCTGGTCATCTCGCTCGCTCCGGCCATCGGGCCGACGCTCGCCGGCGCCGTGCTCAACGTCACGAGCTGGCGCGTGCTGTTCGCCATCGTGCTGCCGATCGCGCTCATCGCGCTGGCAATGGGCGCGAAGTGGATGACCAACCTCGGCGAGACGACGGATGCTCCCATCGACGTGCTCTCGATCGTGCTGTCTGCATTCGGCTTCGGCGGGGTCGTCTACGGCCTCAGCCAGTTCGGCGGCGAGGGAGAGTCAGGGGCAGCGACCGTCGGAGTGGTCTCGCTCGTCGTCGGAGGCATCGCGCTCGCGCTGTTCGTCTGGCGTCAGCTCGTCCTGCAGCGCGTGGACGACGCACTGCTCGACCTGCGCGTGTTCCGCAGCCGCAACTACACCATCGCCGTGATCGTGATGGCGATCGTCGCGATGTCGATGTTCGGCACGCTGGTGCTGCTGCCGCAGTATCTGCAGAACGTCGTCGGTCTCGACGCGCTCCAGTCGGGGCTCATCCTGCTGCCGGGGTCCATCCTCATGGGACTGCTGGGACCGGTGATGGGCCGCATCTACGACGCCCGTGGCACGCGCGTCCTGCTCGTGCCCGGCACGATTATGGTTTCGGCGGCACTGTTCTTCTATTCGACGGTCGACGAGCACACCGCGTGGTGGCTGCTCGTCATCGCCCAGACCGTCATGTTCGTGGGGCTGTCGATGTCGTTCACTCCGCTGTTCTCGTCGTCGCTCGGGTCGCTGCGTCGCCACCTGTACTCGCACGGCTCCGCCGCGCTGAACACCATTCAGCAGGTCGGTGGCGCCGCTGGTGTCGCACTGCTGACGGTGGTGTACTCGTCGATCCTGCACGCCGGTGAGCAGGAGGGTCTCGAAACGGCGGTCGCCGGTGCGCCGGGCGCCCGCATGGCGTTCCTCATCGCAGCGATCGTCTCGCTGGGTGCGGTCGCGCTGAGCTCGTTCGTCCGCAAGCCGGCGGATGACGTGGACGCGGAGTTCCCCGAAGGGCACTGACCCGCGTCCGCGGGTGAGTGCTACTCTCCCGGCACGGCGCAGGAGCCGCCGCAGCAGCCGCCCGCGTTCTCATCGCCCAACAGGTTGAGCCCGGCGGGCGCGGCCAGTGGCTGCACGTCCTTCTCGGCGTCAGCCTGGGGGACGTCAGTGGTCTGCGAAGTGGACATGGCCTCCATGCTACGCCGGATTTCACACCGAGGCGCTGGTGAAGAACCGGGGCGCGTGGCAAATATCCGGGGCATGGTGAAGAATCGACGCATGGTCAGGGATGCCGATGACGCACTGCGCGAGGACGGCCGCGACGAGACGGCCAACGAGCGCGCCGACCGCAATTGGGAAGAGCTCATGCAGGAGCTGCGCGTCATGCAGACGGGCACCCAGGTGCTGTCGGGTTTTCTGCTCGCTGTGGCGTTCCAACCGCGGTTCACCGAGCTCGATCCGGTGCAGGTCGGCCTCTATCTGATCCTCGTCGGTCTGGCCGCTCTGGCCACGATCATCGCTCTGGCGCCAGTCGGGATGCACCGCTGGCTGTTCGGCCGACGCCGCAAGCCCGAACTCGTGCAGATGGCATCGCTGATGGTCAAGGCGGACCTGGTGGTCGTCGGCATCCTGAGCGTCGGGGTGACGACCCTCATCGTCGACTTCACCCTGGATCGCACTGTCGCAGTGATCATCCTCGCCATCGGGGTCGTCGTCGTCTTCGGCCTCTGGCTCGCTCTGCCGATGCTGGTCTCGCGCTCGCGGCCGCGCTCCTGAGGCGACGTCGCATGCCGGGCGGCGCATGCCCCCTGCCATACGGTTGAGGAATGCTTCGACGCCTCATCGCCCGAGCCTTCTGGGCGGTCAGCCGCTGGAAGCTCGCCGGCGAATCCGTTCCCGATCGCCCGACCGTACTGGTCGGCGCGCCGCACACCTCGAACGTCGACTTCGTGCTCATGCTCGCGATCGCCTGGCGGCTCGGCGTCGAAATCCGCTGGCTCGGCAAGGCGAGCCTGTTCGCCGGCTGGCGCGGTCCGGTGATGCGCCGACTCGGCGGCATCCCGGTCGACCGCTCCGATCCGAGCCGGGTCGTCTCGGACGTCGTCGCGCAGATCCACGGTGGCGAGGTGTTCGGCCTCGTGGTGACCCCCGATGGCACCCGCGGAAAGAACGACTACTGGAAGTCGGGTTTCTACCGCATCGCTCGGGATGCGGGGATGCCGGTGACGCTGTGTTTCGTCGATCGCACCACCATGACCACCGGTGTGGGACCGACGTTCGAGCTCACCGGCGACGTCCGCGCAGACATGGACCGCGTCCGTGCGTTCTACGCCGACAAGGCGGGCTTTCGCCCCGAGCTGCGCAGCGAGCCGCGGCTGCGGGAAGAGGACGCGAGTTGAGAGATTCCTCCTAATCCCGACACTCAGGTTGAAGACATCGGCCAAGTGCGGAATCGTGGCCCGGACATGCTCTGTCCGGAGTGTGTCCGCAACACGGAAGGAGAGCGCTGTGCTCACCCTGACCGAGAATGCAGATGCCGTCGTCACCACGATCGTCGGCCGAGAGGATGCCGGTGCAGAGGCGGGGCTGCGCATCCAGACCGCGGAGGGGCAGGGGCCGAACGGCGAAGCACGTTTCGCCGTTCACGTCGTTCCCACCCCTGAGCCCGCTGATGTCGTCGTCGAGGGACCGGAGAGCCGGGTCTTCCTCGAAGATACCGCCGCCGACGCGCTGTCCGACAAGGTGCTCGACGCGGGCGTGGACGAGCAGGGAGCTGTGAGCTTCACGATCCTGCCGCAGCCAGCTTGACGATGTGAGATGTACGAGAGGGTGGGGTGTCGCGGCATCCCACCCTCTTCGCATTCAGAAGACGAGGAGAAGATCATGGCAACGCTTGACAACAAGAGAGTGGCATTCCTGCTCACCGACGGGTTCGAGGACAGCGAGCTGACCAGCCCCTGGAGCGCGGTGACGGATGCTGGCGCGCAGGCGCAGCTCGTCTCCCCCGCCGACGCGAAGGTCACGGGCAAGAAGGGCCACGTCCAGAATGTCGATCAGGCAGTCGCCGACGCAGACGCATCGGCGTTCGATGCGCTCGTGCTGCCCGGTGGCGTCGTCAACGCGGATCACCTGCGGATGGATCAGGATGCCGTCGCGTTCGCGAAGGCGTTCTTCGAGGCGCACAAGCCCGTCGCCGTGATCTGTCACGGGTCGTGGATCCTCGTCGAAGCCGATGTCGTGCGCGGTCGCACGCTCACCAGCTACCCGAGCCTTCGCACCGACCTGCTCAACGCCGGGGCGACCTGGGTCGACGAAGAGGTCGTCGTCGACGAGGGCCTCGTCTCCAGTCGGACACCGGATGACCTCCCGGCGTTCAATGCCAAGACGGTCGAGGAGATCGCTGAGGGCACGCACCCGGGTCAGCGCGCCGGATGAGCGTCCACCGCTTCGACCGTCAGTTGCGGTGAGCACGTGGACGATCTGCGCGTGCCGGCCGGACCGGGCGTTCCCCGCGGCCTGCGTGTGCCGGCTGTCGAGCTCGTCGAGCTGTTCTCCCGCGCGTCGGGGCCGGGTGGCCAGGGTGTGAACACCGCGGATTCGCGTGTGCAGCTCAGCCTTGATCTCGCGACCACGACGGCCTTCGACGACGTTCAGCGTGAACGAGCCCTCGACCGGCTCAGCACGCGCCTTGCGGGAACCGTTCTGACCATCACCGCCTCTGAGCACCGTTCGCAGCGACACAATCGTCAGGCGGCGCGGGAGCGGCTCGCGGAGCTGCTTCGGTCGGCTCTGGCCCAGGCATCCGTTCGTCGGAAGACCCGACCGACGAAGGGTTCACAACGCCGGCGCCTGGAGGGCAAGCGCCGCCGGTCGGAGACGAAGTCGGGGCGTCGCCGGCCGGATCCGTCAGGGTGAGGCGCGCGGTTCTAGCGGTGCGCGGTGGTCAGTCCCAGTCGAGGTATTCCTCGACGATGACCGCCGTCTCGATCGGATGCGTCGCCGGGAACAGGTGATCGGCGCCGTTGACGGTCTTGATGCTGGCGCGCTCCGGTGCGGTCGCCTGCAGGGTTTCAGCGTTGGCGGACGGCGTGGTCTCATCGTCGGTCGCCTGCACGATGAGCACCGGGATCGCCGGTGCCAGGGGGATCTCGTCACCCTCGACGCCGAGCAGCAGCAGGCCATTGACGCGGTCGGTGTGCGCTGCGGCGAAGACGCGCGCGGCGGTGCCGCCGAAGGCATGGCCGCCGATCCAGGTGTGCTCGAGTCCGAGGTGGTCGATGACCGCGACGGCGTCGTCCGCGCGCTCATGCAGAGTCTCCTCGCGATCCGGAGCGGCGGATTCGGCGCGGGGACCGACGCGCACGACGTGGAAGCCGGCCTCCTCGGTGAGGTAGTGCGCCACCACGGCGAGACCGTCGCCACTGAGCGTGCGTCCGGAGATCAGCACCAATGAGACCGGTCCTTCGCCCTCCTCGATGTACGGGATGGCACGGCCGTCCGGTTCGAGAATGGTCTGCTGCGTCATGGTGTCTTCCCTCTGGTGCTGGTGGCGGGCCGGTCAGAACCGGTTTCGTCGCTGACATCCACGATACTGGCTCG
>JBQDFB010000082.1:4650-7316 GCA_052085045.1 Microbacteriaceae bacterium | reverse complement strand
GGGGCGCAACCGACAGCCGCCCAGGCCCGGATCATCGACTGCATCAGCATCGTCGCCATCATGCGGCAGATGACCATGTCGCCGTCGCGCTCGACGTGACGCTGGGGTGCTTCGATGCCCATGTGATGAGCGAGCGTGGCCGCCGCAGGCTCACGTTCGTCGAACCGGCGGATCCACGCCACCGAGGGCAACAGCGCACTGAGGTGCACGGCAGTGGCGGCGAGGGCGAGGCTCGAGACGAGCACCCGCGACCCGGCCTGGATGTGGAGCGACGTCGCGCGCTGCCCCGAGCTGAGCAGCGCGTCACCGGTCGTGAACGCGCGCGGAAGGGCGCCGGCGCCGGGGAGGCTGACTTCGCCGGCGAGTACGTAGATCAGCGACTGCGCCTCCGGTTCGAGCGCGATCACCTCGTCAACGGATGCGAGGATGCGGTGCTGGGAACGGATGCTGACGGCGATGTCGCCCAGCAGCCGCTCCAGCGCATCATCCCGCACGTCGGTGGGAGGGGGTGTGGCGACAAGGCTCATGACTCTGGGAACCGGGCGCGGGCTCCGGCTATTCCGGGCACGGAGGAATACGCACGTCCGGCGGCAACGTGGCGCGATCAGCCCAGGATGCCGCTGAACCAGCCGACGGCGGCGACGGCGATCACGCCCACGACCACGGGGACGAACGTCACGATCAGCCGCCGGCGCGTGAGACGGACGCCTCCGGTATCGATGAAGTCCGGATCACCCGAGCGCTCGTCGACGTAGCGCACGCTCTGCGATGCCGTGCGGGAGCCGAGGGTCGCGACCAAGCGGCGAGCGAACTCGAGCACGCGCGGGTCGGTCATATCGAACGGAGTGCGGGCGATGACGAACATCATGTCGTCGACGATCTCGATGTCGAATCCGGACGCCTCGTCGATCATCAGGGCCATGACGTCGGGCGTCATGACATACAGCGCGTCGGTCTCGTACTCACGCGGGCAGAGCAGGCGGAAGTGTCGATTGAAGTCGCCTTCGAGTTCGAGGCGCTGATCCTTCGCGAAGATCGGCACGCGGTAGGGCCGCACCCGGCGCGGGTCGGCCTGCGAGAACAGGTACATGTGCGGCAGGGCGCGATCGAGTTCGATCCCGATCCAGCCGACCGAGGCCCGCCCGCGCCCCGCCTGTCCGGCGTCGAAGATGTAATTGCCGACCTCGACGTAGCGCGGCTCGTGCAGATGCATCGGGCTCTCGAACCACGATCCGCTCTTCGTGCCCGAGCGGAACGCGGATGCCGCATGCTCGCGCGGGTCGCCCTCGAGGCGGACGTGCCATCCCTGCGCGATCCCCATCCGCGCGGCACGGTGCAGGCGCCGATGGCGTCGCCGGTTCGTCCAGATGAGCGAGGCGGCGAGTCCGACGAACAACGCGGCGAAGAGCAGGATGAGCCCGCCGATGAGGAACTGCTCGCGCGCGGTCATGGTCGGCGAGGGCGTCTTCAGCGTCGCCAGCAGGAGCACGCCGATCGATCCGAACAGCACACCCAGAATGACGAACAGCGTCACGGCGGGCCAGACGCGTCCTCTGCGCCGGCTCACCGGCGTCTGGCTGCGCGCCATCGCGCGGAAGCCGCCCATCGATTCGAGCGCGTGCATGTCGGACTGGGTCAAGAGGGCCTCCGTGCGCCGTGTGCACCCAGGCTAGCGGGCGATGTCAGGCACTGCAGTGTCGGTCCCGACGGTTACGGTAGTAGAGCCCGTCGAACAAGGAGCACGATGTTCCGCACGCCTGCCCGTCTGTACCGCGTCCTCGCGATCGCCGAGGCGATCACCTGGACACTTCTGATCTCAGCGCTCATCGCCCGAGCCGTAGGAGCCCCCGGCATCGTAGTGACCATCGCCGGCGGCATCCACGGTTTCGTGTTCCTCTCCTACGGAGCAACCGCGATTCTCGTCGCGTTCAACCAGCGCTGGTCGATCGGCCTCGGCATCCTGGCAGTGGTCAGCGCGATCGTGCCGTACGCGACCATCCCGATGGAGATCTGGCTGCATCGCAAGGGGCGGCTCGTCGGGTACTGGCGACTGGAGGCGAGCGACCATCCTCAGGATCACACCTGGTATGACCGGACGATGCGCTGGTTCCTCAACCACGCCTGGCTGCTGGTCGTCCTCATCGCCGTTGCCGTGATCGCGCTGTACGTGATCCTGCTGATCATCGGCCCTCCCGGCGGGAAATGATCGACAGGCGGATGCCGATGCACACCCTCCGAGAGACGTTCGTCTGGAACGGCCGGACGGTCGCCTGGGATCGGTTCGGTTCCGGCCCTCCCGTCGTGTTCCTGCATGGGACGCCATGGTCGTCGGCGCTCTGGCGGCCGCTCGCCGAGGCGCTCGCCGCACGCTTCACCGTGTATCTCTGGGATATGCCCGGGTACGGTCAATCGTCGAAGGATGCCGCGCACGCTGTGGATCTCGGCACCCAGGGCGAGCTGTTCGCCGCGCTGCTGACACAGTGGCAGCTCGAGCGCCCGCACATCGTCGCGCACGACTTCGGCGGCGCCGTCGCATTGCGCGCACGGCTGTTGCATGGAGCGCGCTACCGCTCGCTCTGCCTGGTGGATGCCGTGGCGCTCACCCCCTGGGGGTCGCCGTTCTTCACGCTCGTGAAGCAGCACGCGGAGGTCTTCGCGCAGCTCCC
>JBQDFB010000082.1:0-4550 GCA_052085045.1 Microbacteriaceae bacterium | reverse complement strand
TGGATCCCGATCGATCGTGCGCACCGCCTGCAGTCGTCGATACCGGGATCGACGCTGGCGATCATCGAAGGTGCGGGGCACCTGATCCAGTTCGATGCCCCGGCGCAGCTGGGCATCGAGGTCAGTGGCTGGCTCGAGTCACGGCGCTAGGGCAGATCCGTCAGTGGACGACGACCGGGTTCGAGTCGGTCACCTCGGCGAACACGGCATTCGCATCGCCGCCGGTGCAATCGACGATGAGGTAGACACCCACTCCGGTCGCCGTGAAGGCGCGCGCGGCCATAATCCAGTCGCGGTCGTCTTGCTGTCCGAGGAGTCGGCGATGTTCGACATCGGCGTTGCCGTCGATCTGATAACTGAAGGCGCCGTCTGAGGCGCTCGGAGTCACCGATGCGGCATCCGTTTGCAGGAGCGTCGCGAGAATCGCGTCCGATGAGGCGCTGTCGTCGCCAGGGGTCGTCTCGACGTCTCCCGTGAGGCCCTGCCAGAACTGCGCCGTGCACGTGCCGTCGACCGTGCCGTAGGTCCACGTGCCGTTGCCATCATCGGGGGAGACAACCTCCCAACCGTCGTCCGTGAGCAGGCCGTCGCCCC
Organism: Microbacteriaceae bacterium; assembly: GCA_052085045.1. GTDB lineage: Bacteria > Actinomycetota > Actinomycetes > Actinomycetales > Microbacteriaceae > Microbacterium. The sequence continues at coordinate 3,956 of JBQDFB010000082.1, read as the reverse complement.
ACTCGATGTACACCGACTCCGGCAGCAGCGCGCCGTCGTCGAACGTGAGTGTGACGGGCAGATCGGCATCGGTGCTCGGCGTCGACTCCGTGGGGACCGGCGTCGGGTCATCGGTGGTTGCACCGGTCGGCGAACCAGCGGGGATCGAGCTGTACATGCATCCGCTCAGCGTCACCGCCGTCAATGCGCTCAGCGCCAGTATGAGCACGAGCGATCTGAAGGTTGCGAGCGGGGCCAGCTGATTTCTCATGGTCAGTGAGCCTATTGATTCTCGGAGGACCCGCAGACGACCTGTGGATAACTAGAAGTTGAGTCAATTCATATCAAGTTCATTTGACGGCACTCCGACGGAAGTGTACAGTTGAGCCATCGCGACTCAGGTTTCTGGGTCGCCCAGAATCTTCACTTTACGCACTTCAACCAGAAGGAGAATCGCATGGCACGTGCTGTTGGAATCGACCTCGGAACGACGAACTCCGTCGTCAGCGTCCTCGAGGGTGGCGAGCCGAAGGTCATCGCCAACGCCGAGGGCTTCCGCACGACCCCGTCGGTGGTCGCCTACACGAAGGACGGCGAGGTGCTCGTCGGCGAGACCGCGAAGCGCCAGGCCGTCACCAACGTCGACCGCACCGTCGCATCCGTCAAGCGCCACATGGGCACGGACTGGAGCTTCGACCTCGACGACAAGAAGTGGACGCCGCAGGAGATCTCCGCGCGCATCCTCATGAAGCTCAAGCGCGACGCCGAGTCGTACCTCGGCGACACCGTGACCGATGCCGTCATCACCGTTCCCGCATACTTCAACGACGCCGAGCGCCAGGCCACGAAGGAGGCCGGTGAGGTCGCAGGTCTGAACGTGCTGCGCATCATCAACGAGCCGACCGCGGCTGCCCTCGCCTACGGCCTCGACCGCGGCCAGGAGGACGAACTCATCCTCGTCTTCGACCTCGGTGGCGGAACGTTCGACGTGTCGCTGCTCGAGGTGGGCAAGGACGACGACTTCTCGACCATCCAGGTGCGCTCCACCGCCGGTGACAACCGCCTCGGCGGTGACGACTGGGACCAGCGCCTCGTCGACCACCTGATCAAGCAGTTCAAGGAGACCAGCGGCGTCGACGTCTCGAGTGACAAGATCGCCCTGCAGCGCCTGAAGGAGGCCGCCGAGCAGGCGAAGAAGGAGCTCTCCTCCTCGACCAGCACCTCCATCAACCTGCCGTACCTGTCGCTGACCGAGTCGGGCCCCGTATCGCTCTCCGAGACGATCACCCGTGCGAAGTTCGAGGATCTCACCAAAGACCTCCTCGACCGCACCAAGAAGCCGTTCGAAGACGTCATCCGCGAGGCGAGCGTCAAGGTCGCCGACATCGACCACGTCGTGCTCGTCGGTGGATCGACTCGCATGCCCGCCGTCGCCGACCTCGTCAAGAGCGAGACCGGCAAGGAAGCGAACAAGGGCGTCAACCCTGACGAGGTCGTCGCCGTCGGTGCCGCTCTGCAGGCCGGTGTCCTCAAGGGCGAGCGCAAGGACGTTCTCCTCATCGACGTCACCCCGCTGAGCCTCGGCATCGAGACCAAGGGCGGCCGCATGACGAAGCTCATCGAGCGCAACACCGCCATCCCGACCAAGCGCAGCGAGACCTTCACCACGGCAGACGACAACCAGCCGTCCGTCGCGATCCAGGTCTTCCAGGGCGAGCGCGAGTTCACCCGCGACAACAAGCCGCTGGGCACCTTCGAGCTCACGGGCATCGCCCCGGCTCCTCGCGGTATGCCGCAGGTCGAGGTCACCTTCGACATCGACGCGAACGGCATCGTGCACGTATCCGCCAAGGACAAGGGCACCGGCACCGAGCAGTCGATGACCATCACCGGCGGCTCGTCGCTGTCGAAGGAAGACATCGAGCGCATGGTCCGCGAGGCGGAGGAGAACGCGGCTGAAGACAAGCAGCGTGCCGACGCTCTTGAGCAGCGCAACCAGGCCGAGACCCTGTCGTACTCGATCGAGAAGCTGATCAAGGAGAACGAGGACAAGCTCCCCGCCGAGGTCAAGGACGAGGTCCAGGCTGACGTCGACGCTCTGAAGACGGCTCTGGCCGGCGAGGACGACGACGCCGTCAAGACGGCGCTCGACAAGCTGAACGAGTCGCAGGGCAAGCTCGGCGAAGCGATCTACGCGCAGTCGCAGGCGGATGCCGCATCCGACGCCGGTCCCGCCGAGGGTGAGGCTCCTGCGGGCGACGCCTCCGACGAGGAGGACGTCGTCGACGCCGAGGTCATCGACGACGAGGACGAGAAGAAGTAACCATGACGGACAAGAACTTCGACGCGAACGGCGAAGTTCCTGAGGACGAGGGGTCGGATGCTGCGGCATCCGGCCCCGCGTCGCAGGACACGCCCGACGCGACCCCGAACTCCGATTCCGCTGAGGCGGCCGCGGCCGAAGGGTCGGACGACGACCTGACGATCGACGACATCCTCGACGCGGAGCAGACCGGCGAGGCCGCGGCAGAAGATGCTGTGCTCGCCGACCTCGAGTCGACACTGCTCAACGATCTCAAGCGCCTGCAGGCCGAGTACGCCAACTACCGGCGGCGTACGGAAGACCAGCGGCAGGTCGAGATCGAGCGCGCGAAGGGCGAGGCGGCCAAGGGCCTGCTGCCCGTGCTCGACGACCTCGACCGTGCTGCCGCGCACGGCGATCTCGAAGAGGGCACGCCGTTCTTCGTGATCGGTGAGAAGGTCCGCGCTGTCGTCGAGCGTCTCGGCGTGGTCGCATACGGCGCTGTGGGCGAGGAGTTCGACCCGCAGCATCACGAGGCGATCTTCCAGCAGCCGACGCCCGGCGCAGAGACATCCACGATTCTCGAGGTCGTCGAGGTCGGCTATCGCCTGGGCGAGGTCGAACTGCGTCCTGCGAAGGTCGTGGTTGCCGTTCCTGCAGAGTAGGCCGGTGATACATGGCCAGTCAGGATTGGTTCGACAAGGACTTCTACAAGATGCTCGGCGTCGCCAAGGACGTCAGTGATGCGGACCTGAAGAAGACGTACCGCAAGTTGGCGCGCAAGTACCACCCGGATTCCAATCAGGGGGATGCTGCGGCTGAGGCGAAGTTCAAGGAGATCAGCGAGGCGTACTCGGTGCTCGCCGACCCGGAGCAGCGCAAGGAGTATGACGAGATCCGAGCCATGGGCTCGGGTGCACGCTTCACCGCGGGTGGATCCAGCGCAGGCGGTTTCGAGGACGTCTTCAGCCGGTTCGGCCAGGGCGGACGAGGCCAGAGTGCCGACTTCGAGGACATCTTCGCGATGTTCAACCAGGGTGGCCAGGGCGGCGCGTTCGGCTCCGGCCGTTTCGGTCAGCCGACCGGCGGATACCGGGGTTTCGGCGGTCCGCAGAAGGGCGCCGACGTCACGGCCCGCACCACGCTCGACTTCGTCACCGCTGTGCAGGGCGAGACCATCACGCTGCGGGGCGAGGACGGCAAACCCTTCAAGGTGAAGATTCCCGCCGGGGTCGCGAACGGGCAGAAGATCCGCCTGCGCGGTCGTGGTCGCCCGTCGCCCGACGGCGGCGAAAGCGGCGACATCGTCGTGTCGATCACAGTACGACCGCACCCGGTCTTCACGCGCGACGGGCTGAACCTGCGCCTCACGGTGCCGGTGACCTTCACCGAGGCGACGCTCGGGGCGACGATCGAGGTGCCGACCCTCGCCGGCGACGTGGTCAAGCTCCGCGTCGCGCCGGGAACGCCCTCCGGGCGCGTGCTGCGCGTCAAGGGGCGCGGTGTGAAGAGCTCGAAGGGCACCGGTGATCTGCTCGCCGAGCTGCAGGTCGCGGTTCCCTCGCACCTGGATGACGCGGCGCGCGAAGCGCTGCTCGCCTTCCAGGCTGCCGAGCCGAAGGAGAACCCGCGCGGCGAAATGATGGCGAAGGCTCGCGCCTGATCGCGCGGCGGC
>JBQDFB010000081.1:0-7522 GCA_052085045.1 Microbacteriaceae bacterium | reverse complement strand
GACCAGCAGGTGCGCTGACCATGGGGAGCTGATTCCATACTGGCGCGGCGGCTGCGCTTCCCCTCTTTTGGGGGTGATCGAGCCCATCTGCTGCATCGCCTATCCTGGGTGTATGAAGCGAGCTGTCCGGTTCCTGCTGTCAGGTGTGTTGACGCTGGTCATCATGCTGGCTCTCTCTTTCGCGATCGATGATCCTGCCCAGGCGCGCGGCACGCGTACGGTGGGGGTCATCGTCGGAGTCGTGATCGCCGCGATCCCGATCTATGACATCGATCGTTGGTCATTGCTGAAACGCACCATCGTGCATACCGCTGTGATGGCCGGGACTGTGATTCCTTGCTTGATCTTCAGCGGTTGGTTTGACCTGAACGCAAGTACCGGTGTGCTCGCCCTTGTTGGCACATTTGTGGGGTTCGGCGTCGTCGGCTGGGGAATCGGCTTCATCATCACGCGCCTCCTCTACAGGCGGAGCAAGGTCGCTTCTTCGGACTCTGCCTAGCCACACGGCACTGCACGCCGTCGCCCGGTCACAACCATCCGGATTTTCGGGATTTCAATTTCGATGCGAGTTACGCTCGATGTCATGGCCCTTCGCATCACCGGAGACACCGCCGCCGACGCCCTGCTCACCGACAACCCGCTCGCGCTGCTGATCGGCATGCTCCTGGACTCAAGTGCCGTCAGTAGAACGGGACCCTGCTGCGCACTGCAACGGGGTCCCGAGCGCTGAGCCTAGGCTCAGCCGCCGAACTGCCGCTCGTCGGCCTCGTCGCGGCGATACCGTTCGAGGCCGAGGCTCGTCTCGAATCCGCCCTCATCATCGTCCCAGCCGTCCCCCTCAACCCGGACCCGTTCGGCCTTGGCCCGGCCGCGGAGGTCGGCAACGAGTCGACCCACCTCGACGGCGAGCCGCTGGCGGACGAGCACGTCGGGGCCGATGTGCTCGGGCGACGACCGCAACCGTCCCGCGATGTGACCATCATTGCCGCGAGGCAGGAGGTCGCCGACGACGGCGAACACTTCAACCTTCGAACCGCGGAACGGCACCGTCACGTGCTGCCAGGGCTCGACGCAACTCTCCATGGCCTCGATCTGCGCCGGGCTGAGCTTCTGCGTGTGCTTCGACAACAACAGGCTCCGCTGACCGACCGCGAGCGGGTCGAGGCGACTGAGCTGCACCGAGTGGCGGCCGAGGCTGTCGCGAATGACGATGAGCCGACGACTGCGCCGATCCTCCGGGGACGCCTTAGCGCCGAGGTGCACGAGAGGTACAGTCTTGCCCTGCGCCGTCACCGCGACCACTCCCTGAACTTCTGCGCAAGCTTCGCCCCGCCGAGGATCACGACCCCGACGAACAGCCCTAACGCGACGATCCACCCGCCGATCACCGCGACCCGGCCGAAGCCCTCGGCACCGGTCACCGTGGGCACGGCGGCGAAGCCGCACAGGACGCCGATCACCGCGACGAATGCGACGAGGGCGAACGGGAGCACCGCGGCCCCGGCGTGCGTCAGCACGGCCCGCATGCCCACGACCCGTTCCTGCACGGCCTCAGCCCGGGTCATCCGCTTATCGATCGCCTTGAGGTTCGACGCCATGACCTCACGGATCGAGGTCGCCGTCCTCTCCATCTCGGCACGCAGCGCCTCGATGCGGGGCTTGACAGCCTCGGCGACGGCTTCGGCCACGTCGTCGCCGACGATCCGGGCAACCTCGGAGCTGTCGAGGGTCACGGACGTGCGGCCGCGGAGATCGGCGACGAGTTGATTCGCGAAGGCCTCAGAGCGAGCGACCTCGGTCGCGCCCTCGGTTCGCAGAGCCTCCAGAGACGCTGCGAGCCGTTCCACGACCTCGGCGTCGGCCGAAGCTCCGTTCCCGTTCAGACGCAGCCGCGTGAGCGTCTGCACGGTCTCTTTGAGTGCGACCCCCTGCTCGGCGACCTGCTCCTCGACCTGCCTCAGCCTCTGCGAGTTCGAGTCGTGCGCGGGCGAGGTCGAGGCCTGCTGCTGCTCGATCCTCTCGTTGCTCATATCCTCGTAAATACCCATCGTCCTGCTTCTCCCTTTCCTTGCTATTGCTGTGAAACTCGAAAATCTGTTGTGTACCTTCGGCGGTGAATTCAGGAGTGAGACCGGATGCCTTACGCCTGCCGATCTTCCCGTTGTCAGACCTGCGCATCTTGTAGGTGAGGCCGTCCCGCTTCGTCTCCGCGAGGGTGACGCCGTGCTCCGAAAGCACGTCGGTGAACGCCTCGCGGGAGACGGAGCGGGGGTCGCGCAACGAGTCGGCAACACGGTCACCGAGTTCGCGCTCAAAACCTCCGACTGCGAACTCCTCACGCCTCTGAGACCAGTCGAGCGGGGGCCGCTCGGGCGACGGCAGCACCCGGCAGCCCTCATCTTTCATGAGTTTGTCGTTTGTCCACCGAAGACCCCGTTTCCACGAGGTGTTGCGCTTGAGCGCCTTACCGGTAAGCCGGTCGTGATTGATCTGGTACACGTGGTTGTGCGCATGGCCAGCGGCAGAGTCAATATGCGTCGCAACGAGGTAATCTGCCGAGTTCAGCCGCTTCGCCAGCTTCACCCCCAGCTCGTGAACGCGTCGAACATCGTCGGGGCTGTTCACGTCGAACTCGTCCGGAGGAAAGTTCTGCGTGTACGAGTACAACTCGACCTTGCGGCCGTGAGCCTTCGACAGCGCCTCGGCACGGGCGACGAAATCCTCGGCAGACCCGACCGAGCAGCTGAACTCCGCGGCCCGGTTCGTACCGTTCGCGAGGTGCTCGGCACGCTCCGCATCCCCACGGCCGTAGAGGGCGTATCCCACCGAGTCCGCGGCCGACTTCGACGGTCGGACGTTACACGTGCTCATGACAGCTGCACCCTGTCCCCGAGCCGAGACCGCACCTCATCGACAGCGCCGAGGACTGCGCCGAGGAGACGGTCATCGACCGCACCTCCACGGCGCAGGACCTGGTTCAAGTTCACCCCGACCCGGCGCAGCTGCTCGACCGCTGCCGCCAGCTCGGGACTGGGCGCCATGGCCGCTGCGGCCTCCATCGCCTCGACATGCCCGCCCCTGGAATCGAGAGCATCGAGTACCGTCGCACGGACCCACGCCGAGGGCGCGGTCCCGAGGCGGTCGGCCCGCCGACGGATCGCTTCGCGCTCCGCGGCCGTGAGCCTGACGTCGAGCCGCGCGGCACGATTCGCCGGGGGCGAATCAGTGCCTGCGCGCTCGACTCCCTGGACATGGTGACGGGTTCGGCCAGCAGGGCGATTGTCCGACACAGCGCTGGCGCTCGTGTCGTCAATCGCCGCTGGCCCTCGTCCTCGGTCGCTTGCGCTCCCTGCGGGCGAGGGGGTGCGACGCACGGCGTCGCGGGTCTCGGCGGCGCTCATGACGCACCGCCTTCGATAATGTCGAGAACTTCGCGCCTGCTCGACTGCGGAAGCTCGTAAAACCCGGCCTCGCGGAGCCGCCCGATATGCTCGTTGACCTTGGTCAATTCCTCGCGCTGCGATGCCAGCCGCGCTTGCCGCCGCTGCTCCTCCTCGACGGCGACGCCATCGAGCACCGCGGCGTGCACCTCGGCCGCGTGCTCGGCGTCCGCCTGCTCCAGCGCCTCGCCGTCGAGCACCTCGATCCCGGCGAGCAACTCACCGACGACATCCGCACCCGCACGATCGGCGACCGGCTGGAGAGCGCGGTGCTGATCGATGATCGGGCGCAGGAGCACCTCGCCGACCTGGAACGTCGCGGCCTCGCGCTCCTCATCGCTCTCGATTGCGTCGAGTCCGCTGCACACGGCCTTCATGCTGGCCCTCATCCGGGCGACCTTCTGGTAGGCGAGGAAGTCGTCGGTGTCGTCTGCGAAGCCGCGATTGAGCAGCATCTCGATGCTGTCCGGCGTCACCTCGAACACCACCGGGAAACGGCCCCACGACTGACTGCGATCCTCGGCCTCGTGCACATTGCCGCTGGCATCGGTGTACTCACCGGCCAGGCCATCGAGGTACTCGGCGTACGGCGTCGTCTTCGCGATGATGTTCACTGCGTGGACGAGCCGCACGGAGCCGTACTTGATGTTCGCGTCGCTCGCGCTCGGGTGATCGTCGAAGACCTGCCACACGCCTTCCCGGCTGCCGAGTGCAGCCAAGAGACCGGGCACGCTGTAGTCGTCCCAGATGATCACCGGCTGCCCCTTGTAGTTCTGGAGCGGCACGCGGGCATCCGTCGCGACGTGGTAGCACTCGTCGGCTTCGAGATCGGGGTAGAGCATCCGGGCAAAGAGCTTCGCGAGCTGCGTCTTGCCCGTCCGTCCCTTGCGCACGGCACCGGCGGGAGAGCCGATGTAGTAGTTCATCCGATGCCGTGGCGCAGGCTGGTGCAGCATGAAGTCCTGGCGGAGCTTCTGCAGCTTCTCCAGGTCCTGGATGTAGATCGCGCGCTCGTTCTCACGTACCTGCTTCAGCGTCATCTCGCCGAGCATCACGGCCTCGCGGATCGCGTCACGCTTCTTGAGACTTGCCCGCTGACCGGCCTTCGCAGACCGTGCCAGCTTGTGGTCGTCCAGAGCTGGACGCCAGTCGAAGCTCGCGTGCACCTCCTCGTCGGCATAGTGATGCTTGCCCTTCGCGAGCTGATTCGGATGCTCGTGCGTCAAATACTCGACAAGGTCCATGAAGGACCCCTGAGGCTTGACTTCGACCTGGCTCGGCGACACCCCGAACAGACGGGCGATCTGACCGACGCTCGCGAACGACTTGCGTTCGACGGCCACGTGATAGCCGTCAGCCTTCGGATCGCCCAGCACGGCCGCCGGGTTCCGCTTCACGTCGTCCTCGGAGATCACGTCCTTGTCGTGCTTGACCCACGCCCAGCGCGTGATGCCCTTGCGCGCGACGGCCCGCTCGATCTGCGCCTCGTCGAGCAGCACACGACCATCCGTATAGCGCTCGTTCTGCGTGATGAAGAAGACGCGACCTCCCAGTTCCTCGGCGTAGGCCCACGCGCCGCCCTCCTTGTACGGGTCTTCGTCGGTACCCACGAGATCGAGCAGACGAAGCGTCTCGGGCAGCTCGCCGACCGACGTCGAATTCGTCTCGGAGCCATCAAAAACGACTGAAACGACTTCGTTGCTGGCGGGGGGACACAAGCCCATGGTCCCCCCGCCTGACCTGGAGCTTTGGCTGTCTGAGGGGCCGAAAACGACTGAAACGACTTCATCCTCAGAACCAAGAATGACCGTCGTTTCGCTCCCGCCCTCGGTTGCTGCGCTCCCTCGGTTGGGGGACAGGGGAAGGTCAGCAGGTTGACGGCGCTGGGCGCGTGCTCGGCGGCCGCTCATCGGCTATCACCGACAGAGAGACGACCGAGGCGTTCACGCTGCGCGTCGGTGAGAGCAGGGGCCGAGGCGAGCACTCGCTCGACGGCCCGGTCAAGCTCCGTCGCTGCGACAGGCCCGGCGGAGACGGCGAGGGCGTCGAGGTCGGCCCTGCGCACCTTGAGACGGGAGCCGATTTTGACCGCGGGGAGACGACCGTCTGCGATGTACCGGCGCAGGGTCGAGTACGCCCCGTAGCCGAGGTCAACGGCGCTCTGAAGACTGACGAGTTGCTGAACGGAATCCGCGACGAGGGCGGACATGACAAACCTCCGGTAAACAGCTCATCCGTCTGTGACGAGCGTTACCGGGGTCAATCGGCACCCCAGCCCGGCGACCTTCGCCTCGAGGCTCTGTCGGCATCCCTGCTCCGTCGCGCAGGCACGTGATGATCAAAGTCATCAACCGAGCAATCCCACCCCGGTCCAGGCTCTCCCTCCGGCCCCGCGGGATTTACGAGGCCGACGATCCCGAGTTTTGAGATCGTCATCAAGATTACTCACGATCTTAATGTTCATGTCAAGCGGTGTCAACGCCGAGCGCGAACGAGCGCTAGTCCTGTCGCCACACGACCTCGATCCGGTCATAGTCGAGCTTGTTCTGACGCTGCCGCCCCGGATGGATAAGGACGGCCTCGATCAGAGTCTCGACGATGGCCCGGCGCTTATCCGTGGACATGCCTGCCCACACCTCGGGCGTGACCCTCGCTGTGGTCGGCCCTGCGGTGGCGCGGATGAACTCGCCGCGCTCGGCCTCCAGTCGCTCCTGCTCCTCCTGCAACTGCTGGACCTGGGGGAACACGACCGATCCCGAGAGCAGGCCCGTGCGATGCACACTCATCAGCTCCGTGATCGCTTCTTTCACCTGGGCGAGCCGACCGTCGCCGGAAAACTCCGGCGCAGGGCGCTCCATGTCCTCGACGGCCAGCCGGTCGAGCACGACTCGCTCAAGGAAGGCGTCGGTGCCGTGCCCCGAGACGCTGACCGCGTGCTTGTCATCCGCTCCGCCCTGGCAAACGTAGTAGAACCGCATTTCGCCGCCGGTCTCACCCCAGCGGTTGCCGTACATCTGCCGATGGCACACGGCGCAACGGACGAGCCCGGAGAGCAGATAGTGCCGGGCACCCCTTCGGGGCTTCACCTTGCGATTATCAGGCCTGACCAAAGCCTCTTGGAGTCGATCAAACGTGTCCTGATCGAGCAGCGGCTCGACGGGCTCACCCGCACGCGGGTTCTTCGCCCGAGCTGGCTTGCCGTCCTCCCCGACGACCGCCAACGTCTGAGGCTGGACGAGGCGGACTGGCTTCCCGTCCCTGTCTGTGGCGATCTTGCCCTGATGGACGCGCCAACCGGCGAGCCTCGGATTCGAGAGCATGTGACGGATCACCGAGCGATTCCAGGCACCGCCGCGAACAGTCTTGATCCCGGCCGCGGCCCACTCCTCGGCAATGCCGCGGATGGACGCGCCGTCGATGATGTCCTGCGCTGCCTTACGGACGAGAGGGGCCTCGACGGGGCAGTGGGTCACCTTGTCAGCGAGGAACCCGAATGGACGGGAGCCTCCCACTGGCCTGCCCTCATGAGCCGACTCCAGATGAGCCCGGGCCACTCGCCGAGCCGTGTCGGCGCTCGACTTCTGCGCCATGGTCACCATGACCCGGGCCATCGCCCGGCCCGAGTCTGACATGAGGTCGGTCCCCGCCGATGTGGCCGAGATGATGAGTGAGCCGTGGTGCTGCACGACCTCGATGGCGTCCTCAAGGTCGCGGGGGTCGCGGGCGAGGCGGTCCAGGTCGTAGACGGCGAGAGCCGTGATGACACCGGCGCGGAGGTCGCGGAGCGCCTGAGCCCAGACGGGACGGATGACGCGGTACGCCTGCCGCTGCTCGCCGTACTCGTCCGTGATCGTCACTCGCTTGCGCTTGTAGGCAGATGTGTCGTTTTCGAGATAGAAACGTGCCTCGTCCAGCGACTCACCCCCGCGCCTGACGATCTCGGCGTCGATGTCCTCGCGCTGCCGCCGGACGCCAGACCTCTCGTCGCGAGGATCCTCCGAGATTCGGGCGTACCCGCCCCATACCAGTTCAGCCATAAACCGAGCCTACTACATGGTTAAAATATGTGGTGCGACCAGCAG
>JBQDFB010000080.1:3421-7538 GCA_052085045.1 Microbacteriaceae bacterium | reverse complement strand
ACCTGGGCGCCTGGCTGATGTGCCTCGTCCTGCCGTCCGTCGCGCTGAGCCTGGATGCCGGCGCCGACATCGCCAGACAGCTGCGCACATCGCTGGTCGGCACGCTGCGGGAGAACTTCACCATCGGTGCGCGCGTGCACGGACTGTCGCCGGCCCGGATCGTGCTCCGGCATGCGCTGCCGATCGCGTCGACGCCAGCGCTTTCCGTGCTCGGCGTGCATGCCCCGCGCCTCATCGGCGGAGCCGTCATCACCGAAGTCATCTTCGGGATGCCCGGCCTCGGGCAGCTCGCCAACCGCGCGGCACTGCAGGGCGACATCCCGGTGGTGCAGGGTGTGCTGCTCGTCACGATCGCCATGGTCGTCATCATCGGCGTGATCATCAACCTCATCATCGCCCGCACCGGCGGCACCGATCGGAGCGCCGCATGAACGCCCTCGCCCGCCTGTGGGCCGCCGGATGGACCGTGCGCATCGCGCTCCTCGTCGTCGTCGGCGTCTTCGTCATCGCGGTCACCGGTCCCGCGCTGGCACCCTACGATCCGCTCGGACAGGACACCGCGAGAGCCCTGCAGGATCCGTCGCTCCAGCACCTGTTCGGCACCGACTATCTCGGCCGCGACGTTCTCTCCAGACTGCTGGCCGGCGCTCCTGCCTCGCTGCTCAGCGCTCTGGCCGCCGCTCTCATCGGTCTCGTGATCGGTGCGGTGCCCGGTGCGCTCAGTGCGTTCGCGCCGAAGATCGGCGAGTGGCTCTCACTGCGCGTGGTCGACGCGCTGCTGTCGCTGCCGTTCATCCTGTTCGCCATCGTGTTCGCGGCTCTGCTGGGAAACGGACTGGTTCAGGCGACGCTGGCGATCGGCATCCTGATCGCACCGAGCTTCTTCCGCATCGCGCGTGCCGCGACGCTCCGGGTCCGCGACTCGCAGTACGTCGAAGCCGCCACCTTCCTGGGCGGATCGGCCTGGTGGGTGCTGCGACGCCATGTGTGGCGTCAGGTGGCACCGAACCTCATGGTCGCATCCGTATCGGCACTCGGCGGGGCGCTCCTCGCCGTCGCATCGCTCACGTTCCTCGGCATCGGCGTGCAGCCCCCGGCACCCACCTGGGGCGGGATGCTCTCCAGTGATCTCGGATACCTCAGCCAGCGACCGCTCGGACCGGTCGCGCCCGCGCTCGCCATCATCATCACGGTCGGTGCGTTGAATCTGCTCGCCGATGCTGCGCGGGACGTGCTCGGAGCGGATGCCGTGGTCGCCCGCGTACGACGCAAGGAGGCCGCCCATGTCTGACGTGCGCATCACTACACCCCCGGTGGTCATGTCATCGAGCAGGGCCGCGGAGTCGCTCTCGCCGTCATTCGACGAGAACTCCTTGGTCAGGCCCGCGGTGGCCTCGACCGAGAACCTGGTGATCACGGCATCCGACGGCACGGAACTCGTGCACGGCGTTTCGGTCACGGTGCGCCCGGGGGAGGCCGTCGGGATCGTCGGCGAGTCCGGCAGCGGCAAGACTCTCACCTGCCGTGCGCTGCTCGGCATCCTTCCCGACGGACTCGAGATCACCGGCGGGACGGTCCACATCGACGGCCAGGACCTGACCCACGCGCCGGAGAAGACCTGGCGCCGACTGCGCGGCACTCACGTCGCGGCGGTGTTCCAGGATCCGGCCTCGTACCTGCATCCCGCCATCCCGGTCGGTGCGCAGCTCGAAGAGACGCTGCGGCTCACCGCGGGGGTCCCCCGACGGCGGGCACGGGAACGCGCCCGCGAACTGCTCGATGATCTCGGCATCCGCCGTGTCGATCTCGTCCTGCGCCAACGGGTATCGCAGCTGAGCGGCGGGATGCTGCAGCGCGTGCTCATCGCGATGGCGCTCGCCGCAGACCCGGCCGTGCTCATCGCGGATGAGGCGACCACCGCGCTGGATGTCACCGTGCAGGCAGAGCTGCTCGAACTGCTGAAGAGACTGCGGCTCGAGCGCGATCTCGCCCTCATCCTCGTCTCGCACGACCTCGCCGTCGTGTCGCAGGTCTGCGAACGCGTGCAGGTCTTCCGCGATGGCCGCGTCGTCGAGGCCGGCGCGACAACCCGCGTACTGCGAGCACCAGGCCACCCCTACACCCGAGAGCTCTTGTCGGCGCACGCCGCCTACGGCCTGGAGAGGTACCTGGCATGAGCGCGCTCGAATTGGACGGTGTCTCGGTCGACTACGGTCAGGTGCGCGTGCTCGACAGCGTCTCGTTGACCGTGCGACCCGGCGAAGTGGTCGGCGTGGTCGGCGAGTCAGGCTCGGGCAAGACGACGCTCGCCCGCACGGTGCTGCGCGCCGTCGCCCCGGCCGACGGGCGCGTGAGTGTGGCCGGGCGCGACGTCACCCGGCTGCGCGGTGCTGCTCTGCGCGCATGGCGGCGCTCGGGCGCCGTGCAGTACGTCTTCCAGGACCCGCTGCGGTCGCTGGATCCTGGCATCAGCGTGACCGATTCCATCGGGGAAGGACTGCGGATCGCCCGCGTGCCCGCGGCGGATGCTGCGCGTCGCCGTGCCGCGGCCCTCGACGCCGTCGGCCTCGACGACGAGCTCATCGCGCGGCTGCCGTCCGGGCTCTCCGGCGGGCAGCGGCAGCGGGCGGCGATCGCGCGCGCCCTGGTCGTCGAACCCCGGCTGCTCGTGCTCGACGAACCGGTGAGCGCGCTCGATGCCGCGAGCCGCGACCGGGTCGTCCAGGCACTCATCGCGCTGCGCGACCGGCGGGGCTCAGAACTCGCGATGCTCGTGATCTCGCACGACATCGGCTCGCTCGCTGCCATGAGTGACCGGCTCGTCGTGCTCAACCGCGGCCGCATCGTCGAGGACGGCCCGACGAGGCGCGTCGTTGCGAGCCCCGAGCATCCGTACACGCGGCGCCTGATCGATTCCGTTCCCCTCATCCGCACGCCATCCGCCAACCGACCCTGACATTGGAGCTGCTCACATGCCCATCGAAATTCTTGGAATGATCGCCACGACTGCAGGGTCCGAGTCGAAGGCGCTCGCCGGGCCTGTCGTCGATCCCGCCTATGTGCGCGAGTTCTCGCGTGCGCACGAAGATGCCGGATTCGACCGGGTGCTCATCGGATACAGTGCGAGCTCACCGGACGGCTTCGCCGTGGCAGCCGCCGCTCTGCACACGACCGAGCGACTGAAGGTGCTCATCGCGCACCGCCCCGGCTTCGTGCCGCCGACGATCGTCGCCCGCAAGCTGGCCACGCTCGATCACCTCACCGGCGGAGGGCGCGTCGCGATCCACCACATCACCGGTGGCAGCGAGGCCGATCAGCGCCGCGACGGCGACTACAGCGAGAAACAGGATCGCTACCGCCGCACCGGGGAGTTCATCGACGTGCTGCGCAAGACCCTCACCGAGGACGAGCCCTTCGACCATGACGGCGAGTTCTACCGCTTCGAAGGTGCCTATTCGGCGGCGAAGCCCGCGACGGATGCCGGGATCCCGATCTTCTTCGGCGGGCTCTCCGGCGGCGCTGTCGAGGTCGGAGCGAAGAACGCCGACGTCTACATGCTGTTCGGCGAACCGCTCGCCGAGGTCGCGGACCACATTCGCACCATCCGCGCCGCCGCGGCGAAGGAGGGGCGGACGATCGAGTTCAGCCTCTCCACCCGCCCGATCATCGCCGACACGGAAGAGGCGGCGTGGGCGAAGGCCGAGCGGATCTACACCGAGACCGAGGAGCTGATCGCGGCCCAGAAGGATGGGAACACGCTGTCGTTCGCGCGCTCTCGCGGAGAGCAGCGCAGCGCCGTGTCGGCCGATCGCCTGCAGCAGATCGCACAGCGCGGCGACGTGCACGACGAGCGGTTGTGGACGGGCATCACGCGTCTCACCGGTCCGTCCGGCAACTCCACGGCGCCGGTTGGCACGCCGGAGCAGGTGGCCGAGACGCTGCTGAAGTACTACGACCTCGGCGTCACACGGTTCCTCATCCGCGGGTTCGACCCGCTCGGCGACGTGCGCGACTGGGGCGAGGAGCTGGTGCCGCTGCTGCGCGAGGGTGCGCGCCTTCGTGATGAAGCGCGCACAGCCGCCTGAGCCTACGGCACCAGCGTGATCTTGCCGCGGGC